>JAEEKL010000011.1 GCA_016282395.1 Bacteroidales bacterium
AAAAAGAAGCTTGCTTATTTTTCCGAGGCGCAGCCGACATCAGCGCAAATTTCAGGGAAATTTGCGGAAATAGCTCAGTTGGTAGAGCACGACCTTGCCAAGGTCGGGGTCGCGAGTTCGAGTCTCGTTTTCCGCTCAAAAGTAGTCGCTCACAAGGCGGCTATTTTTTGTTATTCGACATCGCTACCTTTATGCAATCTCTAATTTCTTCGGGCGAAACATCATACTTGGGAGACATACTTTGGAAACTATCATCCTTGTGGAATAATTGTGGAGAGAGAAGCCTTGTGTACATCGTTTTTGACCGGATTGTGTGTCGGGAAAAGTGGCTCGCAGACCTGTTCAATGACTTCTTGAGTAGCAGGTGTAAGTCCCGATTTTACTGTCGGGATATTATCAATTTCCATAGCGATCCAAGTATTTGTCGGGATTGCTTACCCCGAAAATTTTAACAGCTAAAATATAATTGAGAATGTTCATCCTTTTACCTTGACTTACAAGGCGCTCTTTCCATACCCTTTTCAAATGAGATTTGCTCCAGATTTGAAACAACATAGGCATATCTTCCAATTCCAGATGAACCAGTGCGGCCTCAATAATTGAATCATCGTCTAAATGTTCTGGAATCCCTTGGTAAGACCAAAGACCCCCTGCCGCCTTGACTAATTCCAGAATGGCCATTCTTCTGCTTTGCATATCCGGAATCTTTTTGCCTCGCATCTCACTGTCGACCAAGTACCGTGTCTGCGCGAGAGCCACCGACCCTGGGTCCAAGCCCAGGGCTGCATCCAACCTTACGGACAAAGGAATCGGTATTTCCCGCTTCCCTCTCAGAATTGCAGAAATTGTTTGAACATGCTCGCCACAACGACTCGCCAACTCCACCTGGCTGACACCAAGGCAATTCAATCTCGCTTTGATAATTTCACCGGCCGACGGTACGTTATGTTTATCTATTTTCATCAGAGACAAAAATAACCAAATCAGAAATAATAAACAAATTTGTTGAATATTTCTGATTATCTGACTTGGGCTGATTCCTGTATTCGCCGCGAGGCGCGAGTCTCGTTTTGTTTTTATTCTCCGCAATCGTACAGGGCCGCCATCCGAATTCCGGCGGGACAGTTTTCGTTTATGTAGAATTCATTGCCGTCCTTGAGCCAGCAGCCCCTGTGGGCCACGGACATCGGCAGTTCGGCCGGAACTGGTCCGCAGCAGGAGAGAAGCATGGCGCCGGCCAGGGAAGCGAGTATGTTTCTTTTGTTCATAATATCAAAGATAAGAATTCATGAGGTCCCGACACATTGGTTTCTTGCAAAAGTTTTCCTATATTTGATATGAATAACTAATCATAACAGTATGAACATCATTCTTACATTGCTCTTCGGAGCCATCGCAGGCTGGCTGGCAGGTTTCTTTGTAGTAAAGGACAAGGGCGGCCTCATCTGGAACATCATCATTGGCCTTCTCGGTGGTCTGGTAGGCGGCTGGCTGCTTGGCAAACTCGGTGCAGACGGCGCTTTTTGGTCACAGTGGTATGGTCAGATCGTATGTGCTCTCATCGGCGCAGTAGTGCTTCTGCTCATCTGGAACTGGCTTAAGAAACTGTTCAAATAGAACGGCCAATACTGCGCAAATAGAGGTGATCCTTTTCGGGGTCACCTCTTTTTTTGAAAAAAACTGTAGTTTTACGAAAGTTTCTGCGTCTAATGGACAAAACAACAAGACGAAAATGACAGAACACGAATTTGAGAAGATGGTACTGGAGCACAAGGGCACCATATATACCGTGTGCTATATGTTCTCTACCGACAAAGACGAGGTGGCCGACCTGTTCCAGGAAACCCTCATCAACCTGTGGAAGGGTTCGAACTCTTTCCGGGGCGACGCCGACATCAACACCTGGATCTGGAAGGTGAGCCTCAACACTTGCATTTCCCACGACAGAAAGCAAAGGCGGAGAGTCCGCACCGAGCCCCTGTCTTTGAACATCAATCTGTTTGAAGATACGGACGAAGGGTCGCGGCAGGCGGGCCTCCTGCGGCAAAGAATTTCCAAACTGGGTCCTTTTGACAGGGCTATCGTCCTGCTCTGGCTGGAGAATCTCAGCTACGAAGAAATTGGCCAGATCGTGGGCATTTCTCCCCAAAACGTCTCCGTCAGGCTTGTCAGAATCAAAGAACAACTTAAAAAGATGCAGTAACATGGAAAACACAGATAACACCATCTACGAGATGCAGGAGCAGCTCAAGCAGCTTCGCAACAAGCTCCAGGACCAGAGAATCGTGAACGACCGAATGTTCCGCAACGTCTATCGCCAGGGACTCGACAAACTCCGCCTCAAGAGTTACTTGTTAATCATCGTCGCCGTTTTCGCAATGCTCGGCCTGCCCATCTTTCACACCTTCGGAGGCGTCTCATACATTGTGATTGCAGCTTTCGAATTGATGATGCTGATATGCATTGTTGCGGAGATTATAACTATGCAACACATCCCAGACCCCGGCAAGGACCTTATGACCGCCACCCGCGAGCTGACCACGTATCGTAAAATATATGTGAATTGGATTAAATTCGGCCTTCCGGTGCTTGTCATCCTTCTTATATGGCTCTGCCTGGACGTGTACAACAATTCCGATATCGAGAGTGTGAAAAAAACCGGTTTTATCGTGGCCGTCTTGAGCGGAGCAACGGTAGGCGCGATATCCGGCCTGATTGCCCGCCGCAAGCGTATCAACGAAGCCGAGGATCTTCTCTCTCAAATCGAGCAGCTCCAGCAGGAGTAGCACACTTTGGATATCTTTTAATAGAGAGGTAATCCTATAGGATTGCCTCTTTTCTTGTATTTACGAGCAGAATCGCTACTTTTGCGTATCTACTCGAAACCTACGACTATGTTTAAGAAGATTCTATCCATAGCGCTGCTGATTTGTGCGCTGTGTGCTTGCAAAAAAACACCTATTGACGATGTCATTCCCGTAGCATCCGTGTCGCTTAACCAGACCGAAGCGGAGATGCTGGTGGGAGAAACACTGCAGCTTCAGGCGCAGATATCGCCCTCGAATGCCACCGACAAAACTATTATGTGGGGTTCGTCCAAACAGTCGGTGGCCACCGTTTCCGAAGCCGGTCTTGTGACTGCCGTCGGCGAAGGCACGGCAAAGATTACAGTGACGGCGAGCGGCAAGACCGCCACCTGCGAGGTTACTGTAACAAAATCCGACACTCCGGTCGATCCGGTGCACGTGGAGAGTGTCAGTCTAGATAAAGAAACCGCAGCACTGGAGATTGGCGAAACGCTGGCTCTGAGCGTTACGGTGTTGCCGGCCAACGCCGATGACAAATCTGTGGCGTGGAAATCCACCAACACGGAAATTGCGGAGGTGGACCAGAACGGCAACGTGACAGCCATAAGCAGCGGCACCGTGACCATTACCGTAACCACCGTTGACGGGGAAAAGGTCGCCAGCTGCGAAATCACGGTCACCGAGGTTTTCATCCCGGTAGAATCGGTAACCTTCGAACATACAGACCTGATTGTGTTCCAAGGGGATTCCTATCAAATCAACGTTACCGTACTTCCGGAAAACGCCACCAACAAGACCATTACCTGGGCATCTTCCGACCCCGCGGTTGCCTCCATCTCGCAGGAGGGCATAATTACCGGTCTGGGCGGCGGCTTGGTAAAGATAACTGCGAAGGCGGGCGACATAGTGGCCACCTGCGATGTTATGGCGATTGCAATAGCCGATGAATGCGATGGTGTAGAAAACGGCCACTATTGGGTTGATATGGGGCTGCCGAGCGGCATAAAGTGGGCGACCTGTAATGTGGGGGCAGATAACTCCGCCCAGACCGGCTCGTTGTTTGCCTGGGGAGAAGTTTCTGCAAAGGATAGCGAGTCGAATCCTCCGTATTCTTTTAAAAACTTTACAACCGGTAAATATCTCAAATATGTGACCGAATCGCGATTTGGCGATATTGACAATCTGTTTGTTCTTGAACCACAGGATGATGCCGCGCACGTGCAGTGGGGCGGCGACTGGCGCATGCCCTCCCAGGCGGACGTGCAGGAGTTGATAGATAATACTACCTATGAACCTATTCAACAGTATGGCAAGTGGGGTGCACGCCTGACCAGCAAGAACAATGGACATAGTATTTTTATACTTACAGACAGCAATAAAAATGGTGACTATTTTACATCATCTCTAGTCAAGGCTTCCAGCAACTGTGCGACGGGCATTATCTTACGTGAAGGCGGGATAAGATTCAGTAATTTCAGCCGCGAAATCATTTGTCCCATCCGCGCCGTTGTCGGCACGTCCAGCTATGTTCCTGTAGAGTCTCTGGAATCGGACGAGTCAGACATAACTATAGTCGCGGGCCAGACCAGGACCTTGAGCGTACGGGTCCTTCCGGAAAACGCTACCTACAAGACGGTCATCTGGACTTCTGACGACGAAAGTGTCGCTGTAGTAGACGAAGACGGTAATATGACCGCAGTCGGTAAAGGTTACACATATATCAGGGCAATTGCCGGTGGTAAGAAATACTCTTTCTACGTCAAGGTGATTCCTGTTCTTGAAAACCTGTCCATCGACCCCGTTGATATGACATTGCTGATAGGTGAAACCGCCTCTGTAACCGTCACTGTCTCGCCCGGCGATCTGTTTGATTACTACTACTATCAATCCGGCTATTCCGTCGCCGAATACAAGGTTCTCCGGCTTACAAATGTCAGCGATGATTATCATGGAAAAATAACGTTCAACATTACTGCAATAGCTAGCGGTGAGGCGAAACTGGTATACCACATAGTAGTTGACGGCGAACCCGTTGCCGTTACCTGCCACGTGACAGTGCCTTATGTCGATGATGATTACGACGGCGAGACAGACGGCCACAAATGGGTAGACCTTGGGCTGCCGAGCGGCATCAAATGGGCCACCAGCAATATTGGCACAGATTATTCCACCCAAGTCGGTCCCCTGCTTAAATGGGGAGAGGGAGAAAATGACCCGGTTAAAGTCAATTGGGGAGGAGACTGGCGTATGCCCACTGAAGCCGACGCCCAGGAATTGAGAGACAATACCACCTACGAGTGGATATCATATTATGGCGTACCAGGCGCGAAATTCACCAGCAAGATTAATGGTAAGAGCATTTTCCTTGCGGCAGATGAAAGGTATTACGGCATTTATCTTACTTCTTCAAACGATAACGGGAATGTTACATGCATCAACTTTTTGGATGATGGTGGACTCGGTATTAATTCTGTTTGGCAAGATAACAAGCACCCAATCCGCCCCGTCATCG
>JAEEKL010000086.1 GCA_016282395.1 Bacteroidales bacterium
GAAAATAGTTATAGATGTAGAGTTTGTCGAACACTTTCTTGTTCACGCGGTTTATACGTCCTATACGTTGGATGATGCGGGTGGGGTTGTAAGGGATGTCGTAGTTGATGACCGCTCCTGCGCGGTGCAGGTTGTAGCCTTCGGAAATGGCGTCGGTGGCCACCAGAATCTTGTAGTCGTCCTTTTGCAGATGGGCTTTTTCACCGGCATTGAAGTTGGCGTTAATGATGTTTTTGTTTGTCTGCGAAGCATCCGCCGAAGTGTATTTGAAAACGGGCAGTCCGTAGTCTTGCAAAGCTTTTCCCAGATAATTTGCCGTGTCGGCGAATTCGGTGAAGACAAGGATCTTACGTTTTGGCTCGCTTTCAATTTGTCGTTTCAGGATGGTCTTGAAAGATTCCAGTTTCGGATCGTTTTGTATCTCACCCTCCTTTCCGAACCATTTTTCCTGAATGTCGCGCAACAAAGCCATATCGGACTTGATGTCCTCAACAAAAGCCTCTTTGATGTACTTCATGTCGATTTCAAAGAAACCGCGCTTCTCGTATTTTTCATATATCTCGGTAATCAATTCATTACCATCGTCGTCTGTTTTGTAGAAATAGTCCACATCCGGCAGGTTGCCTTTCTTGAAGATAGGCATTTTGCCTTTTTCCCTAATCCATTTCAATATCTGCGCCGAAGAGTTTAACATATAATCCAACGACATTTTGAAAGCATGTTCCGAACTTTCGAAACGGCGCACCAGCAGGCGGCGCATGAATTCCGCCACATTGGCCTGTCGTCCTAACAATAGGTTGAGTTCAATGCCTGTTTTCTCTTCCAGCACATCCGATAGCTCCTGTTTTAATTCTTCTTTGATGTATAGCACAGGGGAATATCGGGCGGCCTTAAACCTGTACCGGTCACTGGATTTTGTGTCGTTTTTATCTTTGCTGATACGGTTGAGAGTGTCCAAATATAACTCTTTCAATCTGCTCAGGTCGTAATCCAATTCTATGGGGTCGTTGGGGATGACCAGTTGGATGTTTTGTTGTTTTAGGTCTTCAGCATATTCTGGAATCCCAATCAGGTCAATGCGCGACCTGCGGATAACGAGCGGGCTTATGATGGAACGTATCTCGTTGGCGATTTTTCCTGCCTCTTTTGCCACTTCATCGTCCGATGTTTTCCCGTCCCTTTGATCTTTTTGAATCTGTTTGTATGCAGCAATCAGTTCCTTGAATTTCGCTCCAAGATTGTCCACCGTTTTCAATGTGGATTTTGTGGGGATTTGGAACAATTTCAGCATGGCATAGATGTCGTCGGGCCTGTTGTTGAACGGGGTGGCGGTCAGCAGCATCACCTTGTTGCCGGAGCATAGCTGGTGCAGGTTGGAATAATCGTTGGTGTATTCGTTACGGTAGCGGTGCGCCTCGTCCACCACAATCAGGTATTGCTCATCCGGTTTTACGATGCGTTGGTAATATTTCAGAGCATCTTCCATTTTTCCTGATGAAAAAACCGAGGCTGTGAAACCGAAGTCGTCACGATAGCCTTTCCACTGCTCTTCCAAGTGGGGAGGGCATATCACCAGCACCCTCATCCTTAAGTTTCGTGCCACTGTGGATGCGATGATGCTCTTGCCCAGTCCCACCACATCTGCCACAATCACACCGTTATGGTTGCGTATGGAGTTGATTGCCATCTGTACGGCATCGGTCTGGTATTTCAGATTGGAGAATTTCCCATCGGTGATGTCGTAGGGTGTCAGCAAGTTTTCAGTAGTCGGTATAGTGAAGTATTCTTTCAGCACCCTGAGGTACATCTTATACGGAGCATACAGTTTGTCGTACCAGATGCGGTCGATGACTTTAGTGTCGAAATCACTGATATTGTCTTTGTCGGCAATGATTATAGCTTTGTCCCAAAGTTCGTTAAAAATGATTTTTGCGTCGGTGTATGACCCTTTGTCGTTGAAACGGGCGTTGATTTCAACCCTGCCGGCAAGTCCTTCGTATGAAAGGTTGCTCGAACCAGTGATTACCGAGCCGGGATCCTCGCCGCCTTCGCTGATTTCGTCACGGTAATCAAAAATGTACAACTTCGCATGGCAGGGTTCATCAGTTTTCCGTATTTCCAGACTTCCGTCTTTTATCTTGTTGTAAAACAGCTTGAATGATTCCAGTTTCGGTTGGCTGTCAAGAAAGTCGGTCTCGTTGAACAGGTCTGTGAAGTGTTCAAAGAATTCTTCTTTCAACTGCATCCTTGACTTGTTGTACGTTGCCAACGTGTCAATTTCACGGATGTGTTTGGCAATGTTCCTGTCGATATCCAATCCGACCAAAATCCTCACATGTTTGTCTTTAAGTTGATCTGAAATCAACTTGTAGCCCGAAAAATAGAAATACCCGACCAGCACGTCCAACGATGAACTTTTTGGTAAAATTCCGTTGATAATGTCTGACAGTAATTTGTCCTTGTTGGTAATGAAGCTGTTCTGTTCCATTTTGATTTCAGGTGTTTATTCTGCAAAGATACTAAAAATAGTCGAACGTTTCTGGCCATTTTTCTGGCCACTTTTTGATTTTCCGGTCCTTTTCTACGACATTTATGGTGTCATTTATATCCAATTCAATGGGACTTCTGTTTTATTGGAAGCCC
>JAEEKL010000087.1 GCA_016282395.1 Bacteroidales bacterium
CCACCGACAACGATGTGTTTGGCGACATGTATCACAGCCGCTTCACCGCTGAAACTGTTGACGAAATGGACATCATGATTGGCAAGACTTTGCAATATGAACAGTACACCATGCCCGATCCTTCCTATCTGAGCAACACCCTTCTTATCGCTGGTTGGGATGCCACATGGAACCCGAAAGACGGTAAACCCACCATCCAGTATGCCTTGAACTACTATTATAATGCAGAGCACGGCTTCAACACTGTTTACAACTGGCTGGAACAGCCTTACACTGGCTGCTACGAACCGATGAACCTTGGTGTCAACTTCGTGAACTACACCGCCCACGGCAGCAACACCAGCTGGGCCGACCCGAGCTTCACCAATAGTAACGTCAACCAACTGACCAACCAGGACAAGTACTTCTGGGCCATGGGTAACTGCTGCCAAGCCGCTGACTGGGGTATCTCAGGCAAGTGCTTGGGTGAGACCTTCGTCGTCGCTCCGAACAAAGGCGCTTTCGCTTACATTGGCTCCTGCCCGAGTTCCTACTGGTACGAGGACTATTACTTCGCCGTTGGTGCCACCAACACCTTCTATGCTCCGCCTACCTATGAAGAATCATCCATGGGTTGCTATGACTCACAATTCCAAGACGACTTCAACAGCCTCTCAGCTGTTCCTTTCGTCGGCAACCTTGCCGTGGCTTACTCCCACGCCAATGGTTACCAAGGCAGTGTTAGCGACAGATATTACTGGGAATCCTACCATGTCCTTGGTGACGGCTCCGTCTGCCCTTACCACGTGAATCCTATTGAAAATACCATTTCCCACCTTCCTACCTTGCCCATCGGCATGAACTTCTACACCGTGACAGCTGACCCAGGTTCATACGTTGGTATCTCCAAGGATGGCGTGCTTTACGGCGCTGGTGAAATTGGCGAAGACGGCACTGCCGACATTCCGATTGAGCCTATCACTTCTGGCGGTGATGTGAAGATTGTGGTGACCCATCCGCAGCGTCAGCCCTACATGACCATCGTTCCTGCTGCTGCCATGACGGGTGCTTACGTTGCCCTTGACAACTACACCATGAGCGCCCAACAGGCCAATTACGGCGAAACCATCGACATGGACATCAACGTGAAGAACGTTGGTGCTGATGCTTCCGGTAATCTGACGGCTGTGCTGACCACCGATTGCGAATATGTTGAGATCCTCGCTGGTGAAGGTTCACTCTCCGGCCTTGCTCCTGATGAGGCTGGCACCATGGAAGGCTTCCAGTTTGCCGTGGCCGATGATGTGCCCGACAAGACCAAAGCCCAGTTCCATCTGGCTGTGACTGACGGAACAGACACCTGGGAAGCCAACTTCTATATTACCCTCCACGCTCCTGTTCTTGCCCTCGAAAGCATTGCCCAGGTCGAAGGCCATAACAACGACATGCATCTTGCTTTCACCTTCAAGAACGCGGGTACAGCTCCGTTCTACGGTGGCACACTGTCTATCAACAGCTGCTCACCTGAGCTGGTGTTCGATCCTGCCACCATCACCATCGAGAATGTGGTAGAAGGCGGCCAAATGGTAGATATCACTTCTGACTACACCGTCGCTGAAAGCGTTGCCCCCGCCTCTTCGTTTGAAGTCAACTACATCTTCACCACGGGCAATTTCGAAATCAACGACGTTTATGTTCTGACCTACAATGTAATCGTACAAGACTTTGAGGCTGGCTTTAGTGATGGTTGGACCTTCAGTCCTGCCAACGCTTGGGCTATCGTCGATGGTGGAATGAAGGGAACCAAATGCGCCAAATCAACCAACAATGGCATGAACAGCACCGACTACTCCATGACCCTGACGGTGGACGTGCTTGCCGCTGGCGATATGACCTTCATGTACAAAGTTTCCTCAGAGAGCAACTACGACAAACTCTTCTTCTACATGGACAACCAACCCATGACTGCTGGCGGATACTCAGGTGAAATTGACTGGACGCAATTCACACAACCCGTGACTGTCGGTCAACACACCTTCCGTTGGGAATATCATAAAGACAGCTCCGTAAGCAACGGTGAAGACTGCGCCATGATCGACGACATCGTCTTCCCGATCGTCAACAGCTTTGCCTTCATTGCTCCTGCAACCGATCTTGTTACTGAAGTTGCCGGTGCCGAAGTTGCTCTCACCTGGACTGCCTCAACCGATGCCAATGAATATGTGGTGAAACGTAACGGTGAAACCCTCGCAACCGTCGCAGAAACCGCCTATATCGACACCCTTCCCAAGGATGGCGTTTACACATACGCTGTGTATGCCGTCAATACCGATGGTCAGTTGTCAACTCCTGTTACAGCCGTTGTCGAAGCCATGTTTGACGAAGTTGGTGAAGCCCAAGAGACCCGCATCAGCGTCTATCCGAATCCTGCCAACAGTGTCCTGAACATCGTTTCCACTGGCAACTTCGAATTCCGCCTCTTCAACAGCACGGGTCAAGAAGTGGCCGTCGGCACTGCTCAAGGCGTGAAACAAATCAACGTCAGCGACTTCTCAAAGGGTGTTTACTTCCTGCATGTCACCAATGGCACCAGTGTTGACATCCAAAAAGTTGTTGTTGAATAAATTTCCATAAAACACCAAAAAGGAGACGGCTCGCCGTCTCCTTTTTTAAAACTTAAAAACACCTTAAAAAAACAATGAAAAAAACCTTATTTATTCTTTTGGCCCTCTTGATGGTTGGAAGCGGTTTCGCCCAAAAAGCCCCCCAGACGAAACTGATTTCCAGCTCAGAGAACCGCATCGTCGTCAACTTCCAACTCAATGGGTTCACCACCAACCGTGTGATGACTCCCCAGGGTGAACAGTTCATTGTGAACGTTCCTAAGATGGGTGGCATTTTGGAAGCTGGAGCTCCTGATCTTCCGCTATTCCCCATTTCCACCATCATCGGTGACCAAGCTGAAATGACTGTCAATGTCATCGACGCCCAATACACTGACTACGACAACATCTCCATTGCCCCTTCAAAAGGAGTCTTTAGCCGTCAAATCAACCCCGACGATGTTCCCTTCACCTATGGTGCCATGTACCAAGAGAATGCTTTCTGGCCTGCCAATCAAGCCTATCTCGAAAAACCCTACATCTTGAGAGACTTCCGTGGCCAGAACATCATGGTCCGTCCTTTCGCCTACAACCCTGTGACAAAAACCTTGCGTGTGTACGAGAGCCTGACGATCGAGATGACCAAGATAAGCGACAACGGTGAAAACCAAAAGAATGCCCGTAAGAGCAACACGGTCAAGACTTCTCCCGAGTTCAAGGCTGCCTATGATCACCGTTTCATCAATTTTGAGGAAAGCGCAAAGGTTTATCCTTGGCTTGAAGACGATGGCGAGATGCTCATCATCTGCGCTGACCAATTCATGGCTGGCATGGAAGAGTTTGTCAACTGGAAGAACCAGTCTGGCCGTCCCACCACTATGGTAAGTGTGACTACTGCTGGCGGCAACAATGCCGATGCCATCAAGAGCTATATCACCAACCTCTACAACGATCCCAACCATAACCTCACCTACGTGTTGTTTGTGGGTGACTATGACCACATCACTCCTCACCCCTTCTCCTACGATGGTGGAACGCATTATTCCGACATCTGGTTCGGCATGGTTGAGGGAACCGACTATTATCCTGAAGTGTTTGTGGGCCGTTTCTCCGTACAGAACGACACACACCTGGCCACTCATGTCAACAAAGTGCTTTACTATGAGCGTGATTTGCAGTCTGATGTGACATGGGCCGACAAAGGCGTGGGTATCGGACACAGTGATGGTCCCGGCCATTATGGTGAACACGACTACCAGCACATTGACTTCATTCGCGACACCTTAATGCATTATACTTATTCACAAATTACCGATATTCATGGTGGTAGCGCTGGCAATGCTTCTACTTCCAATATCAGTGCCGCTGTCAATGCGGGAATCAGCATCCTCAACTACTGCAACCATGGTTCCGAGACAAGTTGGGGCGTGGCTGGCTACAGCAACAGCAA
>JAEEKL010000088.1 GCA_016282395.1 Bacteroidales bacterium
AGAAATAAAGAGAATAATGAACTTGAAAGGCCGTTCCAACTTCACAATTCGCTACTTAAATCCCTCTATTGAAAAAGGGTATGTGGCACAGCTTTATCCTGATGCGCCCAAACGCCGAGACCAAGCCTATTACCTTACTGAAAAAGGATTGGCCTTGTATGCTGAAATTTCTAAAGAGAACTGATTATTGTGATTGGTTCAGTTCTTTTATTCTGCCATCAGCAATCTCCGCTCCATGTTGAAGTTCCTTGTGAAGAACGATATGCTGGAAGTGATGATGCCGCGCGTGGTGCAGATAATGGCATGGTGCTGGCCATGCGGATACGGTTTCCACGACGAAATCGGAGATTCCTTCTGCGAACTTGTCCCGCCGCAATACCACAGCAAGGTTGACGAGGCGGATGCGTTGGGCGAAACACAATACTACACCATACATCCAGACCTCAAACATTGATAGAGGACAATTGTACTTCCACCTCGACAGCAAGAAACCCTGTGTACGAAACCCTGTAGAGACGCGCCATGGCGCGTCTCTACAACCCCCAAACCGGGCGTGACCGATTGCGGTCGCGCCCGGTTTTTATATTGGATTATTTTGTAGTTTCGCGGCGGCAAAATTATGTTGTGAGAATAACACCGATGAAGAAATTCCTGGTCCTTATCGTTCTTTTGTTAACAATCCTTTGGCTATGCATCGGCGGGTTCCCGAAGTTGGCACATCGCACGACCGTGCTGTGTTTCCCTGTGGTGCAGGCAGATGAAACCGTAATCAACCCTTTGAAAGACGTTGATATGAACGATGCCAAAGCGTTTTTGATCCTCTCCCTCGATGATTGGAGTGAACTTCCGGAAGGAATGCCCGCGCGTCGTGTGTTGGTTTGCACGGATGAGGAAGTATTGCAACAATTGAAGGACAATTTCTCATTTGAAATCAGCGGCGGGGACATGTCCACTGCGGAAAGCGAACTCTGGGTGTACAGCCACGACACATTGAAGCTGATGACCAACATCGTCATTGAACAAAACCGTATTGGCATCCAGAACGAGCTGACGGGTTGGGCTGAGGCTGTAAACCAAAAACAACTGTGTCGCCTTTTCACACAGTTCAAACCTTATCGTTGGCTGAGGTTGGACTTAAGGCCGAATTGATTTGTTCATCGTCTCATCGCGCTCTTATACCCCTTTTCCTTCCACACCGGCCACTCCCTGGCCATAATAATACCGTAAAACCGTTCGAAATCAGCTTTGAAGGCATTTTCGTTGGGCCAGTCGGGGTAGGCGTTCCAGGCGCGCTCGGCAGTGCCAAGGCCTTTGGGGAGCATCTGGTAGGTGGCGTCTGAGAAACTGCGGAGCTGTGACGACCACAGCGCGGCCTCCACTCCGATAATGTCGCCGAGGTATTCTTTGGGTTGCAATGAGAAGGTTTTCCGCTCATCTACGTAGCCGGCCCAGTTGAGGCCGATCTCGAACGGACTGTCGTTGTAGGCCAAATCTAAGTAGGTGTGGACAGCTGGGGAAACCACCACGGGGAATCCTTCTATTCCCTTGGTGTTCCATACGTTGAGGAAATAGAGTGACTTCCGCAACCGCTCTTGCGTCTCGGGAGTCAGATTGCGGGCGATGTCTTCCCAACCCGCCAATTTGATGCCGCGCTCCTCGGCCAAGTCTAACATCCCGTTGATGAATTGTTCTTTCAGAGCTTTGCGGTCGCGGCCCGACCACGCGCCGTCGGGCACCTCGTCGCCGCCGATATGGATGGCGGACAACGGCACCCCGGCCTCGCGATGCATCCTGATCACCTCATCGAAAACTTTTCCGTAGAACGTGTAAACACTTGGAAGATAGACACTCAGCACATTGTCGGTGAAGTCCTGCGCCGACCAGTAGTGCGAGGTGTCGGCGGGATCCTGCAACCGATAGGTGGCGTCTCCCGTGCGCCGTTCGTAAGCCTGCATCGCCTTGATGGAGGCCCGCGAGTGCTCCGGCGTGTCGAACTCCGGCACCACCCAGATGCGCCGCTCCCACGCATAACGGAGAATCTTCTTGTATTCCTCCGCCGTGTAATAGGTGATGTAGCCGATGCGCCCATTGCAGGTGGGCTTCAGCGCGGCAGTCTCCTGAAGGTTCCAATCCGGCAGTTCGTGGTGCGCCCCGTATTCCGTAAGCTCTGGCAACCCGTTAATTTCCAGGCACCACGACTCATCGTCCGCGATGTGGAAGTGCAGCGTGTTGAGTTTCCATTCCGCCATCAGGTCGAGGATGGCCAGCACCTCATCCATCGTACGGAAGTCGCGCGCCACATCGAGCATGAACCCACGGTAGGGCATGTCGGGCCAGTCCTCTATGGTGAAGGGAACAAGCGGTTTCCACAGCTTCTCAAGGGTCATCTTCGCGTAAAAGGCACCTTCTTCATCCTCGGATTCCACCGTCACACTGTCGAAATCCCAAATCGTGATGCGGTACCAACCAGCGGGGTGTTCGCCGCTGTCCTCCATCGGTTCCGTGCCAAAGTGCATGCGCTTCACCCGGGGGATGATGTCGCCGAAGGAAATCTCGCCGCCATCGGGGGTATATCTGTTGGTAACAACGTCTGTATCTTTCTGCCTAAGAAAGTGATACTTCACCTTCATCGGTTGATCGAGCTTGCCTTTTTGCTGGAGGACGAAGCCTTCGGGCGCCCAACCGTGTCGTGGTAGCGGCCTACCGAAGTATTTTAACGAGACCTTGCCGTTTTTCGGGATGTCGATGTACCAGGAAGTGCCCTGATAGTGGTGCATGGCAGGGCCTTCGATGTTCGTTTTGCCGTCGAAGAGCTCCTGGAACCAGACGCGGGAGCCTTTGGTCACATTGTGGAGCACGAGAGTATGCAACGCGTGACCCGAACTGTCCGCCGCGCCCTCCGTCCACTCGGCTCTCGGTATTTGTGCGAAAAGGGTGGCATGGAACAGGAGCAACAAGATGATGTTGGTTACGAACGGTTTCATTGTTTGTCAAATTTCACCGCAAAAGTACGATTTTTATTGGATCGTGTTAGCAGGAATCCCAATCCCCGTAGAGGGTGTGTCATAAGTCACTTTTACAAAAAATCGCTATTTGATTATCAGATAGTTATGAGTCAAAAAATAACGTTTTTTAGACTTATGACACACCCTCTACACGGTAATTCGCCTCTACAATGCACCCAACAGAAATTCCACCACTGTCTCCCCCTGGTGTTCCATCTCCTCCAACGTCTCCAACGCCCGCCGTTTCACCGTGTCGTCCTCGTCCTCGGCATGGTTGAGGATAAGGTGGCGTTCGTAGTCCACAGTGAACTCCGGGTGACCCTGAAAGGTGAGAATGTGGCGGCCGATGCGGAAACCCTCGTAACGGCAGAAGTCGCTGGTGGCGAGGGGGATGGCACCTTCCCGGCAGTTGCATTACCTGGTCGTGGTGGTTGACGATAAGACGCATTTTCTTGTCGGGGAACCAGGGGAGCAGGTCTGCATCCAAAACCTCCATCTCGCGGATGCCTACGCCCCAGCCGCCCGCATAGCGTTCCACCCGTCCGCCCAACGCCTGCGCGATGACCTGGTGCCCGAAACAGATGCCAACGAGGGGTATCTTCCGTGCCGCGGCCTTCCGAACCCACTCCTGTAAAGATAAGATCCACGGCAGGTCGTCGTAAGCGGCGTTGTTGGAACCAGGGATGATGTAGAGCGTGTCGGGGTCGAACTGTTCGGGCAACTCGCCGTCCATTACGCGGTAAATGTTAAAGGTGAGCCCGGGGTTGACCGGACGGAACAGATTGTAAAACATGGATTCGTGACTCGGGATGCTTTCAGGCAGCAGTCCGGGGTACGTGTCGCAAAGCAGGATGTTGATGATGCGTTGATCCATAGATGTGATTGTTTTTTTAGAACAGTTCGCCCGCCCAAAGCATACGAAGGAAATCCAGCACATACAGCGCTTCCATTTCACCGCAACGACGGGAAATCCGATCCAAAGAGACGATGATGGAACGTGTGTCGGGATGTTCTTCCATAAAAGTCTTCAGTCCTGTCAAGTGTTTGGGCAACACTTCAGCCACCGATTTGATTTCAATGGCAAGTCGGGCGTCGCCAATGACGGCATCCACTTCGATGCCCGTATAAGTGCGCCAATAGGAGAGTCTGTTTTCATTATGTGTATAGCCAATGTAGGCGATGATTTCCTGTATGACCCAATGTTCAAATGCGTGGCCGTATTCCACCGTGCCCCGCACTAAATTCTTTCGGTGAAGCAAATAATTGGCGACTCCCACATCGAAAAAATAGAATCGTGACGCCTGCACCAACCTGCGTTTCATTACTTTGGTGTAGGCCGGAATGGTGTAGCCGACCAATGTGTCTTGCAAAATGGAAAAATACTCCTTGACTGTTTTGGCACTTACCCCGCAATCGCTTGCAATGTTGGCGTAATTCACCATTTCACCATCAGTAAGAGCCGCAACTTCCAGAAAACGCTCAAAATTGTCCAAATCCCGCACCAACGCCTCCGCTTGGATCTCCTCCTTCAAATATACATCCACGTATGATGCCAATAGTCGAGTTGCATTTTTAGCGGGATAGTGCAGTGGCATCATACCGTTGTTCACTGCTCTGTCAATGTCCAAATCCGGTATTTCGGCACTTACCAAGGGGTAAAAATAACAAGGGAACGCTCTGCCACCCAACGTGTTGTAACCTTTCCTCTTTAGTTTTCTCGCACTACTCCCGCATAGCACAAACCGGATTCCAAATTCTGAGATGAGCCGGTGGACTTCGTTCAGCAAATCCGGCACTTCCGGTATCTCGTCTATGATGACGACACAACTGGAATCTTTACCAGCCAGTTGGTCGTATAGATAAGCCGGGCGTTTGCGATACAATTTACGGATATCTGAATCCAACAAGTCAATGTACACTGCTTTGGAGACAGCTTTTCGTAGAAGAGTGGATTTTCCGGTTTGTCGGGCACCAAACAAAAACACACTCATATCTAATTCCTTGTTAATATCGAAGATACGTTGATACATATTTGTCGCATACTAGTTTCTTATTTCTTTTTTTGATTGAAAATATGAAATATCACTTCAGATTTTCAATTAAAATCAGGAGCAAAAATACACTTTTTTTATCAAACTGCAACCTTTTGACTTTTTTGTGTTCTATGAATAGACAAAAGAATTAATTTTGCAGCGTTGTTTACTTATCTTGATGTTTAATGGACTCCGCACCAAGGTCGTCGGGAAATCCCTGCTTTTCCTGCTGGTCTTTTACCTGCTGTTCCGCAAACCGAGGCTCTTCAATGTCAAATGTGGGCATCTCGCGATATCCTTATGCTGGTCAAAAGACACACAACGGTGCTCCCCATCACGATGATTTTCATTCTCATCGTCATCCACTTTTTCTCGTCGCATTACCTGCCGAACATTTTGTCCCAACATCTCACCCCAAACGACACTTTGTACGGACAGGGGAATTATTTCGCCTCCGTTCCAACCGTTTGTGATATTGCATTCAATCTGGCCGCTTTTATCCTTTACCGCAGGGAGATGAAACAACAAAACGTGTAGAGACGCGCCATGGCACGTTTCTACAAATCCCATTCCGGGACACAATCCGATTATTTCAACAATTGCGCCGTGTGCGCCTTAGTGTTCACCTTTCCGATGGCGTCGATGATAACACCTTGTTCGTCAATGATGTAGGTGGTGCGGAGCGTGCCTTCGGTCACCTTGCCGTACATCTTCTTCTCGCCCCAGGCCTCGTAGGCTTTCAGGATGGTGAGGTCGGTGTCGGCGATGAGGTGGAAGGGCAGCTCGTACTTGGCGATGAACCGCTGATGCGAGGCGGCGGAGTCGCGGCTCACGCCCAATACCTCGTAGCCCAAGGCGATGAACCGCTGGTAGTTGTCGCGCAGGTCGCAGGCTTCGGCGGTGCAGCCCGGCGTGCTGTCTTTGGGATAAAAATAGAGCACGAGCTTCTTGCCGGTGAAGTCGCTCAGTTTCACGGTGTTTCCATTCTCGTCAATGCCCTCGAAATAAGGGGCTTTTGTTCCGATTTGCAGCATAGTTTTGGTGTTTTCTTTGAGGAGGCAAAGTTACAATTTTATTTCGGATATCAGAACAACTTTCCCGCCTAAAGCATCTACAGGAAGTCCATCACACAAAATGCATCCACTTCTCTCCACAAAGACGGGATACCCAGTATAAAAAAATCAATGATGGGTCATGTATCGGAATGTTCTTCTATAAAGGTCTTTAATCCAGTCTGAGGTTTGGGCTGCACTTCTGCCACCGATTTGGTTTCAATGACAAGTCGGACATCGTCGATGACGGCATCCAACTTAATGCCCGTGTAAGTGCGCCAATAGGAGAGTCTGTCCTCAGTGTGTATAACCAATGTATGCGATGATTTCCTGTATAATCCAGTGTCCGAAAGGCCAGCTGGTCATCCAGATACGCTGATTTTTTCCATTTCAACTGGTGGGGGGTGGGGCGGACAACAAAACGGCTACTTTGCACTTACTAGTTGCAGCTCTTACGGATTTAACAGCAATCATGCCATCATTATAGGCATCCGCAGTCCTGAATTACCAGCTACTATTGGGGAACATCGTGTAAAAAACGTCCAAGCTTTTCCCAACCCCACCAATGGCAGTGTATTTGTGTGTACAGAATCGCAACCGGTGTTGGAGACGCTGGTTTTTGACATGTTCGGAAGAAAGCTTTCCCATAAAAACGTGGGTGAAAAAGAGTTTTGTGTTGACCTATCTGGCTATGATGCTGGGATTTACATACTTCAGCTTGTCTCCAGCAGAGGTGTTGAAACCATCAAAATCGTCAAAAAATAACTCCTAACACCAAAAAGACGCAAAAGTACACGTTTTCGGAAATGTTTGCGCATACGCACAAATGTTGTATTTTTGCCATCGAAAAAAAGGAAATATGAAACAGGAAAAGTTCTCCATCGCCAAGCGATTGAAAAGCTTCACCTACGCATTCAACGGGCTGCGAATCCTTCTCTTGGAGGAGCATAACTCGCGAATCCATTTGACTGCAGCCATTTGCGTAGTCGCAGCAGGCATTCTATTCCACATTTCACCGCTCGAATGGGTGGCGGTGATATTCGCCATTGGAATGGTGTTCGGCGGGGAGATCTTCAACTCCGCCATCGAAGACCTTGCCGATGTTGTATGCCCAGAACGCGACGAACGCATCAAAAAGGTCAAAGATTTGTCGGCAGCTGCCGTGTTAGTGTCCGCCATCACCGCTTTAATAATTGGGTTCATCATCTTCATCCCCAAAATCGTGGCCTTATTCCGATGAACATCCGACAGGTTGTCTTCATTTTTGGCGGCACAATGGCCGATGCAAGAAGAAATAAATCTATGTCTCTTATAAAATGAATCCTTAATTATACCAGCATATCTGTTAAAGATTCCCGCGGTTTTAGTTTTATCAGTATCAATATAGTTTATGTTCTCACATTTGCGGTGGGTTGTTTTGTGTCCCGCTGATAGAGAAGAGGCCGCTGCAGAACAAATCGGGCTACATCGAAGACCGAGAAAAGACAAAGATGTTCATTTAGAGGTGAATATAATGCGCATTCCTTTATCGCGGTAATTGTACCGTATGGTATTCTTGGGACAGTAATCGTGAATGCTCAAATGTAGCACCCAATTCTGTTTGTCCGTTGCTATTTTATTGTATCAGAATTATTTCACTAACTGTTTGAAACGGTCGGAGTGGCGGTAGCGCTTGAACTCGGCATCGCGTTTGGCCGTCTTCTTTAACGAAGAATCCAGACTGATGGCGGTGGTAAGGTTGCTGTAAACGCCCTCCTCGTTCCTCATGCGGGCGGAGAGGACCGCTTTCAGGTAGGCGGTCTTGGCATCCACCTCTTCAATGCATTCAAGGGTGGACTTGGCGGCGTTGTAGTCTTTTTGCAGCAACTGCACTAATGCGGTGTTGTAGTCGCAGCTTTTGTTGCCCATCAGTTGGACGGCTCTGGAATAGTCGCCATTGAGGATGCTGAGAGCGCCGGTGTTGTAGTTCTGGTTCACCGGTTGCACGGAAGCATTGGCGGAAGCCTCGAAGTTTGCTTTCGCGGCGGCAAGGTCACCGCTCAAGTAGTCGGCGATAGCCATATTGTTGAGGATGATACCGTTGTCTGGGGAAAGGGCGGCAGCTTTCTGTAGGTAATTCAACGCTTCCTCCAAGTCGGCCTCGTTACCGGTTTGGTAATATTCGTTGAGTTTCATAGCACCGAGGTTGTTGTATGCGCGCCAGTCATTTTCGGTTTTCTTGTTGTTAACCAACGCTTTGTAGATGCTTTCTTTCGCATTATTATCTGTGGCGACAGAGGCAGCATAGAGTCGTTCGTTAATGGAAAAATTGTTCGGGTCAGACTGCACGAAACGGATGAGATCGGCATCGGTGTAAGTGTCGTGCTTTTTGCAGACCATCTGGATTTCGGCACGGCGTAGCGGCGGCAGGATGGCGTCGGCGATTTCGGGATAGATGTCCGTCATCTCGCGAATCTTCTGTTCACGCATGTCGTTGTTGGCTTGAGAACGTACCACATTTAGAATCTGGTTCTTCTGGGCAATGCTCGATTTCTCGATAGCAGCCTCGAAACCGTCCCAGTCCTCACCTTTGGCATTGTTCACATACTCAAAGACCGGCTTCTGCAAGTCTTTCATCTTGATATTGTTGCGTTTTGCATAATCTTTCAGATAAGCGTTGAATTTGTCGTTGAACCAATTCTTACCTACCTGGAAACGTCTTTCGGAAAGACCCTGGTTATTGGTCTCCTCACCTTCGGGGGAAGCCCAACCGGAAATCACCACGCGGTCAATGATGTAGTCATTGTTCATGAAATCGGTGAATGCCTTGATGGAATCTTTGGCGGCTTGGGTCTTATTATTGGGATTGTTCCAATTCATGCTTGCGCTGTTGAGGTCGAAGTAGAGGATGGCCGTTCTGCCGATGAACTCCGCCTTGTAGTTGTGAGGAGCCAGTAAAAATGCCGTACCACTATTGGCGTTATCCGTCAGTCTCGGGGTGAGATTGGCACGTGCGCTGGTGTTGCTGATCCCCTCGCCAAGGTTGCGGTCGCCGAAGTCGTGCGATTTCTTCTTCAAGTTGGCCACCGCACCAGTCACGATATCAGCGGTTTCATACTTTTCGTCAAACTTGAAAGTACCGCTCTGCGTAAAAGTACCGCCCGTTTTGTAGTGGATGACCGTACCATCGCCCTTGGCTTTCTCACCTTTCACTTTGATGGTGGTGAACGGCGGGTTAACTTTCTGACCATCAACAGACAATGACGGAGTAAACGTCATCGTGGCTTTCTTTTTCATATATTTGGGCGGAAAAGTTCCCTTGATGGTGTAAGCCACTTCACCACCTTTGTTCTCCAAATCGGGATTGTCAAGTGTAACCGACACTTCCGGATATTTCTTGACCATTTTTCCAAGTCCGCAACTGCTCAACATGAGGACAGCCGCCACGACCATGCTCAATGCAACTAATTTTCTCATAGGTTATTAAGGTTTTTAATTGTTTTTTCTAAAACGATGCAAAAATACAATTTTTTCTGGATCAGAAATCCGTTCCCAACGAGAACATGAACATCCCTTTCTTGTTTGGAATTTCCCAGTCCTCCACCCCCCAAGCATAGTCGAAACGGAGAAAATAACCCAAAATGGATATGCGAGCGCCGATGCCGAAACCTCCCACCCAAGGATCCACCTGTCTTTTCACTTCCGCGTGAATAGGACCGCTGTCAATATAGCGGGTGTAAAGGCAATTGTCCTCCGAGTACGGGGTGAAGCCCGTCCATGCCGTGCCAACATCACCGAACAGGTTGATTTGTAGTGAATTAAGTAAGTTCCATTTTACTTTATGCCCGGCAATCAGCTGCACAATGGGCACGCGCAACTCCCCGTTGAAAAGCAGGAAAGAGGTGCCGTTGCGGATGTTCTGCCGGAAACCGCGCATATTCGTGGCTAATGTCTGGTAAGCGTAATTCTTGGTCAGGTCTGTTGATATGTCGCTGTTGAACTTCGCAGCAATCCAGTTATCCACACCGCCCATGTAATAGACAAGCCGCGCAGATCCCGCATTCGTACTCCCCGCAAGGCGTAATGCCAACGTCATGTTCCGATACAACCTGAACGAATGCCGTGCGTCGAAACCAATCACAAAAAGGTTAAGGGTCTCTCGCTCAAGCCGCTGCTCATACTCGGCGAACATTTTCAGTTTGGTGCCGCGCCACAAGTTGGTGTATAACTCCTTAGACGAATCGAAGATATATTCCAGTTTAGCTCCTGCCCACACGTGATGCGCATCCTCCGCCTGCAAGGTCTGGTCATTCAATGCCGCCACGACATTTGTCTCATAGCGCCCCTTCAGCGTCAACCTTATGCTATTTGTCTTGTTAAACGGAAACTTCAACGTATAAAACAAACTGTTGGAATTTTGCCGATAGACATACCCGTTCACCTGCGAACTGATGGCCTGACGATGCAACGTTATTTGCCTGTCCAAACGGCGGGAAAGATTCTCATAACTGAATAGAAATTCGTAACTATTTAAATCCCAGCCTATTCTAAATCCTCCGGTAATGCGATAGTCCTCAAAAAGATCATTGATCCCTAACATGAACAAAGCGTTGAATCCGGTGTTCAGATAAATGGGGGAAGTGCCGCCCTCAAACTGCTGGTATGAGGTATTCAAGAAGCTGAAGTCTACCTGTGTAATCAGTTGGTCTATAGAATATTGTACCCGATATGGCAATCCGACTGGAATAGGAAAATCGCGACCCGAATGACGGGAGGTGTAAGTGGTGTCTCCATCAAACTCAGAAGACCTGTCGCTCAATGCGTTCGACTCTTCAGACAGAATAAAACCGTGTTGCTGCTGTGGATGGTTGGAGGAAATACTATCCTGATGTTTTTGCACGTTGTCGCGCCGGACCAAATCCTCGTGAATGCGCCAATGAAACGAAGATGGCTTTGTTTCAGGATGATATAGCGTATGCAATTCCGTAAATTGAATGTGTTTGGAGTTGTCGTATAGGGAAATGTCTGCTACCGTGTTGGAAACAGGATTGTATGCTTGCTCTATAATGTTATACGAACGGTCTGTCAAAGGATGCGTTTTTGCAAAGTAAATATAGTGTACCGCTGTGTCAATGCGGCTGATGGAACTGTCAAAAACCGCTTCATAACGATTTACAATCCCACTTTCATCGCTCAGGTACAAAACGCGCTGGTCGCCGGAAGGCGAAATACCATATTCATTTGCGTATGGGGAGTCTGTGATGCGAAGCAAAGAACTGTCTTTGGTGGTGTAATTATACAAAAACAGATTATATGTCCTCTGCCTTGATTCGTCTAAAAAATTGTCTTTCAATAAAATAGAGTCCACAGGGCGGTTGGAAGCGAAGACAATCTGCCGTGCATTCATAAACACCGGATTGTAATCGTCATAAAAGTCGTTGGTGAGATTTTGATATGTTTTAGCCGGAAAACTGTACATGAAAATATCCGACTGGCCGTTCTTGAAACCGGAGAACAGCATCCGTTGCCCGTCCTCCGAATAGCACCAGGAGGTGATTTTCTCCACATCCACCAGAAATTTCTTCCCCCATTTCCGTTTTTCCAAATCAAAGGGAATAAACAGGCAGTCGCCACGGCTCTCAAGTGTCAAACCCAGTATTTCCCCAGAGGGATGCCAGGCAATCAAGGGGAAGGAGAGATCCGGATTGTCCTCCGTTTTCGCGTATTTTCGGAAGATGCTCTTGGGTTTCTTATCTGCCGGCGTTTTCAGCCAGACACGGACTTGTCCGGCCTCGTTCGTGACGTATGCATACTTTTCGCCATCCGGGGAAAAGCAGAAACGTGAGTAGTCACGTCTGGGATTGGGCTTTCGAAGGATATCCTCGCCAGCAGGCATGGTTTTGGCTATATCCGGGTGGTACATCACCATATAGTACTTGTACCACTGCACCACCAGTGTTTTATACGGAATCGAGGTGGCGCGGAACAGTCCGTTTTCCATACTTTTCGCCGAACGCGTATAATAGAGAACCTTCGGTATTATCGCTTCGCCGTAAAGATCCACCAAATATTTCCAAAAGGAATGTCCGGCGTATGTTGCCTCCACGGGGGAAAGGTCTTCAAGACGTTTGTATTTTCCGGTAAGAATGCCGTTTTTGACATGCGCATCGACGTTGTTGTTCCAATGTTCGCCGAAATAAGAGGCCAGCCCGCTGTAGTACCAGCTCGGCACATTCATCAGGTAATCGTAAGAAATGTTGGCGCCGACTGTCGCGCCCTGCACCATCCAATGAGCATAGACGTTCATCAGCCCGCCCCGGATCATCTTGTCCAGATGGGCGCGGTTCCCGTCAAAATAGATGTAAATTTTCGTACCGTAAATGTTGGTCACGCCGCCCTGATTATAGAAGTCCTCATAGTCGTAGGCGAAATTGGACTCCCTGAAGTCAGATTGCGTATTATACACAATAATCTGGAGTTTCTTTTTGGAAGTATAGTTCAACAGTTTCTCGATTTCGGAGATGTATTCGGGGGTTTTGTAGAAAACGTATTGTGCCAACGCCCTGCCTGTCGGGTAATAATAGACATCGTACTGTTCGGCGCGGAGATACTGCCAGTTGAAATGCTGGTGTTGCACACGGCTTTTTCCGAAAGAGAGCTGGGAGCCGTTGTAAAACTGGGCATACGCAGGGAACAGAAACAGACACAAGAATAGACATAGTGCCGCCCTTTTTAGCCGCAGTGTCCATAGTATTTTACCTGCCATCCTTGCCGTTCTTTTCATTTCCTATCTTATGTGTCTGTTTTTATATATCTGATTTTCAGTTTCTTTTGGGATTTTTTTTACATCCGAACCCTCTTAATCCTTTCTTTCAGAAAATTGGCAAAGATACAGAATTTTCGGTTAGTCTATTTTATTTAGATTTTTGGAATTTGAAGATATCAGGGTTCGATTGATTGTAGAGCGACAAGGATAATCTTTTATCCCTCAAATAATCCTTTAACAGAATTTATTCCTTTATTTGGCCGATTTGAGGGATTAAACATCAACGAAGTATAAATATTGTATAAAATACAGATTATCAAATAATTATAAAAATTTGTAATACATAAGTCTTGGCCTCAAACATCATATTGTTGATGTGAAGGAACATATTGTTGGAATGAAGGATAAAAGAGTATTGCAACAGATTGTATTTTTGCCGCCACAAATTCAATTATTAACCAAATAAATACGTAATGAAAAAAGTATTAGCATTGGCATTTGTCGCGGCCGCTTTATTTGCGGCGTGTGGAAAAGAGGACATCCAAAACGAACCATTAAAACTTTCACGCAATCGAGTGATAACTATTCCTGCTGATGACAAAACAGCGGGTTCGACAATCTTTATGATGAGTATCGGACATGATGGTAAAAACTGTAAAGGATGTGTAATGTACGGAGGACAGTTGTTTCATGAAGATTGTATGGGACCGGGTAACTATTGTACGGGAACAGCTGCCGTACAAATCCAGCAGACAGGTACCATTGTTACCGCCACCACTACGGACACGTTCGGGTTGACCTCGCTAGATTTCTTCTTCATGCCGGACCGTTCGTTGGATTATGTGGACGAAAAAGAGAACCATATTTACTTGAACATCCCTTCGCAGCTGGTATATCGTGACGCCACCACGTTACAGTTCACCTTCACGGGCTTGTATTTCAGTAATACTGCGGCGTACAGCAACAATTAGAGAAAATTAAAATTTGTCAATCACAAAGTCACAGAACAAAACAGATGAGCAAATTGCACACAGACAAAACACATCGGAAGTTCAGAAGGAAAAGGTGCCGTCACAGAAGTCTGCTGCGGCGGCACTGGGACTCCGGCGGGGCTGCGTAGGCCTGCATTATCTCGCAACTATGAATATGCAAAAGGAATCCTAAATGCACTCATGACAGAACGCGACAAAAGCGGCGAGTTTTTACATCATATACGGTTTCAACACCTCTTCAATAAAAGCGCGTTTCTCTTTCAGCAATGCCTCTGTCCGCGCTTCCATCAGCAGCCGCAAGTAAGGTTCCGTGTTGGACGGGCGGATGTTGAACCACCAGTCGGCAAACTCCACGCGGTAACCGTCGAAGTCGAGGATTTTTGTCGGTTCCTCCTGTGCGACGCAGGCTGTTTTCACCGCCTCCATGGCCTCTTTCTTGTGTTCAATCGTGAAGTTGATTTCGCCGGAGTTGGCATAGCGTTTGATCTGCGCAATCAGCTGAGACACAGTGGTTCCCCGTTTCTTCATTTCGGAAAAGACATGCAGTGCCACCTGCGAAGCAATCATCGCGGAATCGGAATAGAAAAAGTCGCGGAAATAGTAGTGGCCGGCATACTCCCCGCCAAACGCACCGTCAATTTCGCGCAACTTCATGGCGGCGTAGGCTCTTCCCACCCGCCAGATGTACATTTCCCGACCCATCTTCTCCAAATACTCCGCTACGGATTTCGATGTTCTAATATCCTGAATCACATAACCTTGCACGTTTTTCTCTTCAATAAAATAGTGTCCTAAAACCGCAATCATCAAATCCGGCGGGATGAAATCGCCATGCTCATCCACAAACATCACACGGTCGGCGTCGCCATCGAATACCACCCCGATGTCGGCATGCGTCTCGCGCACCTTTTCCTGCAACGCCACAATGTTTTCCGGCTCCAATGGGTTTGCCTCGTGATTGGGAAACGTACCATCCAACGTATCAAAGAGATAGAGCGGCTTGTCACCGAAAATCTCTTTCACGAGAATGGAAGCCATGCCATTCGAGCAATCCATCACAATGTTCAGATTGTCAATAGGATAGTGATATTGTGACTGAAATTCAAGGTATTCCTGTTTTACGGGATAATCCACGATTTTGCCTTTCGGGGCGGTGACGACCACCTCGTCGTGCAGGATTTTCTGCTCCAACTCACCCAGTCCGGTGTCGAATCCCACGGGGAGCGCATCCTTCCTCGAAACTTTCAACCCGTTGTATTCCTTGGGGTTATGGGAGGCGGTAATCATCACAGAAGCATCGAAATGATGTTTTGCAGTGAAGTAATAGACCATCGGCGTGGTGGTCAGACCCATGTCATACACGTCCGCGCCCGCATCCGTGATGCCACGGGCCAGCGCATCGAACATGTCCGATGAAGTCAGCCGCATATCGCGACCAATCAGCACTTTATCCGCCTTCAACAAAGCCGGCAAAAAGAAACCGAATTTATAAACTGTGTCCAAATTGAAATCTTTACCGAAGATTCCACGAAAGTCGTAAGCTTTAAATGCGCCCATGTTTTTTTGATTTTAGAATGCAAAAATAGTAAAAATATTCGAGTTTCAAGTTTCACATTAATTTTGGTACTTGAATAAATTATTGTACTTTTGCGCGATGATTATGGTTAGTTCCGTAATTCGTGTTTTCTATATGTAGAAATAAATTCCGAAACAATGAAAATACAGCTGAAAATGACCCTGCTTTGGGTTTTTATGATGGCGTTTGTATGTGTGCAAGCGCAGGTTGTCACCGATTTTGACGAACTCTATGCGCAGGAGCTGCTGAAACCCGGCACGCCCGCCCCCGATTTCCAACTGAACAATCCTGACGGCAAAACCGTGAAATTCAGCGAGTTTGCCAAGGACAAGTATGTCGTCATCGACTTCTGGGCATCCTGGTGCCCCGATTGTCGCAAAGACCTTCCCGAAATCATTCGTCTTTATCGCAAATTCCATAAAAACGGCGTGGAGTTCCTTGGCGTTTCGTTTGACATCGACAAGGAGAAATGGACAGATTACATTGCCAAATCGGGAGTTCCCTACCCGCAGGTCACCGAGCTGAAACGGATGAACCAGTCCGAGGTGGCCAAAGCCTACGGCGTGCGCTGGATTCCCTCCGTCTATCTCATCGGGCCGGATGGTAAAGTGTTGGTCAGCACAGTGTTGTCTTACAAAATCGAGAAAAAGCTGTATGAGCTTTTTGAAGAGCCAAAACCGTTGTCCGTTAGCGGAACTGACGAAAACCTCACCCTTGACGGCAGCAAAGGGAAGCTGGCGGCAGTGCTGCACAAGCCCGAACTGCAGCCCGGTCAACGTTGCGACCTCGTGGTGCTTTGCCACGGACTGAATTGCGACCATAATTTCGAACTGATGCACCGGATTGAAAAACAGCTGCAGGCGGAAGGTTTTGCCACGCTCGCGTTCGATTTCAACGGGCATGGCAAGAGCGAAGGCCGCTTCTCCGAGATGACCATCCCGAACGAGATTGAGGATCTGGAACAAGTGTTGGCTTACGCACAAGATTTGCGGTTCGTACGGAACATCGCGTTGGTAGGCCATTCGCAAGGCGCGATTGTGGCGGCAATGGTCGCTGGCAACCACGAAGAGGACATCAAGGCGGTGGTGCTGCTGTCGCCGGCCTCCTCGGTGCGCGATGACATAGCCCGAGGCAACCTCTTCGGCATCGACTTCAACCCGCTTGACCCGCCTGACAGCCTCGTGCTGCACAATGGTATCGCCATCGGTGGCCGTTATCTCAAAACCGCCCTCCGACTGCCCATCTTCGAGACCTCAGCCAAATATCACGGCAATGCCTGCGTCATCCAAGGCAACGGCGATCGCCTCGTGCCCTTCACATGCGGCGAACGCTTTCATCAAATGTGGGAGAATAGCGAGTATTATGAACTGGAATATTACGACCACAATTTCAACAACTGCATCTACCGTCCGGTGGACATTACGGTCGATTATCTCTTGAGAACGTTAAGACCAAGATAACTGGCTATTAGCTTTTAGATATTGGCTATTGACATGGCCGTTTTCAGCCCGTCGATAGCGGCGCTCATGATACCGCCAGCGTAACCGGCTCCTTCTCCAATCGGGTAAATTCCTGATACCGAAGAAATTCTCTCTTCGTTACGAATAATGCGCACTGGCGAGGAAGAACGTGTCTCCACACCCGTCAGCACCGTATCAACATTGGCGATGCCAGGAAGCCGCCGGTCAAGCTGCGGCAACGCCTCGCGAAGTGCGTGTACGGCGTAGTCAGGCAGACAGCGGCTGAAATCGCCGTAGTAAAGGCCGTGCGGGTAGGAGGGAACCACTTTGCGATGGCGAGTGGCGATTTGCCCTTTCAGGAATTCGCCCACGAGGTTGCCCGGTGCACGCCCGTCGCCCGCCATGCGGAACGCCAACCGCTCGTATTTCTCCTGGTATTCGATGCCGTCCAGCACTGAACCATGCAGGAAATCTTCCGGTAACACGCTCACTAACAGTGCACTGTTGGCGTTGGCCTTGTCGCGTTTGTGCTCGCTCATCCCGTTGGTGACAATCGTGTCTTCCTCGCTGGCAGACGCCATTACCGTGCCGCCCGGACACATGCAAAAGGTATAGACCCCACGGTTCCCAATGTGGACAACCCCCTTGTAAGAAGCTGGTGGCAAGAGATTTGCGGCAGGACCGTACTGCATCCGGTTGATGTCGCGCTGCAGGTGCTCCATACGCACCCCGATGGAGAACGCTTTGGCCTCCATCAATAGCCCTTTGCCATGCAACATGCGGATAGTGTCGCGGGCCGAGTGCCCCAACCCTAACAATAAATGACTGGTTGTAAATGCATTACCATCTCGACAATGCACTACCAGTTTGTCCCCTTCTTTCTCAAACCCATCAAAAAGCGTGTTGAAATGGAATTCGCCGCCCAAGGACTCAATCTCCATGCGAATATTCTTCACCACCTTGGAAAGATAGTCGGTGCCCACATGCGGATTCTGCTGATACGTTACCGACTCGGGCGCGCCATGCTGATAAAACTCGTTGATTATAAATTGGTTGTATTCACTATTGACGTTCGTGTTGAGTTTGCCATCGGAAAAAGTGCCGGCACCGCCTTCGCCGAACTGCACGTTGGAGTTGGGGTTCAACACCTTGGTTTGCAGGAAACGTTGCACTGACTGTTGCCGCTCCTCGATGCGCTCGCCCCGCTCGATAATCACGGGATGAGCACCGCAACGGGCGAGATAAAGGGCGGCGAACATTCCCGCCGGCCCGAAACCGACCACCACAGGCGGCAGGTCGTGCGCCCATTTGGGATAGGAAAGTTCCTGGGCGGGAACATATTCCGTAGCATCGGAGCCTTTCAACAAGGAACGATACTGGTCTGGAATGGTAACTTCCACCTGGAAATTGTACAACACGTTATTCTTCTTCCGTGCATCTACCGATTGGCGCACGATACGAAAGCCGTTCAAATCCTCTGTGCGGATTTTGAACTGCTTGCAAACCAAGTTTTTGATGTTTTTCTCGTTCCCGACAGGAATCTTTATATTCGATAATTTTAAGTGTATCATATACGTAATTTTCGGCAAAAATAACAATTCTTTTTTTGCAAGGGTTCGCGTTGTGTGTTGTGTGGTCATTGTGGAGGCATCGAACAAAAAATAACCCGAATAGTCACAGCCAAAATTGTAGTATAAGTCATTAGTTTATCTAGGTCGAATAATAATGCGACTGTTTCGGATTTTATTTGTATTTTTGCACCCTTTTTGAAGAAACAATGAAGAAGACAGGACTCTATTTCGGCTCGTTCAACCCGATTCACGTCGGACATTTGATTATTGCCGAATATTTGCTGGAACATTCTGATTTGCAAGAACTTTGGTTCGTTGTGTCGCCACAGAATCCGCTGAAGAAGAAGGCCTCGCTTTTGGACGACCGCCAGCGGCTGCATCTCGTGAACCTAGCTATAGGCGACGATCTGCGTTTCCGGGCTTGCGACATCGAGTTCTCGCTCCCGAAACCCTCCTATACCAGCTACACTTTGCAGGTGCTGCGCGAGCAGTACCCGCAGCGCGAGTTTTGCCTCATCATGGGCGAGGACAATCTGCAGACCTTCACGAAATGGTTCAACTACGAGTACATTCTGGAAAACTACCACCTCTACGTCTATCCGCGTCCCGGCTACGACGGCGGCGACTTCCGCACGCACCCGCACGTACACCTCGTCGATGCGCCCTTGATGGCTCTCTCCTCCACCCTTATCCGCGACAACCTCAAAAACGGCAAGTCCGTACGCTACATGATGCCTGAAAAAGTGTTCCAGTATGTCGATCAAGAGGGGTTTTACCGATGATATGATTAATTAACGACAACCCCAATATTTTGAAAATAGTTCCTTGAGCAGCCTCGAAGAGGCAAAACGCACGAAGTGCAATTAACCCCATACAAGCGAAG
>JAEEKL010000089.1 GCA_016282395.1 Bacteroidales bacterium
CGCTCCTATCGTAAACCCGAACCTTACAAAGGTAAAGGTATCCGCTTCGAAGGAGAGTATGTTAGAAAGAAAGCCGGTAAGTCGGCAGAAAAATAATCGTCAAAATTTGATAATATGGCTTACAATAAAAAAGAATATAGAAGAAAAAGGATTAAAAACCGCATTCGTAAGATTGTCAGCGGTACTCCCGTGCGTCCCAGAATGTCCGTTTTCAGAAGCAACCGTGACATCTATGTGCAAGTTATTGACGATGAGGCCGGCGTAACCCTCGTGTCCGCATCCTCAAAGCTGCCCGACATCGCATCCCAGAAGATGACCAAGTGCGAGAAATCCAAACTCGTGGGCAAGGAAATCGCCTCCCGCGCCCTCGCAGCCGGCATCAACGAAGTGGTGTTCGACCGTAACGGTTACTTATATCATGGTAGAGTTAAATCTTTGGCTGACGCAGCCAGAGAAGGTGGTCTTAAATTTTAATTATCAATACTATGGCTAACGAAAATATCAAGAAAGTAAAAGCAGCTGACCTCGAACTCAAAGAGCGCGTGGTCGCCACCAACAGAGTGACTAAAGTGACCAAGGGTGGTCGAATCTTCAGTTTCGCCGTCATCGTGGTCGTTGGTAATGAGAACGGTATCGTAGGCTATGGTCTTGGTAAGGCCCGTGAAGTCTCGACCGCCATCTCCAAAGGCGTGGAAGATGCGAAGAAGAACCTCATCCAAGTGCCCATCCTGAAGGGAACGATTCCTCATGCAGGTGAAGGCAAGTACAGCGGCGCCAACGTCTTCATGAAACCCGCTGCTCCCGGTACCGGTGTCATCGCCGGCGGTGATATGCGTGCCGACTTCGCGAGCGTGGGCGTGAAGAACGTGCTCGCCAAGTCCAAAGGTTCCTCTAACCCCCACAGCGTGGTGAAAGCCACCATCGGCGCCCTCGCCAAAATGCGCGACGCCTACACCGTGGCTCAAGTGCGCGGAATCAGCCTTGACAAGGTGTTCAACGGCTAATCCGATTTTCCACAAATCGTTATATTGAAGGGATTTCCGAAAGGGAGTCCCTTTTTAGTTAGCAGTTAGTAGTTAGTAGTTGCACTGGCTGTTGGCGAGTGATTTGCGGGCAAAACTACTCCGTTTCCATGTTTTCTTCGTACCGTTCCTCCACGCGCTGTGCTGACTTTTTGATTTCGTTGCTGTAGCCAGTGAGGGCGGAGAACGGCGCGAATTGTGCAGCGCGGGCCAGCATCGACATCTGCGGGTGTCGCTTTGAGACGTGATGCGGAAGGTTTATAATGTCGTCGTATTCTGTACTCATGCCTTGTGTCCTCCTATTTGTTTGTTTCGGTCACGCGCCGTGGCACCCTCCTCGAAGTTCAGCCCTTTCAAGATGGCGTTTTTGCCGAAACGCCGCTTGATGGCTAATTGCGCTTCCTGCAACCGACGTTCTTTCTCTAATATCGCATTCTCCTCCTGCCGCTTCTGTTCCTCGGCTTCATAGTCTTTGAACAGGTCTAACTGTTGCGCCTCCATCTGCGTGCTTACGAGCTTTTCATCGACAACATGGCCAACGCTGATGTTGAGGTAGCGGATTAGCAGGTCGGGGTTGACGATGCGGTCGAAGAGTTTCGACACCTGTTCGAGAATCAGTCGCGATGACGAGGTAGGACAGTCGAAGCGGGCGGTTCCGTGCGCGTGCTTGGGTACTTGCCGTCCGTACCGGTCTGTCACCACTGGACCTTGATATTTGGCGCGAATCGACGGATTTGTCATGTTCTCGGCATCGTAGCCGACACTCACTACAATCTGGTCGGTGACGAGCCGTTTTTCCACCAAATTCAGCGTCATAGCGTCGGCCATCTCCAATATGACCACGCGGGCTTTCTTGGCGGTATAAGGCGTACTTAACACTTGTCCGTTGCTGAAGGAGTTGCTTTCGGGTCGGTAGGCTTTCACCTTGTCCATGGTACAAGGTTCCCAACCCCACGCATGGTCGATGAGCAGTTCGGCGTTCACCCCGAAGAGGCGGTAGAGCAGCTCCTCGTCCCGGACGGACTGGCGTGCCAGTTTTCCCATCGTGTCAATACCGTATTGAGCTAGTTTATGTGCAATGCCGTGTCCCACCCGCCAGAAATCTGTCAGCGGGCGGTGGTCCCACAGTTGTCGGCGGTAGCCCATCTCGTCAAGCTCCGCAATGCGGACACCGTCTTGGTCTGCGGGCATTTTTTTCGCCATGATGTCCATAGCCACCTTGCAGAGGTAGAGGTTTGTGCCGATGCCTGCCGTGGCGGTAATGCCCGTCTGGCGCAGCACGTCCCGAATCATTGTCATGGCCAGTTCGTGAGCTGTCATGCGGTAAGTTTGCAGGTAGCCGGTCACATCCATGAATACCTCATCGACGGAATAGACGTGTATGTCTTCTGGTGCGACGTATTTGAGATATATTTCGTAGATTTTCGCGCTGAAAGCCATATAGTGAGCCATGCGGGGCGGTGCGGCGATGTAGTCCACTTGCCAGTCGGGATGCGCCCGCAGGTCGAGATCGGATACAGACTTGCCCGTAAGTCGGTAGTTCGGTGCCTTGGCGCGACGGGCGGCGTTCACCTGTCTCAGTCGCTGCACCACTTCGAAGAGCCGCGCCCGCCCGCCGATGCCGTACTGCTTCAGCGACGGCGACACCGCGAGACAGATGGTCTTGTCGGTGCGGCTCTTGTCCGCCACCACAAGGTTGGTGGTCAGCGGATCCAAACCGCGCTCCACACACTCCACAGAGGCGTAAAACGACTTCAAGTCAATGGCCAGGTATGTTCGCTGCAGTTGCATTTAAAGCATTGGTGAATAGTGATTAGTGATTGGTGATCAATCAATAGCCTAAGTCAATGTTTAAGTCAAATCAGGTCGCAAATGTAAACAAAATATGTATTAATTAACCTGTTTTTATTGCGAGAACAATTTTTTCATCAAAAAGCCAAAAAGTATGCCCATAACAGTCAAAGACCGGAGAAAGAATTCTTCATCCGCTTACCGACGACATTGTCGTCCGCGTGCGAGCCCTGAAAATCCGAGCTACGGCATGGGTCTAGACATCACAAAGATTTCCACCTCGGCTGGAATAGCATTGATCGGACACGGTTTTTAAGGATTGTTTTTCCAAGCTGTTTCTGCGAGAAGGTAGATTGTGAAAAATCTATCAAATTATTCGTCCCTTTGCCGCTCCAACTCTCCCAATTTTGTTTAACGGACTTTGGTAGAGGATTGAAGATGTTGGGAGAATGTAAGTGAAACTTGGAATGTATCTTTATCTGAATTTTTCGACAATAAATCCTTTTGCTTGAGAAGACAAAAAGATGTATTTTTTTGTTTTTGATGGACTCGGAAACGTGTCGTATTCCAATATATACAGATGAAACAGGTCAGAAATGGCTAAAGATAGCAGAAATAATACGCCTTAAAGAGAGGCTGGCGCAGGCTTTGGGGGAATTGTCAATTGGTATGACAGTGTTTTTTGCAACCCATTTGCAGCAAATTATTTGTACTTTTGCAGCCAAAAGCCAATAACTAATAATTCACCAACAAATCAATAGTATTATGGCACATAAAACCTTAATGAGAAGCAAAACCGATTCCAAGATCGCCGGAATTTGCGGCGGCCTGGGCAAATATTTCGACGTGGATTCCAACGTGTGGCGCATCCTTTTC
>JAEEKL010000090.1 GCA_016282395.1 Bacteroidales bacterium
ATATTTATGGTTAATTCGTGGTGAATTCGTGACAATTCGTGTTTTGATTCACCTTGCCCTTGCGAGTCGGAGTTTCCGTTTGGCCGGTCGCTGTCTCGCTTTTTCGTTAGGGTGGTGCGTGGCGAAAATGCGTGTTGTTTCCGTTAGGAGAGGGTGGCCAGACGGAATGGTGCATTTGCTGATCGGGGCGATTGCATGGTTCGGTGCGGTCGCGAACTATCCTCTGTGCTGGCCGTTGCGGTCGCGCACAAACGGTTACCGGAAATCGTAATGGTTGTGCAAAACCGGTGCGGTCGCGAACACAGCCCGGCAGGGCTGAAAGCTCGGTAGCCGGGTGCGGGACACGGATTCCATTATCGGAAGATGGTGTGGGTATGGGGTTTTGATGCGAATGTCCAGAAAGAAGAATGCCGCAGCCGCACCAAAAGACAAAAATTGTATCTTTGCGCCGCTAAAAAAATTAAAGAAATTATGAGTCAGATTGTTAAAGTTTACGGAAGAGAGATATTGGACTCTCGTGGAAATCCTACTGTTGAAGTTGATGTTTATACCGCCGCCGGCGCGTTCGGCCGTGCAGCCGTTCCCTCCGGTGCCTCTACCGGCGTTCACGAAGCCGTGGAGTTGAGAGACGGACAGAAAGACAGATATATGGGCAAGGGCGTGCTCAAGGCCGTCCAAAACGTGAACAGCACCCTTGCGGAAGCTGTTGAAGGCATGGAGGTCAGTGACCAAGCTGAATTAGACGCCCGAATGATTGAAATTGATGACACAGAGAACAAAGGCAATATGGGTGCCAACGCTATCCTCGGCATCTCCCTCGCTGCCGCCAAGGCCGCCGCTCAGGAAACCGGCCAAGACCTTTACCGCTACGTGGGCGGTTGCAACGCCAATGTGCTTCCCGTCCCCATGATGAACATCCTTAACGGCGGTTCCCACGCTGACAACCGCGTGGACTTCCAAGAGTTTATGATCATGCCCGTGGGTGCTCCCACTTTCCGTGAGGCCGTCCGCATGGGCTCCGAAGTGTTTCACAACCTCAAGAAAGTGCTTAAAGAGCGCGGTTATTCCACCAACGTGGGTGACGAGGGCGGTTTCGCCCCCGACCTCAAATCTAACGAGGAAGCCCTCGAAGTGATTCTGAAAGCCATTGAGAATGCTGGTTACAAGCCCAAAGAGGACATCTGTATCGCGCTTGACCCCGCCGCTTCTGAGTTCTTTGACACCGAGAAAAACCTCTACAAACTGAAATGGTCCACGGGAGAGGAGATGACCCCCGCCCAAATGGTCGATTATTGGAAAACCTGGTGCGACAAATACCCGATTATCTCCATCGAGGACGGCATGGCCGAGGACGACTGGGATGGCTGGAAACTCCTCACCGACACCATCGGCGACCGCTGCCAGCTCGTGGGCGACGACCTTTTCGTGACCAACGTGAAACGCCTGCAAATGGGTCTTGAGAAAGAGGTGGCCAACTCCATTCTCATCAAGGTTAACCAGATTGGCACACTCACGGAGACTATCAACGCCGTGCAGCTCGCGCAGCGCAATTACTACACCGCTGTGATGTCGCACCGCTCCGGCGAGACCGAAGACACCACCATCGCCGACCTCGCCGTAGCTCTCGGCACTGGCCAAATCAAAACCGGCTCCGCCAGCCGCACCGACCGTATCTGTAAATATAATCAGCTGATGCGTATCGAAGAGATGCTCGGTAGTTCCGCCATCTACCCTGGGAGAGATTTCCCGTTCAGAGGCTAATCAAAAAAACGCGGCGAAATGCCGCGTTTTTTTTTACTTCTGCTCCCGCACTTTCGACTCACGTGTCCAGTCAACGGTCATACCGAACAGCGAAATGCCAAGATAGCCACGCATCTTCAGCGTATTACCATTATTCACCAAACGAATATAGGTTTTATAAGTACCGGACTTGCCAGGGTATTTCAACTTTCCACCCTGATATTCATTTTCTTTGGCGTTGTAGGTCAGTTCCGTCATGAAGACCAAACCAAGATGCGGTTTCTTTTTCGGATTTTCCACCCATATCACCTTGGCCTCGTACGTGCCGTCTTTAGCTTTGTAGATTTCACACTGCGAGCCTTCCTTGGAAAACGGGTCTCTTGAAAAGAAGATACCGCAGATGTCATCCGCGTTCTGCGCGTAACTCGCCGCCACAAATACGGTAAAGATTACTACTGTTATTATTTTTTTCATCATTATTCTTTATTTTTGCCCCCACACTGCGCGTTGCTTGTATGGGGGTTATTTGTACTTCGAGCGTCTTGCCTCTTCGTGGCTGCTCATGGAATATGTTGTTCTTCTAAAAATTACTCTTCGGGTGCAAACAACGGATCCCAAGCGGGCAACATGATAGGTTTCTGGTCGAAAAGTTTAAGCGTGGCACTTGGGATGTATTTGGACTCCACCACAAGGCGGAACATGTACTCGTTGAACCACTCGTCGGTCATGATGAGAAAACCGTTATGGCCGCGGTTGCTGCCCCAGCTGTTCTCCACCATCCATTTCGTCGGTTTGCCGTTCGCATCGAGATCCACACCGCAAAGGGTCATGGCGTGCGAGGAACCGCTGGCGAAGGTGCTGATACGCTGCTTCTTGTTCATACCGAAGGTGGTGCCGAACAGGGATCCGTAGTCATAGTTGTTCACGTCCATGTAGCCTTTGTCGCGGTCGAGGAATTTTGCCACATCACAGGAGAAATACATCATCGTGCTGTCCTTGATGCTGGCGATGGCCATCTTCGCAATCTCGTCCATCGGGAGGTTCAGGAACTTCCAGTTCTGCCCGTCATAGACATGGCGGTCGTACTCAATTTCATAGACCTTGTAGTATTCGCGAGTCGGGTCGTTCATCACCATATAATAGTTGTTGAAATCCTCATTCACAAACTTGTTGTAGAAAGACATCGGGGTGTATTTCTCGGTGCTCACTACCTCGCCCTTGGCGTTGCGCTGCGTCCAAGTGAACTCTGTCGGGGGTTCGCCGAATGTGTAGGCCAACATCCGGTAAATGGTCTCTAACATCTCCGTCTTCGTGGCCTGCAGTTTCTGCTCGGTGACACCCTTGTTGTTGGACATCTCACGCAGTTTCAGACCATCTTCGCGCAATCTCAACTTAATAAGCTCCGAAATGCGGGAAGTATGGTTGCTGTTGTAGGTTTCGGGCATCACATCTTTCGGCACCGCACCGTATTTGGTCATCAGATTGGCCACACCGGTGAACTGTCCGCCATCGCCGATGGGATTTTTGAAGAGCCACTGCACGGTCTCGTCCTCCATGGACTTCGCACGCGTATCCAGAACAGACTGCAGGAAGAGGTTGGCTTTCTCCAACTGATCCCAGAAGAACGTATAGCACTGCGAGAATTGGAAATCATCGGGCAGGTTGTGCTTGCGAATGGCTTTGTTGCGGAGCACGTTCATGCCGGTGAACATCCAGCAGCGACCGGATGACTCCTGGTTGCTGATTGCCTTGGAAGGCACGGTGTTCGACAAATGTGCATCGAAAGCGGTGCTGTTGTCATAGTTTACCGCCAACTTGCTGATATCATTGCTGTTGATAGCATTACGCAAAGCCTTGTTCGTCGGGTTTGACTGGTAGGAGCCGCGCAGCATCCCTATCTGCTGCATGGTTAGCCCGCCCTCTTTTGTGATAGGTTGTGCCTGGACGGTCATTATACAGGCCGCCGCGCACACGATGAAGAAAATTTTTTTCATTGTCATTATTTTTTATAAAACACTTCTTTATTCTTGGCTTTTGGCTTTTGGCTTTTAGCTTTTGGCTACTTAAAACCCAGCTTCAATAACCAATAACCAATAACCAATAACCAATAACCATTATTTATTCGCAACATTGACTTCCAACCCGTCCTTCAGACGCGCCAGACCCGTGGTGGCCACCATGTCGCCGTCCTGAACGTTGCCGGAGAGCAGTTCGTAGGATTTGTCCAAATGGCGGCCGATCTCTACCTGGTTGAAGGAGACTTTGCCGTCTTTATATACATACACGTAGCGGTTTCCGGAACCTTGCTGGCGGAAGATGGCCTCGTCGGGAACTACCACGTGTTTCTGCGTGCCGAAGTTGATGGTCACGCGGGCGTACATGCCCGGGCGTACGCGACCGTCGGTGTTGGCTAACTGCACCTCCACGGGGAAGGTGTGCGTGGCACCGTCCATCGTCGGGTATATCAAGCTGATACGGCCTTTGAACTCTTCGTCTCCATAGGCATCCACTTTGACACTCACTGGCGTGCCAACTTTCACCTGCTTGAACAAGGTCTCGGAAATGTTGATGTTCATCTTCACGGGGGTGATCTGCTGCACTTGCACCACAGGAAGACCGCCGAAGAGGTCGCCACTGTCGTAGTTACGTTGCGTCACCACACCGGAAATCGGGCTAATCAACTGCGTGTTTTCCAATAAGTTGTCGTAAGTGGTTTGAGCCACGTCAAGCTGAGTCTTCATAGCATCCCAATCGGATTTGGAGCATCCGCCGACCTTGTAAAGCTCGTCGATGCGCTTGAAACTGGCCTTGAGGTTGTCAAGCTGCGACTTGGACTGTTTGAGGCTGTTCTCGTTCATTTGCACGAGTACTTTGCCCTTGCCCACACGATCGCCAACCTCAACGTAGATTTTGTCAATACGACCACCAGTGAGCGGCGCAATGTTGTTCACGGCGTTGGCCTCCACGATGGCTGTATATTCGAAGGTTTGGTCCACCTCTTCCACATGCACTTCCTGCGTGCGGATGGTCATCGTCTGTCCGCCGGCAGTGACAGCCTCTTTCTTCTTGCAACCACCCATCACTAACAAGGTGATTGCCAACAAAATGGTTAACTTTTTCATATTCAGTATTATTTATTTCATCATTATTTCATCGTCATTCATCTTTTTTCATCGTCAATCACTCATTTCCAAGGGTTGCATCCAAGTTGGCCTTTGCTGTCAAGTAGTTGAAAATGTCCTGACAATAAGAAAGCTGGGTAGTGGTGAGGGCGAGTTCGGTAGTGCGGAGGTCAAGCCAAGTGTTCATGCCGACCTCGTACTGCTTCTGTGCTATCTCGTAAGCTTTTTGCGCCTGCCGCATGGTTTCGCTGTCGGAAGCGATGTCATCAATGGCCTGCTGCATGTCGTTGAGGTAGCTTTGCACGCCGAGACGGAGGTTTCGCTCCAAATCCAGACGCTGATCCTTCATGTTCTCAATGTTCAGGTCCGACTGTTTCAGCTTGTAGTGAGTTGCCGCCCAACCGACGATGGGCACCTGTAACGACAACGCAATGTAAGAGTACGGGTAGTTGGTGAACTTGCTGCCGTCATCGCCCATGCCGGAATACTGGAACGCTCCGGCCAAGGCAAGCATCGGCAGGGATGCTCCGCGGATGATCTTCTTCGACTGCTCCAGCTGTTCGATGCCCATTTCCATCTGGCGTAACGCGGAGTTATAGGCTAACTGCAGTTCCTGTTCGGAGGGCATGGTGGCGTTCAGCACCGTCTGCTCATAATCAGAAAGTTGGCCGTCGAAAATAATCGGTTCGTAAACGTCCATGCCAAGCACGACTTTCAGCCGCATGCCAGCTAATTTCACCGCTTTGGCGGCGGAGTTGACGGCAGGACGCTGGTTCTGCAACGCCACGTCGGAACGCAGTTTCTCGAATTCGGAGACCAAACCCTGCTCAAACGACTGGGTTACAAGTTGGTTGCTTGCCTCCAAATTGTCGTAGCTTGCTTGCAGCACATCGTATGACTGCTTTGCCAGCAGGTAGGTGTAGAAGGCCTGTTTCACCTGGTTGACTAACTCCAACTTGGAAGACCGCGCCGACTCCAGTGCCAGGTCAATGTCCATAGAACTGAGTTTCAGGCTCGACCAAAGCGGGAAAGAGACCAACGGAAGGCTCAGATTTGCACCGACGGAGTAGGTGTTGTCGCGGCCTACCTTGATGTTCATCGTCTGTCCTCCCATGTCCATTGACATCGTTTGCTTGAGCAGCGTGCGGTTATAGTTGGCCGCCACCGACACATCGGGGAATAGCGACACAATCTGCTCCTTCTTGTACTCCCGTTTGATATCGACGGAACGGTCAGCGATTCGCATCGTCGGCGATTCGGAGAGGGCGATTTCGATGGCCTTGTCCAGGTTCACATGGACGGAATCCTGGGCTTGACCTATTGTCGCCAATCCAAATACCATCAATCCTGACAACAGGTATGTCAAGCTTCTCTTAATTATTTGCATATTCTTTTCTTTATTAATTTTCTATAGCACAATTAATTATAGTAAATTTTTCACCTAATTTAAAACGGGTGCAAAAATAGTAAAAAAATGTTATGCTGTGTAGTAATTACACAGTTTTTTGAGATAGTGTGACTTCTGATTGAAAATTGGGCTACAGATTTGTTGACCATGGCTGTTAATTTTCGTGCTGACCGAAACGATGGCCAAATGTCATCACGAAGTCTGACATCTCTTGGCGGAAGGTCTGCACCTGCTGGAAATAGCGGAGTTGGTTGCGGACACGCACGAGGTTATGCTCGGGGTAGCGGATTTAGTAATAGGTGTCGCCGTTCAGGAAATCGGTGAGGAAACGGACCGCCTGCACCATGGGGAACAAAGCCACGGCATCTCGCAACTAATTGAGACTCAGCTCTATATTATGAAAATCAGGAATCGTTTCACCCAGTGGTTCATTAAGGTCCGTGAGTTGTCGCTGGAACTCTCCAAATGCGCAACCGCAGTCGTAGCTGCTTTATGGAGTGACCACCTCAACAGTCATTGTGTCAGCGATATAGACACTTGCGCGCCAGTAAAATCTCCCGTCAAAGCAATAGGATTTGCCGCTGGTTGTGGTCACGAATCGCAACACTTTTCGGTCAATGTCGTCAACGCCCTCAGCCAACATTGTGGCGCAGATGCTGGTCACCGTCTCAATATTGTTCTGCAGCAGGTCGATGTCCTTGAAAATGCGGTGGTTGACCCGCTGCAAGATATAGTCGGGCGCATCAGTCTCCAGCGTTATCACCCGATAGGTGTCGTTGATGAGACCGTTACCCAAAGGGAAAATCGCCGCTACCGTCCCTTCGATGTGGAAATACCGTACAATATCTATCAGTTTTTCATTTTCCATACAATACGTCACCTCCCCCAATAATTATGCATTATGAATTATTAAAACGCGTATCGGACACCCTTGACTCGATTCCAAGCACCGCAGGTGAAGTCGGAGATGGCCACGGGCGCGGAACCGTTCTCCAACGAAATGCGGATCAGCGGTCCGAGACAGCACCATTCGGCCATATTATAAACGTCCATGTCAAGCGGAAGACCTTTCTGCAGACATCGGAGGGGCGGTCAGCTGCAACACGTCCGCCTGCCCCGCCGGACGCGTCGGAACCTTCGTTTTGATCATTTTCGTCGGTTGTGAACTCAGACCAAAAGGTGCCAGCAGCAAAACCAATATCAAAAGGGAAACGAATCTTTTCGTACTCAACGTTTTTTGCAAAATTATGGTGGCAAAGACACATAATAATTCATTTGTACTGAATTGATTATCCTAAAGCATTGATTATCTTGCTTTTTTCCGCCTATGATTCTCGATGAAGTACTCATTTTATTGCATTTTTAATTGTTTCTTCCCCTATAGTATGGAAAAAAAGAAAATGTTACACCTAAAACAGAAGAAAAATTTTTTCGCTGAGGTGTAACATTTCGGTTGTTTTCCATACTTGTTAAAAGAAACAATAAGTGTATGAAATTATGAAAGAATTAATAGAACTATTGAACGCAACCTCTCAGCCATACAGAAAAAGGGCATTCTAATCCGCGAGGGCAACACAAGTGCCAGCTATTGGGTGGTATTGACGGAGATGATTTCTTTTATTGCTTCCGCCGACAATTGGTTCATCGCGGCTCACAACAATCCGTCAACAGGCTTCCTGACCGTTGGAAACGCTGGTACCGCATCAACTTCGCCATGCTCCCGCTTTGGCTCATGGGTCTCATCGTGGTCGTGGCCGTCTTTGTGCTCTACCAGTTCGTCACGGCGGATTTGCAGCCGTTCATTTACTTCCAGTTTTAGGGGGCGACGCTTCCAAGCGTCGCAGGAGCCGACACTTCCCAGTGTCGGAGTGTTAGTCATCATCGTTACATTTCCCCATCCGCTGCGCTCCATGCGCCGTTACACATGTCGGCTGTGTTCCGCGTCCCAGGGTTCCGCTTCGCTACACCCTGGGTTGACACGTGTCGGGCTTGCAGCCCTCTTGGAAGAGGTTCTATATGGGGGCTAATCGTGGAATAAGTGATTAATGTCGTATGGGACATTGTTCTTCTGGAGCAATTGCAGATATTCGTCCTGGAAGTCTATCTGCGCGTGATGTTGCTCTTGTCGCTCTATGTAGCGCTTGGCAGTGGGACATACGGACTCGCTTACAGAAAACACCCCATATCCTTTTTGCCAAGAAAAGTCCTCATAATACTTGCTTCGGCTCTTGAGCCATTTGTTACTTGATGTTTTGACCTTTTCAACCACAGTTGCGATTGAATGTGTTTTTGAAAGCGCAAATAGAAGGTGAACGTGGTTCCCGACCCCGTTAATGCATATTGGAGTGCAGCTGATTGTTTCCAGCACCCCGAACATATAACCATAGAGGTCGTATCGGTCTTCTTTCTCAATTTCAGGACTCGTTGTTTTGATGTGCCAAACGGCATGAACCAGAATTTTCGACAATGATTGCGACATAATGTTTTTTTGCCGCAAATATAACCATTATCCCAATACGATTATATGTCAATTTGTTGATTTATAGTATGTTAAAAACACAATCATAATTATAAAAAACATTTCAGAAATGGCAAAAATAATACAAAACAATTTTCCCAATCGAAATTCCCATATTATTTGTAACCCGCAAAAATTGTCCCATTTCGCAATTTTTTACAAAACTTCTTCCAAGAGGGCTGCAAGCCCGACACGTGTCAGCCCAGGGTGAGCGCTAGCGAGCCCTGGGACCTTGGGACCCGAATACGGAATGAAAAAACGAATAACCGATGAACAATCGATGAACGAACGATGAACGAACGATGAATGATTCAACGAACGAACAACAAACGGGATATAATGTCAAAATTAGATGATAAATATCACCCGTTTTTGCCAGCAACATTACGAACTGGGTGGCATTGCCGGAAACGATTGCTATTTCGAAAGACGCAACCTCTTACTCCACCCCGTAGAACTTAAGAATCGCCTCCACCTTCTTCTCATCCCCAACTTCCTTCAGCAAAATGGCACGGTAGTCAATGTTGTGTTTCTTGCAGGATGCAATAATTTCTTTTGCACTATTCTTCATAAAAGAAATATCTTCAGGCCTCACAATTTCAGGGGCTTCCTTGTATGTATTGTAAAACTTCTCCATATGATTTTTTATCCAAAGAGAATCAGTATGCATAATGCTTTTTATTGCTTCTTCCGACCTTTGCTTTGCTTCTTCCGACCTTTGCTTTGCTTCTTCCGACCTTTGCTGTGCTTCCGCCGACCGCTGCTGTGCTTCCGCCGACCGCTGCTGTGCTTCCGCCGACCGCTGCTGTGCTTCCGCCGACAATTGTTTCATATAGGCAATAATCTCATTTTTGTATCTTTCGCCACCCACGCGAATGCGTATATTGACACCACGATTATTGAAATCGCTTTCTAACTGGGTGTTCCCACCATTCCCGATGTAGAGGTCTTTGTCAGTGACCTGCTTGTAGATGTAATGCCAGATAAAGAGCAGTTGGTTTTGCTTGTCAATATTCCAGTCTGTTCCCATCTCCTTTGTGATATATTGCTCTGTAAATGCAGCAGCATCCTCATCTTTCATCACACTATTCGTATCCACAAAGGTCTTCACCCTTACCTCATATTCGGCGGGCAGGCGTACCCCGAGGGTTTTGTTCAGGCGGTCAACAATGTTTTCCTGTCCTTGCGCCGTGAGGCAGAAGCATACAAACAATAGGAGGGCGAGCTTTTTGATGATGGTATCCATTTCTCTTGTATTTGTAATTTTCGAATGCAAAGGTACACTTTTTTCCATTGCGACTCACAAAAATCCGTCAACAGGTTTCCTGACCGTTGGAAACGCTGGTACCGCATCAACTTTGCCATGCTCCCGCTCTGGCTCATGGGTCTCATCGTTGCCGACAGCCGTCTTCGTGCTCTACCAGTTCGTCACGGCGGATCTGCAGCCGTTCATCTACTTCCAGTTTTAAGGAGCCGACGCTTCCAATCATCGGAAGAGAGAAAAAGTTACATACAAATTGAAAAAAATATATCTTTGCGCTTTAATTTTGAAAGGGTTGCTCTATTTGAAAATAAACATGTAATTGATTTATAATCAAATATTTAATTCACATTATTATTCACAAAAAAAAATTACAAAAAAGAAAAAATTCTTATCAATCGCAGTGATTTGCTGCATCGTGGCCATGACTGGTATTTTCTCCTCCTGCGGACGTGTAGAGGACGGCGACTGGATATACTCCGTTAAGCTCGATCCTAACACCGAGGAAGGAATGGTCAACAACTACCGCATGTGGTTTGAGCAAATTGTCATTGACAACATGAAAGCGAGCGCTGACAGCTACACGGAAACCACAGGCATCTATGTGTTCAAAGGCGAGAAAAAAGAGGTCAGCAAGAGAGCTGAAAATGCTTTCAACAAAGCCATCGATGCCGTTGAAGTTGCCAGAGCAGGTCATCCCGGTGTTCTCATGGGCGGTGTCAAGATTAACTTAATGCTCTCTAACCGCGACACCAACAAAGACGAGATTGTCTTAACCCGCACCCTGAAACAGGATTAATCTCACTGTCGGCTCATTCAAAACAGATGAAAATGAAAAGACACCTGTTTATCCTGATGGCGGTATGCCTGGGCAGTCTGATAGCCATGTCCTGTAACCGTGAGAACGGCGACGACAATGGCGGCAGCAGTACCAGCGACAAAAAAATCACCATCCAGTACCAGATGAAGGACCACTTCACGCAAAATGGCCAGCAGTTGCAAATTTCCCCTTACTTTCACTATAACCTCAAATATGTTGACGCTACGGGTAAAACTGTGGAGGTAAATAACGTCTCTGCGCCTTGGACTCTCCCCGCTTTCGATGTCAAGGCTCCGTTCACCGCCAAAATCGAGGGAACTATCGTCTATAACGAGTCTGAACTCCCCGAAACGGGTACCATCATTATCGGTGCTGTTCCGAACATCCACTACATTGAGAATGGTGTGGCGAAGGATCGCGAGCTCAACAATGCACCTGTCGGTCAGTTCAGCTCGAAAGAACAATTCCTGAATTTCATCTCCACCCATCCGGATCGTCTGACGTTCACTTTGGAACACACCTTCTAATCCAAGGTTATACGATATACTACACTCCTAAAGAGTTGCATTTTCTTGCGTCTCTTTTTTTTCATATTAACCCAACAATTAGCAAAAAAGAGGGCGCGTCACTTTTGACACACCCTCTCATAACTGCTTCAAAAGAAAACTTCCAAAAATTATTTATTTCCGAATCATCGGTAGGGTGGCGACACCTTTGTCGGTGAACACTTTGGCAAAATAGGTGCCTGTGGCGAACTCGCTGACTGAAATTTCTGCTTTGGCATTACCCACCTCAACCGAACGAATCAGCTGTCCGAAAGCGTTGAACAGCTCAACGCGCTCAATCAAAGCATTGTCTTTCGCGTCGATGAAGACAACATCCGTGGCAGGATTCGGGTAAACGCTGAGGTTATCGCGCAACTCGTAGCTGCTGACACCACTCGGATTGTAGTCATAAACGGCAATTGCGCTGTTCACCATTCCCTCCTTCATAGCAATAGCCTTCAGTGTGTAATGCACGGTGAGAGGCAATGGGAACAGGTCCGTGAACAAATAGGAGGATTCGTCAGGGTTAGTGCCGTCAAGAGTATAGTAGATGGTGGCGCCTTCCGTGGCGCAGCTGATGTTCACCCTATAGAATTCGCCGTCCTTAAACAGGTCAAATTCCGGTGTGGCAACCGTGTCCATCACCACTACAGGGTGGATGTCGATGTCCTCATCGCCGCGAGGATAGATTTGGTAGCCATGGTTGGTGGAGTAGCTGACAAAGCCGGTTACATCGGCCAAATCGCCGGCGGAAATTTCCGTGGTGACGGTGTTGAAACGGTTGTAGATGGCCATTGTATCGCCGTTTTGCACAAAAGTGGTGGCATTGATAAACGTCACATCATTCAGACGCACCAGCTTGGATTCGTAAACATCTGTGTATTGGGATTTTATGTTCGAGATGGTAGCGTTGGCGGGCGTGACCGTGA
>JAEEKL010000091.1 GCA_016282395.1 Bacteroidales bacterium
TCATAGTCCTGCATGACGTAAGTTTTTGTTTCCAAACGGACTTTGTTGGCGCGTTTGGCCTGTACCTCGCCGCCGCACTCGATCAGATCCGCGTAGCTGATGATCTCGGCGCGGATAAAGCCCTTCTGCATATCGGTGTGGACGGTGCCGGCGGCATCCACGGCTACAGTGCCTTTGCGGATGGGCCAGGCACGGTTTTCTTTGCCGCCCAGGGTCAGAAAACTGATGTAACCGGCTTGGTCGTAGGCTTTCACGATAGCCTGTTCCACGTCTTCGCCCGCAGTCAGCGGAACGATCGCGCGGTTGGTCACGAATTGATAGCTGCCCATCAAGGCTTTTTCTTCATCGGAAAGGGGGAGCTCGCTGATGGCTTTTTCGGATTCCAGCGCGGCGTAAAGTTTTTCAAACAAAGCCTTTTCTTCAGGTGACTGTTCGCGGCCCAGGCGCAGTTCCAGGAATTCCATATCCAGCAGCACCAGGTCGCCTTTGAGTTCCGCCGGCACCAGGATGGCATCGGCTTCTTTCATTTCGTCCTCGCCGACGATATCGGCCTGGACATAGATCTTCTTCTTGGCTTCCACCAGCTTATCCGCCGCGTCCAGACGCGGATCTTTCACATTATGTTTTCCGAGAGAGACTCCCGGCACTTGGTAAACTGCTAATTTCATCTCGCTAATTCAAATTCCGGTTATGATGAAGGTGGAACAGGATCCGCTCCACGTTTCTGCGAAGGATGTTGCCACAAAACGGGTCCAGTTGCAATAAGGAGTTGCGGAACGATGTGTTAAATATCGGCCTTGCTCACTTGTCAATTATCTGCTAACTTGGCGAGGTCGTTCCTCGGCGGTATAAACCGCCTGAGGAATGGAAATAAAGTAAGTTATTAACATACATAGTTTTAACGCTTAGCGTCAAAACAGTTACGATCTGTGCAAGAAATCGCCAATTTTTAGTACTACAAGATCGAAATTGTTGAAACGCCCCATCCTGGGGTGATTCTTCGTGTTTCTTTGTAGTACCGGCTTTGGCGAGCCTCTTGCACGGGAAACAGAAAGTGATTACGCATTACAGGAGATTCCTGTTGTAACACTGGTGGAGATTCACCTTTTTCTTTTTCCCGCCGAAATCCTTCTCAAATTTCTTCAGATCATCTCTTTTTTGAACAACAGCTTAAAACTGTGAGAAAGATTTATAATGAAGAAATTAAATTATAAGTTATTAGGATCATCCTGCCTAGTTGCTAGCATTGCGCGGAAATCAGGAGGAGCGTAGTCTATGCCAGGGAATAGAAATCTTCACGATTCGTCAAGAAACAAGCAAGACGAGTTCTACACAAAATTACAACTTATTGAGGATGAGCTAGACAACTATCGTATGCATTTCAGGGGTAAACGTGTTCTCTGCAATTGTGACGATCCCTATGAGAGCAATTTTTTCAAGTATTTTGCGATGAATTTTAATGCACTCGGATTGAAGAGCCTTACTGCAACATGCTATGTGACAAGTCCAATCGTCTATACACAACTTGACCTGTTTGGAGGGGAAGTCTCGATGCAAAGTCACAAAAGCAAAGGGGTGCAAGGTGGAAAGCAACCGTACAAAATCGTAATAACGGAGGTGAGAGATGAAAACGGTGATGGACGCATTGACCTTGCCGACGTGGAATGGCTCATCAAGAACAAAAAGAATGTATTGACGAGGCTTAAGGGTGATGGTGACTTTCGCTCGGCGGAGTGCATCGCACTTCTCAAGGAGACGGATATTGTTGTCACAAACCCTCCGTTCTCGCTCTTCCGCGAATACATGGCGCTCTTGATGGAACACAAAAAACAGTTCCTCATCATCGGCAACATGAATGCCGTCACGTACCGCGAGATATTCCCACTCATCAAGCACAACAAGGTATGGCTTGGCAACAAGGCGGGGCATTTTTGGTTCAAGGTGCCGCCGCACTACGAGGAGAAGGCGACGGATTTCAAGATCGACGAGAACGGCCAGAAGTGGCGGCGCATGGGCAACATCTGCTGGTTCACCAACCTTGACTTCCCTAAGCGCCACGAAAAAATACTGTTATGGAAAAAGTACACGCCTGAAGCATACCCGAAGTACGACAACTACGACGCGATAGAAGTCAGCAAGACAGATGATATTCCCTGCGACTGGGATGGTGCAATTGGCGTGCCGATAACATTCATGGCGCAGTACAACCCTGATCAGTTTGAGATTATCAGATTCAGAAAGGGCAATGACGACAAAGACTTGTCTATTCAAGGTAAGCCAACTTACTTTCGCATAATCATCCGACGCAAGAAAGGAACGAAAGCATGAAAATCGAGATGCGTGAGATTCCCGTGCGAGAGGTCGCAGATGGGTACGTCGATTCCGCCGAGATGGGCGTAAAGGGATACGGCGGACGACTGAACATCCGCCCGGCGTACCAGCGCGAGTTCGTGTACAACCCGCAGCAGCGCGATGCGGTGATTCGCACGGTGCGGCATGGTTTTCCGTTGAACGTGATGTATTGGGTGCGCAACGGTGAGGGCGGAGATGAGATGCTGGGCGGGCAGCAGCGCACAATTTCCATCTGCCTCTACGTCAAGGGCAAGTTCTCCATCGACCATCAGACCTTCGAGAATCTGACGAAAGAGGAAAAGGAGCAGATTCTCGACTACAAGTTGATGGTGTATGTCTGCGAGGGAACGGACCGGGAGAAGCTGGATTGGTTTGACGTGGTGAACACGGCGGGCGAGAAGCTGACCGCGCAGGAGCGACGCAACGCGATCTATGCGGGGCCGTGGCTGCACGAGGCGAAGAAGTATTTCTCGAAGACCGGTTGCCCTGCGGTGCAGATGGGCGAAAAGTACCTAAACGGTTCGGCCATTCGCCAGCAAATACTTGAGACGGTACTTGGGTGGATCGCGGCGAAGGAAGGTGGCGAGATAGAGGACTATATGTCGTCTCACCAGCACAACACGGATGCAAGCGAACTCTGGACGTATTTCTGCAATGTGGTAGATTGGGTAGGCTTGACGTTTCCAAATACGCGTGTCAAGTTGATGAAAGGGTTGCCGTGGGGAATCTACTTCAACAAGTATGGCAAGACAGAACGCGACGCGACGGCTTTGGAAGAACGTATTTCGCAGCTCCTTCGCGATGACGAAGATGTTGGTGACATTACCAACCAGCGTGGCATTTATGAATATTTGCTTGATGGTGACGAACGGCACTTAAGCATCCGTCAGTTCTCTGACAAGATGGCGAGGACGGCATACGAGAGGCAGAAAGGTGTGTGCCCGAAGTGTGGCAAGAAGTTCACAATAGAGGAAATGCAGGCAGATCACATAACGCCATGGTCGAAGGGTGGACGCACAATGGCGGAGAACTGTCAAATGTTGTGTGTTGACTGCAACCGCCGTAAAAGTGACAAATAGTACCATACCAGCTCAGAGTGCGTGGCGCTGGTTCCGCTCCAATAGAGGTTTTTTAAGCTGAAAACAAAGATCCCCGACGATTTTGAGTCCGCCGGGGATCTTTTAATTTCTATTTCGACAGGATTTACAGGATAAACAAGATTAGATTTGTTCTAATAACTTATCTGTGTTTATCCGTGTCCATCCGTGGTTCTTTTAATGTACTATCTCACGGCACGGAAGAATTTCATTGTTTCCGAGGGAACGATCCTGACCGGAGATTCCGTGGCGATGGTCGTCCATTCACCGTTCGCGGTGGAGGCGGCCTGCAGGGTGCCTTCAAACTGGACGACGATGCCGTCGGAGGTGCCCCGCAGAATGGTGAGGGCAGGCGGTTCCGTTGGTTCGGTGTGGATGATCACTTCCACTTCATCGCTCATGACACTGTTGAGCGGATTGCTCACCTCGACTTTATAACGGCCGGCTTCGGTGACGGTCAGGAACGCGGAATCAGTCCCGACCGGTGTGTCGTTGCGGTACCATTGATAAGAGAGGGGCGCGGTGCCGGAGGCTCCCACATAGAGGATGTAGGATTCACCCGGTTCGATCGTGCTGCCAACCGGCTGGGATTCGATGGTCACACCCTGTTTGGGCGGCAGAATGGTCAGGGTCACGGTACGGGTCGTGCGCACACCGCCGATGTTGGAGATGGTGCAGGCGAGCTGGGTACCGTTGTCGGCCATCGTGACGTTCCGCAGCGTCAGTACCCGGTTGGTCTGAGCGGGATCCACTTCGCCGTTGATCTTCCACGCGTAGGTGACGGGTGTGCTGCTCTGGACGAACGGTTCAAAGACGGCGTCATCCCCTTCATAGCAGGAGACAGATTTCGGCTGAACCTTGATGAGAGGCGGGTCGAACTCGGTGTCGGGCAGGTAAAGACGGGACTGCGGGATCGGCTCTTCGATAGTGCCGTTGGGCAGCTGCCAGCGGACGATGATATGGTCGCCGCCGCTGCCGTCAGTCTGGAGTCCTTCGATATAGTAGGGCTTGTTGGCTGTCAGCGAAATGCTCACGGACTTCTGGGTGCCGTAAGAATCCCAGCTGCCCACGGGTGCCCAGCCGTAAAGATAAGCGATCCGTTTCTTGCGGCGGGTCGTTTGATCCGTACTCAGCCAGAGCTCGGAGTAGTCATCGCTGCAGATCCAGAAAGTGTAGTCGCCGGTGACGGGCGGAATGATGAAGCCGCTCAGTTTTTGGCCGTAGTAGTCGCCCCAGTCGATCGGGCTGGCAAACTCCGTGAGAGTGGAGGTCAGATCCGGGTAATTCGGATAAGTGTTCTTGCCGGTCAGTGTGTTCAGATTCTCACTGCAATCATACCAGACCTGGCGCAGGAGACCTTGTCCCTGCGGTACGGCCTGCACATAACTGGTGGTGTTATCCTCGATCTTGTTATGATTATAGGAGACATCACACACGTTATTGACCACGAGCGTATAGACGAAGCCGTACCTGATATCTATCGTTTCCAGCATAACGGCCAGAGTGCCGCCGGGAATACCCGGACCGTCCGCGACAACGCTGCTGATGAGGATGTCCTCCTGGATCTTGTAATTGTTGGGGTTGAGCGCGCTTTCCAGAGTGACATATTCAGAGAAAGTCACACGGATATAAGTGCCGTCCACGATCTCAGTCTTGACAATAGTCGGCGGGATGGTCTCGGTCACGACATCGAGTTTCGCTTCTTCGCTGACCCATTGATCGCCCAGACGGACCCGATAGAGTCCTGAGTCACCGCCGGAGACATATACCAGTTCCAGAGTCGAACCGAAACCGTTGAGAATGTCTTCCCACTGTTCGGCGGAGGTGAATTTCTGCCATTGGAGTTTATCCGGGATGATAGCTGTGATGCCGACCGAAAGGAAAGCGTTCTCACCTTCGAAGCATTCAACGTCTGCGGGCTGTTCCAGCAGGATCATCAGTTCATTCGGAGTGCTCAGAGTCAGAACACCATCCAAATCGAACTTGGCCATGTACAGACCGGCATTCTTCTCGGAGACCTTGTTCAGGATCAGAGTGGCGGAATTTTCACCTTCCAGCACTTTCCATTTGCCTTTGGTATTAAATTGGAGCCACTGGATGTTCTCAACGTTTCCTTCGGGGACATCCAGAATGAATTCCACGCTGTCGCCCGGAGCAGCTATTTGATCAGCGCCGTTCGGATAAAGCGCGGAGGCATAACCCGGAGTGCCGCCCAGTACTGCGCTGGGATACCAGTTGTAGGGATGATCCCACGTATTGAGCGGAGCGGAGAGATTCACGATCTCCATGGAATATCCGGTGCGGTCCACTTCGTCCCGATACCAGGAGCGGTCATAAGTGAAGGACTGGATGAGGGTGCCTTCCGGATCGACCAAAGTCAGAGTCTCGCCTTTGCGGGCCAGATTGCCGTCGTAATTGTCCACCAGGATCATTCCGTTGGTGTCATAGCGAGTGGCGAACATATCCGCGTTTTTGGCCAGAACCAGATAACCGTTTGGCGGAATGACGACAGAAGGGAACGTATAGGTGATGCCTTCGGTGAATTGAACACTCTGCATGTTGACAGGCTGTTCGCCGGTGTTGCAGATCTCCAGCCAGGCATAGTCATCATAAGTGCCGGTGTCGTCTTCATTCAGAGACGGCGAGAACATGAGCTCGCTGACACGCAGATCTTCATAGTTTTGGCGAACCAGATATGTGAACTTGCTGAGCGCGCTCCAGGATCCGTTCCGGTAGGTGCGCATATAGACAACAGTGTTTTCATCGATATTCAGAGTCTTGGAATAGGAACCCGTTTGAGGCGCATTTGTGATAGTGCCCAGCTCCATGTCGAAGTACATATCACTGCTGCTGCCGTTGCACTGATGGATCTCTACGGCGATCACATTGGTGCCGATGCGGAGCTTGTCCGCGGAAA
>JAEEKL010000092.1 GCA_016282395.1 Bacteroidales bacterium
GGCCACATGCAACGATTTCATCCACAACAAGTATGATATCTATATGTCCAACGGATCGTCTATGAAGAAAAAACAAGGAGAGAGCGGCAAAGGTGCGGACAACAGTTTCAGCAATACACAGACGAGCAGTTTCCGCAATCCAGGGCCGCAGGATATCACGTATTATTACAGCAACGGAGGCAATCACGTCCCCTACAATGTGACACCATCCTACGTCGCATTGAACAACTCCGCTACCGCCAACCCTTGCACCTCCACGTTGTGCAACGACGGATGGATTCAGCCGAGATTGGCCGAGTTCCAGTCCGACATGGACGCCTGCACGGGCTCGACCCAACCGTTGTCCAACATCTACCACACCGCCGTGCGCGCCATCATGTCCGACACCGTGCTGGATCTCAACGAGTTGGAGATGTGGCACACCGCCGCGCAACCCATCGCCGACCCGTATTCGTTGACGGAGACGAGGTTCATGGAGGGTTATGCGGAAATTTTCGCAGAAAATGCGGAAACGGATGCGGAAACGGCGAACTATGCGGAATTTCATGCGCTGAAATTGTCGTTGCGGGGAGTTAATGACGGCATCGTAGGGGCGAATAATCATTCGCCCTTACAAACGGACGGCCACATCAATTGGTACGCATTGACCCCCGCGCAGATTGCGCAGTTGCAGACGATAGCCGAGCGCAACACCGGCCGCGCCTCGGTGATGGCCAAGGGGGTGCTGTGTTTCTTCCACGGGATTTGTTACGAGGACGATTTGTTTGGGGACGACAACATGGACAACCATGACAACAATATGGAGACCCGCAGTGCCAAGGTGTCGCAACAGGATGGGGAAACGAATCTTACCGTCTATCCCAACCCCACCGACGACGTTCTGTTCATCGAATTACGCGGTGGCACGGGCATCGCGAATATGGCGTTGTACGATTTGCAGGGACGGGCGGTAGAGACGCGCCATGGCACGTCTCTACAGGGCGGAACGGCCACCATTAACGTGCGGAACGTGCCTGCGGGCGTGTATGTGTTGCAGGTGACGGACGCGGACGGGAACGAATATCACCAAAAAATTGTCAGGAAATAACGGATTGCGGGATGTGTAGGGGCGAATAATCATTCGCCCCTACAACGTCCGCAATCAATTCACAATTCACACATCACAATTCACACATCACAATTCACACATCACAATTCACACATCACAAAAAAAGCCCCGAAAATTTCGGGGCCTGTGGTGCTGACGGGAATTGAACCAGTGACACACGGATTTTCAGTCCGTTGCTCTACCAACTGAGCTACAGCACCATCGTTGGTTTGAGGCTGCAAATATACACTTTTTTCTTATTCTCGGATAATTTTTGAAATATTTTTATAAAAAATTGACATACAATTGTTTATAAAGATTTTTATTCTTGTTTTCGCCAGAATTTGGACACAGGAAACGCCTCTCTTAGCGCAAAAACGGAATCAAAGTCGCAGGAATGGATCAAAATCTCTTCCTTGTTCATCGTGGTTTTGGCTTCAATTTCACCATGCGGATTGATAATAGCACAACCGCCTGCATAGTTCCGCTGATAGCCGTCGGAGCCCACGCGGTTCACCACGATGGCGTAGGCTTGGTTCTCAATGGCCCGCGCCTGTGCCAGAGTGAGCAACTCTCTTTCCCGAGGTGCGGGGAAATTGGCCGTATAGACCAAGCAGTCATAATCAAAAACCCCGTTGTTTACCTGGTTGCGACTCCATTCCGGAAAACGTACATCGAAGCAGATAAGTGGTAAGAATTTATAACCCAGCGTATTGACAATTGTTTTTTCCTTTCCGGGTGTAAAAAACTCTTCTTCTCCCATAAAAAGGTGGTGCTTTTGGTAACTACCTAAGATTCTATCTCTGGAAAACCACACCAATTTGTTATACAGCAATCCATTATGCTTGATAGGCAACGTCGCTACCACGTCGCACTGGAACTTATTGGCCAGCATGTATAGGAAAAAGATGCTTTCGCCATTGTCCGGTTCGGCATCGTCCATGATGTCCGGCGAAAAACCGCAATGGAACATCTCTGGAAACACCAACAGATGAACCGGCTCTTGAATCGCACTCTCCAGCCATGACATGTAATGAGTCAGATTTCCCTTTTTGTTGTAGGGTTTTATGTCCGCTTGAACCAATCCTATTGTAATCATCCTACTCAACTTTGATAATAATTTTGTCTCCTGGCTCCAAATCCGCCAAAATCGCCACGTCAGACTGGTATGAGGCAATCTCAATCAACCCTAACGCATTGTCGCACAACACCATCTCTTCTTCTGACACCGGATAATGTTGAAAATGTTTGGTAATCATCCATGTCCCCTTTGACTCAATCGTGGCTGTGAAGGAGCGATTCCCCACCGCTTTTTTAAACATCTCCACAGGAATGTCGGTTAAAGCGTTATTGAAGGCATCTATATAGACAATATGTCCCTCTATTTGCTGTATATCAGCCGAATAGTCGGGCTGTTCCACAAACATCCGCTTGAAATTCAGATATTCTGTGGTCTCTTCTGCCAATCTGCCTCTACTAATCAATTCAATAAGATGAAGCAGTTGGGTTAATGTATTTTCTTTACAATCAGTCAGTTGAAAACCCTTTAAAATAGTCTCCTGACCAAACATCAGGTGAAAAACCCCGTTGTCCTCCCCGATGAAGTAGTGTCCATTATAATGTAAAACTACCGGTGAAAAGGTGGAGTTGAGTGACATGTTGGTCAATAGCAGGTGGACGGACCCTTTTGGAAACGAACTGTAACAGGTTTTCATTAGCAATCCTGTCTGCAACAGGTTGAATTTATCCACATAATGGGTGATGTCTATGACTTGCGCGTCGGGCAATGCCTGCAGGATCCTGCCCTTGAGCATAGCCACGTAAGGGTCTCGCAATCGCCAATCACTTAAAAGGGTAATAATCTGGTTCATAGAATTTTGGCAATACGGTTAAGAAAATGCAAAAGTAGAAAAAATTAGGCAATAGGCAACAGGCAATAGTGATTAGTTATGTAGAGACGTTTCATGAAACGTCTCTACTATTTCAAACATAGACACAGCCGCCACAAGAGTCTTCACAAGCACCGGTGACACTTTGCAAGCAGTTGGTCTCCCCTTCTAACCGGAGCAATCCTAAAAAGGCAAAAATCAAGGCCTCTTTGTAATCGACAATCAGATTGTCGGGAACGATTACATTTAAGCTATCTCTTTGATATTGAATTTGTTGGATTAAAAAAGCGTGATGCGCGCCGCCGCCGGTGATGAGCAAGGTCTGGGCCGTTTCAGGAACATTCGCGACAATCTCTTCGGCAATGTGCTCCACTACCGTTCGAGCAACATCGGCAACAGCATTATTGTCTAAAAACTGCTCCAAAACAGGGTAAAAAGCATTTTCAAACCACTCTTTTCCTAAAGATTTTGGCGGTTTTTGATGATAATATCCCAAATTGTTCAGCTTTTGAAGCAGTTCGGGAAGAATTTGACCGTTTCGTGAAAGCCGACCGTCTTTGTCGTAAGGCAAACCCACAAGATTGGCCAACTTGTTCAATGCCATGTTACAAGGTGAAATATCGTAAGCAATGCGTTTGTTTTCAAGACGATACGAAATATTGGAAAAGCCGCCCAAATTCAGACAGGCATCGTATTCACCGAAGAGCAGTTCATCGCCAATGGGCACTAACGGTGCCCCCTGACCGCCCAACGCCACGTCTTTGGTGCGGAAATCACAAACTGTCAAGGTCTTAGTCTGTGCAGCCAATATTGCCCCGTTGCCAATCTGCGTGGTCAAGCCGATTTCCGGTTGGTGGAAAATGGTGTGCCCGTGCGAGGCAATGAAATCCGGCCGCGAACCATCGCCCAACCAGTCATTAATGGCTTTCGCGAAAACAACTGCCACGTCGTTGTTTAGCTTAACGTACTCCAAAGCAGAAAGTTCCTGCGCATTGGACAACCGTTGACGGAAATCATCGGAATAGGGAACCGTCACCGCTTTTTCGATGCGGTATGCCCATCGGCCATCCACCTTTCGGGAAAAGTGACACCATGCCAAGTCGATGCCGTCCAACGAGGTGCCAGACATGACACCGATGCCGTCCCATTCGTTCTTCATGCTTCGAGAATTGCGGTTAACTTATTGAGATGCATACTGTTGGAGCCCTTAATCAAGATCATGGCATTTTCCAAC
>JAEEKL010000093.1 GCA_016282395.1 Bacteroidales bacterium
ACTGATAGTGCTGACCATGTACGCGGCATTGCGGTGCGTGACACTGAAGCGGGCCTACGACGAGCAGGACGAAAGTGTTCCGACAAGCCGACTGTTTGACGAGACGGAACGGGAACTGCTGGATGTGGAGATGGAACGTATTCACCGCCATTCGCCCAAGGCACTGGATGGGCGAAACCCTTTCCGCGAACATTCGCTGGCGTGGGCTGCATGGATTATCGCACGACTTGGGGGGTGGAGCGGTTATGTCAAAGCGCATGGAAAACCTGGCTACATTACCATGAAGATTGGCCTTGACAAGTTTAACCAACACCTTGAAATCATAGCTTTCGCAAGGTCCAAAAATGTGTATAAAGAGTAGTTCTAAAATAGAAGGGGAATTGTCCCGCGTCGGCACTGATGTGCCGTAGCCAGAAATCTTATTACTACGGAAGGCCTGTCCCGACAACAAATCAAATCGCTTGACAGATTCATTCTGTATCCGAAATTATCGCATCAGTAGTAATCGCCAATCACCAATCACTGATCACCAATCATGCATTCCAATAGGGCATCTTCCACAATTTTTTGGCACTCTTTCTTCGATGGGCAAACCAGCTCGCACAGAGCGAAATCCTCGCTATCCACCTCATAGATGCCAAGGGCTTCCATCTGTTCTATGTCCTTGATTTCACACGCTTTGAGCAACTGCAGAGGCATAAGGTCAAAGGGGAATACTTTGTCATAGACATCGGTGAGCATGAAGGCGCGGCGGCCTCCGTGTAGCGAGGTGTTGACGGCATACGTGCGCTTGGGTGTGAGCCAGGCGAGAAAGGTGTGCGAGAGGCTCCATTTCTTGAAACCCGGCAGCAGCCAGCCGAGGATTTTCCGCTGTCCGCCCTCCGCGATGACGGTGATTTGCCGGTCGTGGAATCGTAGGGAGGGGGAGCTTTCTAACTTTCTGCCGCTCAATATGCTGCCGCTGATGATGCGGACGTTGTCCTGCGTAAAGTTGTTTGTGAACAGTGCTGTAATATCCGCTCCATATACCGTGTTAAAGTAGCCGGTGTTCTTGACAACGGGGCCGGTGAGTGCTGCCGTTTTCCCGAACTGCAGCTTATGCTCCGCGAAGAAGCAGCCGATGCGGGCAACCTCTTGCGGATACACATACCACACAATCTCCCCTTTGTCCAAAGGGTCAATGTGATGGATGTGTGTGCCGACATTGCCAGCCGGATGCGGACCGCTGAAGTAGTGTTTCTGTATGGTTTCGACACTTTCAAACAGTTCGTTTTCTGCGTCTTTCCGCATACAGAGATGTATCGGGGCGTTTTCTGCAACCAAACGTAACATTTTAAGTCCGTGTCGGAAATGTTCCTCTTTGCCTCGCATCAGAACGTTAAAGTCGGGGGCTAACGGGTTGCTGTCGAAGCAGGGGATGAACAGCGATTTTGGACGAATGTCGGGATTTGGGATGACTGAGAAGGGGCGTTGCCGCAGACAAGGCCATAAACCGTATTGTAACAGTAGTTTACGAGCCGATTCACCATCGGTAGGTCTGTCAAAATCCACCGAAGTCTCTAAGGCGGTTTCGGGGTCACGAACAATGGTGATCTCCTCGATGATGCGCTTTTCACCTCTCACGATTTCCTTCACGGTACCCTCAACGGGCGAGACCAACACGACGCGTTCATCCTTTTTGTCGGCAAACAGCGGGGTGCCGATTTGCACGCGGTCGCCGGGTTGCACCAGCAATTTCGGCTTCAGCCATCGGAAGTCATCCGGGCGGATGTGGAACAACTCAGGCAGCGCAAAATCCAACATCATGTTGGTCGCACAGCCGTCAATCTTCAGATCCAGTCCTTTGGTAATCTTGACGTTCATCGCTTCGATTTGAGACGGCAAAGGTACAATTTTTTTGATTGGTGAATAGTGATCAGTGAATAGTGATCAGTGATCAGTGAATTGTGAATGGTGATTTGAAAGGGAGATGCATTTGTCACATAAGCGCGGATAAGAGCCCTGCTACTGCCATGTAGCGCAGTCCTTTGCCGATGAACATGAGGAGGGTGGTAGGCACTACGCGGGTGCGCACAAGCCCCAAGGCAATGGCTATCGGGTCGCCGATGATGGGAATCCAGGTGAGGAGTGCGGCGAAAGAACCGTATTTTTCGACTTTTTGGTGCGCCTTGGCCATCGTTTCCTCTTTCACTTTCAAGAAACGTTCAATCCAGGACCATTTGCAGAGCCAGCCTAACAGGTAGCATGTCATGCCGCCGAGTGTGTTGCCCAACGTCGCCACAAGAATGATTGTCCACGGCGAATAATCAAGCAGCAAAGCACCTGTCACTAATGCCTCCGAGGAGAACGGTATGATGGTGGCCGACAGCAGACAGCCGATGAACAATCCGAGAAGGCCGAGTTTTTCAATCATGGTATTGTATCGGATTAAATTTGCGGCTGCAAAAGTAGAAAAAAATGTTTTTTCGTGTGTTTTTAAAAAATGTCGCATCAGTAATGCTTCCTGACCATAATTGATTGTTTTTATCAATGAAACCACCGACACTTTTTGGAGCTGGTAAAAGTTGGTGCAACTATCGAGACCGATACGGGTTACTAAAAGACTAATTCCACCAATCCCGAAAAATCGTATCTTTGCCGCCACTTTTAGACGATGATGCTAAGACCAATCACAATTCACAATTCACCAATCCCAATTCCCAATCAACAATCACCAATCCACAATCTACAATCCACAATCCACAATCTACAATCCACAATCTTCAATAACCACTAACCACTAACCATCAATAACCAATAACCAATAACCAATAACCATTCAAGAAAGAAATGAAACAAGAAGAGACCGAACAAAAGGACATATTGAAGGACATCACCGACAAGGAATACGAATACGGTTTCGTGTCGGACATTGATATTGAAGACTTCCCGAAAGGGCTGAACGAGGACATCGTGCGGCGGATTTCGCAGCGCAAGGGCGAACCTGACTGGCTTTTAGAGTTCCGTCTGAAGGCCTACCGTTACTGGATCACCCTTGAAGAGCCCGACTGGGGACATCTCGAGTTCGAGAAGCCCAACTATCAGGATATTAGGTATTTGGCTATCCCCAAGAAGAAGAAACAGCTCGCCTCGATGGACGAGGTCGATCCCGAGTTGGTCGATACGTTCAACAAGTTGGGCATCAACCTCGAAGAGCAGAAAGTGTTGGCGGGCGTGGCTGTCGATGCGGTCATGGACTCCGTTTCCGTGAAGACCACCTTCTCCGACACGCTGAAGAAGTACGGCATCATCTTCTGCTCCTTCGGTGAGGCGGTGCGCGAGCATCCCGACTTGGTGCGGCAGTACCTCGGCACCGTGGTCCCTTACACCGACAACTTCTTCGCCGCCCTCAACTCGGCGGTCTTCAGCGAGGGCTCGTTCTGCTACATTCCCAAGGGGGTGCGCTGCCCCATCGAGCTTTCCACCTACTTCC
>JAEEKL010000094.1 GCA_016282395.1 Bacteroidales bacterium
CACAGATTGTTAGACCGCTACTTGGCACATGAGCCGTCGGTGAACAAGGAACAGTACGAAGACTACTGCAAACACTGTTCCGACATGGAGCGGCAGGCGATGGAGGCCGAGCGGAACTCCATCAAGTACAAGCAGGCCGAGTACCTGGCCGACAAGATCGGGCAGGAGTTCGACGCGGTGGTGTCGGGCATTTCCAAGTGGGGCGTCTATGCCGAGCTGAAGGATTCCCACTGCGAGGGCATGATCCCGATGCGCAGTTTCGACGACGACTTCTACTACATTGATGAAGAGAACTACACGCTGGTTGGCTTGCATCATGGCAAGAACCTTCGTTTCGGCGACCCCGTTCGCGTGCGTGTGGTGGCAGTCGATATCATCAAGCGGAGGATGGACTTTGAGAGGGTATTGTAGAGACGCAAAATATCATGATGTGGAGACGCAAAATATCACGATGTAGAGATGCAAAATATCATGATGTAGAGATGCAAAATATCACGATGTAGAGACGCAAAATTTTGCGTCTCTACCCAAACATCACTAAAGGAGCAAAATGGGTATTCCTTTCAACAAGAGCAGGTGGAACACGACGGTATGGCTGTCGGCGTGGCTGCTTTTCCTATGGCTCCTGATTGGCGAAACGGCTGCTCAAACGTTGACCGGAAGGGTTTACACGATTACGGAAACCGGGGACACGTCAGCGGTGTATATGGCGCGGCTGCAGTGGTTAGGCACATCCGTTGGCGCCTATTCGAACGCGGAAGGCATCTACAAAATCCCTTTCGCTAACACCGACACACTGATAGTCCGCTACTCCTTCTATAAGTCTGACACGCTGATTGTCTCCAAAAAGGAGCGGCAGCGCAACATCTTCATCAACACCGCACAGGCACTGCAAGAGGTGGTGGTTACAAAAAAACGGCAGAAATACGTCCGAAAGGGGAATCCCGCCGTGGAGTTAGCCAAGCAAGTGATCAAGCACAAAGACGATAACCGCATAGAATCCGCAAAGCACTACAAAACAAGTCGTTACGAAAAATTAGTCCTCGCCTTTGGACGGTTTGACATGAATTTTCAAAAGAACCGCTTCAACAGGAGCCTCTCTTTTTTGGAAAAATACATTGACACCCTCTCTATTGATACTGTGCCCGTGCTGACTCTCTCGCTGCGGGAAAATCTGTCCGACCTCTACCACCAACGGTCGCCGCGACGGGACGTGACCTACGTGAAAGCCCAACGGATGCAAGGTGCCGACGAGGTGCTCGACATGGAAGGTCTTGATGCCAACCTAAAAGCGATGTTCTCCGAAGTCAACATTTTCAACAATGATATCGAACTGATGCTCAATAAGTTCGTCAGTCCGCTTTCTTCCACAGTAGCGACTACCTTTTACCATTTTTACATTACTGACTCGGTGGAAATCGACGGTATTCCTTGCATTGAACTCACCTTCACCCCAGTCATTCCCCGAAGCTACGGATTCTCGGGTCGCATGTACATTGTACGCGACAGCACCTTCGCCGTGAAACAGTATTTGCTCACCGTCCCCAAAAACATCAACCTGAACTATATCTCGCAGCTCACTGTAGGACAGGAGTTTGTGAAAAACGACAGCGGGCTGTGGGCTCCGTCTGTCGCGCACACCCACGCCAAGTTTGCCATTTTCAAGCGATGGAAACGGCAACTCTACGCCCGGCAGACCACCTTATGGTACGATTACGACATGGAGGCGACCATACCTGACTCGCTCTCGGGCATTCTGCCTGTGGAGGAAATCGTCTCCCCCGATGTGCGGAAATACAAGAGCCGACGATGGAAGCAGATGCGCCCGATACCGCTGTCGGCAAAGGAATCCTTTTTGGATAGTTTAGGGGTGGAGCTACGCCGGTTGCCGGCATTCAAAGTATTGGAGAAAGGCGCGGAGATTCTCAGTTCGGGCTACATTGCCACCAACAAAGACCGGAAACAGAGTCGTTTCGACATCGGACCCGTTTATGACTTCATCAGTTACAATCCTGTGGAGGGCGTGCGGTTGCGGCTCGGAGGCATGACCACTGCCCAAATGCACGACCGGTGGTTCGCGAACGGCTACATTGCCTTCGGCTGCCGCGACCTTCGGCTGAAGTACAACCTCACCCTGACCCACAGTTTCGTGCCGAAAAACCGCCATCTCAACGAATCACCCAAAAACGCCATCTCGTTCAGTGCAAGCTATGACATGGAGATGCCCGGCCAGACGTATTCCTACGTGGATCGCGACAATTTCCTGATGTCCTACAACACGGATGGTTCGGAAATTTCCGCGCAATACGTGCGTCGGGTGCGACTGCGCTACCAAAAGGAGTGGCCGAGCCGTTTGGGCGTGGACACCTGGCTACAGTACGAGAACAGCGAAGCGACGGGGGCATTAACCTACTTGCGCATCAACCGCGACGGCACCGTTTCCCCCGTGAAAGACCTCAAAGCCATGTCTTGGCGTCTGAGGCTGCGGTGGGCGCCCGGTGAGCTGCTGTACAACAAACAGATGGGTGAGAAAGCCCTCCTCAAACTCTCCAAAAACGCCCCCGTATTCAGCCTCACACACACGGTAGGCCTCTTAGACCGTCACTTCGTCTATAACAAGACTGACCTTTCCGTGGAGAAACGGTTCTGGCTTTCCACTTTCGGGTATATCGACGCGGCGGTGCAGGCCGGCATCGTATGGGATGCGGTGCCGTTCACGGAGCTATACGTGCCGCCGGCCAACCAGTCGCTGTTCCTCACCCCCAACAGCTTCAACCTGATGAAACCTATGGAGTTTATCATGGACAAATACGTCGCCTTATACGCCACATACCATCTGAAAGGGTTGATTTTCAACCGTATTCCGTTATGGAACCGGCTGGAATTTCGCGAGGTGGTCTCGTTCAGCGGAGTTTATGGCGGACTGTCACCAAAGAACATTCCCGGACCGACCACCCCTGGATTGTACCTGCTCCCCGATGGTTGCGGCCAAATGGGGAAAGTGCCGTATCTGGAGCTCACCGCCGGTATCGAAAACATCCTCCAAGTGCTCCGCATCGACTACGTACGCCGCCTCACCCACGCAAAAAACCTCAAAGGCTGGGCCAAAAACGGCATCCGCTTCACACTTATGATCTCATTCTGACACCACGATCCACGATCCTCGACCCTTGACCCTCAATATCATATTTTTTATATTTTTGCACCCGAAAGAATATTAATCAACAAAACAACCGATAATGCACAAGAAAACCTTACAACGGATCCGGCGGGTGCTCGCGGCCATATTTTTCCTCGGCATTACGCTGATGTTCCTCGATTTCTCAGGCACGTTGCACAAGTTTTTGTCATGGATGGCCAAGGTGCAATTCCTGCCTGCAGTGCTCGCCCTTAACTTTGTAATTGTCGCCATCCTATTGATTATCACTTTACTGTTCGGCCGTGTCTATTGCTCCATCATCTGTCCGTTGGGTATATTCCAAGACGGGGTGGCGCACGTCCACAACTGGGCGAAGAAGAACCGCTACACGTTCTCAAAGGCGCACAACATCCTGCGTTACATCATGTTGGGAGTATTCGTCATTACGCTCATCGCAGGTGTGAGCTCACTGGCTGCGCTTTTGGCCCCTTACTCCGCCTACGGCCGCATCGTG
>JAEEKL010000095.1 GCA_016282395.1 Bacteroidales bacterium
CGCACTATAGCAACGGCGACCCCATCGACCTGGGCACCACCACCAGCACAACAACTCCTTATCGCTACAATCCCGCCAGTGATTCCACAAATGTAGGTACTTACGGCTATCTGTACAATTGGGCGGCGGTGATGAACGGTGCTGCATCCAGTGAGGCGAACCCGAGCGGCGTGCAGGGCATCTGCCCCACAGGATGGCACGTACCGAGCAATGCGGAATGGACGGAATTAGAAACCTTTGTGAGCAGCCAAGACCAATATGTTTGCTACTACCAAAATTTGCCAAATATCGGCAAGGCGCTGGCATCCACGACAGGCTGGAACAACAGCACGTCCACCGCCTGCGGGGTCGGGACTACGCAGAGCACAAACAACGCCACCGGTTTCAATGCGCGGCCTGCGGGCAACTACTATGCCAGCGGCGGCAACGGTTTCGGATCCTATGCCAATTTCTGGACTACCACAAATGTGACCAACAGTAAGGCGCACTCCTACAACCTTAGCTACACCAGTCCCAGTCTTAACCGTAGCAATTCTGGCGAGGCCAGCGGTTTCTCCGTGCGCTGCGTGCGCGACTGATTGTCTATTTAATCCATGCGAAATAATAACTGATTTTTTGTACTTTTTTTTATTTTTGTGCCATGATTTTTTGAGGTACAAAAATTAAAATTTTCCAATATGAAAAGAACTGTCATACCCTTTTGCATTTCCATGCTCATAGCGGCTTTAGCGGTTGCCGGGCCGATCACCCCGAAGCAGGCTCGCACGGCGGCCTTGAACTTTATGTCGCGCACGGTGCCGACGGTCACGAAAAGCAGTTCCTGCCAGTTGGCGTATGCCGAGGCGGGGCAGCAGGACGGTGACACTTTGTTCTACGTCTTTAACGTGGGCGGCGGTTTCGCCATCGTGGCGGCGGACGATGCAGTGACCCCGATTTTGGGCTACTCGCCCGACGGACACTTCGACCCGCAGAACATTCCCGACAACTGCCGTGCATGGTTGTAGGGCTACGCCGATGTCATCGCGCAGGGTTTGCCGTTGTGGTTGCCCAAGGGTGCCGCCCGTCCGCGCTCGTACAAGGAGCTGCCTCTCCGTCTCGCGGAGTTCGGCACCGTCTATCGTTACGAGCAGAGCGGTGAACTGCACGGTTTGACCAGGGTTAGGGGCTTTACGCAGGACGATGCGCACCTCTATTGCACTTCCGACCAGATCAAGGAGGAGTTCTGCAAGGTCATCGACATCATCCTCTACATCTTCAAGACCTTGAAATTCGACAACTACAAGGCTCAGGTTTCGTTGCGTGACCCGAACAACAAGGAGAAGTACATCGGTAGCGACGAGAACTGGGAGAAGGCACAGCGCGCCATCATCGAGGCAGCTGCCGAAAAGGGTCTGAACACTATCGAGGTGGAGGGCGAGGCCGCGTTCTATGGTCCCAAGCTCGACTTCATGGTGAAGGACGCCATCGGTCGTGAGTGGCAGTTAGGTACTGTCCAGGTGGACTACAACCTGCCCGAGCGTTTCGGTCTGGAATACACGGATGCTGACGGTCAAAAGAAGCGTCCCGTGATGATCCATCGTGCCCCGTTCGGTTCCATGGAGCGTTTCGTGGCCGTGCTGTTGGAGCACACCGGCGGCAATTTCCCGTTGTGGCTCACCTCCGACCAGGTCGTCATCCTGCCCATCAGCGAGAAGTATATGGACTACGCCCGCAAGGTGCAGGCCGCTTTGGATGAGCAGGACATCCGCTGCTACATCGATGAGCGCAGCGAGAAGACCGGCCGCAAGATCCGTGACGCCGAAACCGCCAAGATTCCCTACATGGTCATTGTGGGCGAGAATGAGGAGAAGGACGGCACCGTCTCAGTCCGTCGCCACGGCAACATCAACGACGGCACGATGCCGCTGGAGGGTTTTGTCGATCTGATCCGCAAGGCGATTGCCGAGGAACTGGAGAATTGATAACGAATGTAGGGGCGAATAATTATTCGCCCCTACAGACCACGTTCGGTTTACAACAATATAGGGTTGTCACAAAATGGCAACCCTATAGTTATTGTTCAAACATATCCGAATAATCATTATTTTTGCGCCATAATTATGAAAAAGAAATTCAACCTTAAAGAGAAAATCCAGCAGTTCCGGGCGTGGCGGGAACGGCCGCGCGAGGTTGCCCCGATGTCCCAGGAAGAGCACGAGTGCCTGAACTGCCATGACCATTACACTGGCAGATTCTGTCCCCGTTGCGGACAGGCGGCCACGACCAGCCGATTCTCTATGAAGGTGGCGGCGGAGAATTTCGCGGAAGCCTACGGCATGGGCGAGCGAGGCATGTTCCGCACCATTCTTGAACTCATTTTGCGTCCTGGTTATCTGATTCTCGATTATCTCCGAGGCATGAGAGTATCCTACTACGCCCCTTTCAAGATGTTCTTCCTGCTTTTCGCTATTTCCACCCTTGTGACCCACGGGTTGAATATCAAAGGGCAGGCACTCTATGACGATTCAGAAACTTCTGTTCAAAATTTGGAGAAAGAAATTGATGAGAAATCAGGATCCACCGAGGAACAGGATGTCTTGGAAATAGAAGGGGAGACGTTTAAGTTTTCCGATCGTACCAAAGCTATAGTCTATAAAATTTTCGACAGGATGGAACGCTTTGAGAAGCGATTTCCCAGCATTAACACGTTGATTTTGCTGATGATTGTGTCGGGATTCCTCTATCTTTTCTTCCGACACTGTCCAAAGATTCCGGATCTGCGCTATCCGGAGTTTTTCATGGCACTGCTCTATATTGCCAACATGTACACCGTTTATAGCATCGTGTTCGATTTCTTCTGTCTCTCAAAGCTTTCATCATACTCTATTTTCCTTACCTTGATTCCGCTCAAACAGATGAGCGGCTACAGCTGGCTGCGCACCACCATGAAGACCGTTGCCGCTTCCTTGATTATGTTTGGACTGCTGGTTTTGCTCATCATATTGGGGATACTTGTCATATTTCTGATTGCAAAACGGGGCGCGTGAGAGGATGTTTCATGCTTCAGGTACTTGAAACTTGAAACTTGAATCCTGAATCCTGAAGCTTGAAACTTGAAACCTGAAACTTGAAACTAAGTCCGTGAATGTCATTTTACGCATTTTTTTTATTTGGGCGTTCCGGCGCGGCTCCATCCTTTTTCCCAACATCTCTCCGTCTCGCGAAATAATTATGCATTAAGAATTATGCATAGTGAATTGAACCTCGCCGCGCCGTCGGGCTGTCCGCTGCAATGTCTGGCAGCACCGGCCACAGCACTTGGATGATTCCCCCCTTTAGGGGACCAAGGGGGTGTAAAAACCTGCAAACTGCCGTCCATTTCCGCTCCCATCCCTAACGCGAGCCCGCCCGTAACCCATTGACAAACACCAACAAACCCCTCCGCGGAATCAGACTCCCGTAAACGTTTGCCCGCAGGCCTAACGGCCTGCGATTTGTGATACAGGAAGCGTCTTCTCCTACCAAGCCCTGCACCCCTAACGGGGTGCATTCGCGAGTGAATCAATCAGCACTTATCGCTTCTTTCGCGAACGCACCGACCAAGCAAACCGTCCCGACCAACCCACCTCCATTCCGTTTGGCCACCCTCCTCAATCGAAAACAACACGCATTTCCGTTGCCCACCGCCGTAACGAAAAGACAAACATTTTCTGGCCAAACGGAACCTATGCCTCGCAAGAGCAGGAAGAATCGAAATATGCATTTCCCGAATCCCCATGTACGTCTCGGATGCGGGGTTCGCGGCGCGGGAGACGACACGTACGAGGGGATCTGATGGTTCGCCGCGAAATGTGTAATGGGTTGGACGAGCGTGCGTTAGGGATTGCAGCGGAAATGATTTTTGGCGAGAATGCGTGCCGTGACCGGTGAGAGATTCCGCCTGATCCTACCGTCGCCTGGCGGAATGGTGACGTTCATTTAGCAAAAAATTATTGGAGCGAAAAGCCCGACGGGGCGGCGGCATAAGACGGAATGAACTGTGCGATTATAGAGACGTTGCGCGCAACGTCTCTACGGTACAGGGGGTGATTTGGCTGCCGCCGCACCGGAACGCCCAAATAAAAAAGCGAAAGAACTACCGTTCTATAAGGTTCTTATGATTCAGCAGAATGTTCTTCGCCGTGCCTTTCTTGTTGGAGAATTCGAACATCGACATCGCGTACCAGCCTTCGTAGTCGGGAGCCCAGTAGCGGATGCCGGCCATGCCGTTGGCTTTGCCCCACTTCACCACGTCGGCGTAGATGTTGGCTTGGCCTTGCTGGTCGTGCTTGTAGCCCCTCACTTTCTTGTTCCATCCGGCGAAAGGACCGTCCATCTTGCCTGACGGATAGGAGAACTCGCCGATGAAGACATGAAGCCCGCACTTCGTGTTGATTTTCTTCACCGTTTTCTTCAACAAGCTTTTCTTGTTCAGCGACATAGAGGGAGCGCTGGGATAGTAGCTGATGCCGGCGGTCTCCATTTCATAGCCGTTGTCTTTCATGAAGTTGAAGAACTTCGCCGTGCATCCGGCGGGGAAGACCACGGTGGCGACATGGGTCGAGAATTTGATGTTGGAGGCATCGATTCCCAAGTTGGCGTATGCTTGTAAGATTCCTGCTTTCACGGCGGCGTAGGCTTTGGCGTTATGCTGCCACACATGCTTCTTCAGCCAGCCGCGTGCGAACACCGGCGCCAGATATTTCTTGAGGGTTCCGGCTTTCTCCAGTTTGGGATCCACAGCGGTTTTCAGTCCCATGCTGATGCCGGCGAAACCGAAATTGGCCTCGTTGCCGAGATTTCAGTTGTTGACGGTGCAGCCAGTGCTGAGAATCGCCTCTCCCACGAAAGTGCCGTATGCTTCTAATATTATGCAGATTTCATCGAGGGTCAATTCTTCCCAGGGTTTGCCGTTCATCAGATAATTGAATTCGGGGTACTCGTCAAAGCGCGGTGCCTGCTGCTTGTCCATGTCCATGTAGGTGTAGGCGCACATGATTTCCGGATTGATGGGGATGTTCAGCGCCGCCGCGATTTGGCACATACGGATGCCTTGGTCGAATGTGTGGACGTTGGCGTTCTCGTCCGGTTCCCCGTCAGTGACATCCTCGTCCGTCACATGGCGTTTCATGGCAATCCGCACGTACATCTCCGTCGAGCCGAGTTCACGGTATATCTCTTGCAATTCCTCTGGGGTCGCGGCGGTTTTGTCTCCGACCGTAAAGGAGTATCCCTTTTCGAACTGGTTGAGGGAGAAGGGACTCAGCGAAAGGGCGACTCGGAAAGGCTCGGATTCTGCTTTTGCAGAAGATTTCGCATTTTCCTTGTAGATTTTCGCGACCTGTAGCGGAATCGTCTGCGAATCGCTCAGCGCCTCCATGACGAACGCCGTTTCCATCTCGGTGCTGTCGATGGTGGCGTAACCCACATATTCCATCTGGTCGCCGAAATGGAACATGTCGTGGGAAACATTCTGTAGAGACGCACGGCCGTGCGTCTCTACAACACCCTGATATTCAATCTTGTCGGCGTTTCCCGCGCCGTTGCATACCATCTTGATGGACGACACCTTGCCGTTTTGGCGGGCGGTCATCACGTAGGTGCCAGGGTGGGCGAGGGTGACGCGGAAATGGTGGGTGCAGGATTTGGGAGATCGTAGGGGCGAATAATTATTCGCCCCTACGACCACGCGGCCGTTGATATCGGTAATGGACAATGTCACGTCGCCGGGCTCCGCCGCTGTCAACATCACCTCGGTGGTGGCGTTGAAGGGATTTGGGTTGTTTTGCGACAGGGCGAAACCTTCGTTTTCGCTCGAAACGATCATGCTGGTGGAGTTCTTCAAGGTCAATGTGGTGTCGGGCCAGGTAAGGGTTTTCTGCCATCCACGTGTGTAGTTGTTGACGACCACGCGGTCCAGTTTCAGATAACGGTTGTCCGCGTCACGACCCGTGAAGGTGAGGGTGACGGTCTGTGCCACCGCGAAAAAGCAGATCAGTGTCAGCAGCGAAAGGGTAATGATTCTTTTCATAATGTATTGGTTTTAAGTATTATAAATTCATTCAACAAGGTGGGTGCAAACTTAGATTTGCCCCTATAAACTATGTTTACAAAATTACGATATATAGAAAGTTGAAACTCTTTGATTTTCCACATAATCTATCTGAAATTCTACGATTTTTTATCCTTTGACATAAACTGATTTTCCTTTTGAAATTGTAGAGACGTTTCATGAAACGTCTCTAAAGTGGCAAACTCGTTTGCCCGTGCGTATTCGAAAATTATGTACATTTGCCAAGATTTTGTGGATTATGAAAAAGATTCCCGTCAAGCTGTATGACCATGAAAATTGTGACGACAAGGTGTGGTATGGACAAGACCTGTTGGTGAGCCGGAATGTGCAGGACAACGCCGAATTGCCGAAATTCGTGGATTGTCAGCAATACGGATTGATCATGTTGACCGAAGGGGAAGCGGAATACACCATCAATTTGAGGGAAGTGGTTCTGCGGGCTCCGGTGTTGTGGATTGCCACCCCTCATACCGTATGGGAGTATCGTCAAAGTGCCAACCGCCCGGCTGTTAAAGGCTGCCTGATTGTGGTGTCGGAGAATCTTATCCAAAAGTTGCCAATCATCTCGACTCATGCGCTTCGCACTGCCATCAGGAAGAAACCGTTCTTTGAATTGTCGGAAGACGAGAAACAAATCTTTCTTTCCTATTTGGACTTGATTTACCGGTTGGCGCATCTTTCACAAAATTCCTCTAATGATCGTTTGATTTACAGCGTGTTGGAGTCATTGTTTTACTATTTCATCCGTCTTTTTGAGCAAAAGGATGTCGAGATTCTTTCTCAAAAAAAGCAGTCTCGAAGCGATTACATCAGCAGGGAATTTATCCGTTTGGCTCAAATTCACGCAACTAAACAGCATTCCATCTCCTTCTACGCTTCACAACTGCACATTTCGGAGAAATATTCGAGCAACATCGTCAAGCGGGTCACGCAAAAGCCCCCAAGAGAGTGGATCGACGAAATCCTTCTGAAAGAGGCCATCTATATGCTTTATGACGAAAACAAGTCCATCCAGCAGATCAGCGATGCGCTGAACTTCTCTTCGCCGACACTATTCGGGGTCTTCTTCAAGCGGAAAACCGGCAAGAGTCCGATGCAGTACAGGAGGACGCCGGGATGATGGGAGTATTTCGGATTTTGAGTATCTTTGCGCAGTTTTTGTTTACAAAGGTTAGAAGATTAGAAGGTTAGGAGATTAGAAGGTTAGGAGGTTAGAAGGTTAGAAGGTTAGGAGGTTAGGAGGTTAAAGAGGAACCGAATCTGCAACCCCAACAATAGATGCAGACCTTCAAGTTGGGAGGCGGCAGGTATAGCGAGGAATACTGGTTTTTCCTATCCAAGAAATCATCGCCACGCAGCGCAAATTCTTCCGCACGGGCGCGAGTACCCGTATAGCGGCAAAGCAGGAGAAAGGAAGATGAAGTTTCTGAAGTGGTTCCAAAGATGATGTCATTATGAACCGCGAAAAATAGTAGTTAAATCACCAAAAGAATAATAAATCTCTAATGTTATGAAAAAAAATATCCTCTTCCTCATGCTGATGATTATCAGCATGGCAATCTCAGCACAGAAACCGAAACCTCTTACCATCACCCCCAATACGCACTTCGTGCAGATTCCCGGAGATATTTACTGGGTGTCTGACTTGGAGGACGGTGCATGGACGGTGAAGAATGAC
>JAEEKL010000096.1 GCA_016282395.1 Bacteroidales bacterium
GAGCAACAGATATTCAATGGTGATACGCTCACCCGTCTTCTGATGGTAATACGCCAAAGCTGCCTGCAAATCGTGTAACGGATTATGCTCCGTCACGGGCATGATGTTGCCGCGCACGGTGGGATCGGCACTATGCAATGAAATGGCCAATCCACAACGGAATCCTCTGTCCGCCAATGCCTTGACACCTTTTATGATGCCTGCCGTGGAGAGCGTAATCCGCGCGGGCGAAAGACCAAAGTAATCCTTGCCCGTCAAGATGTCGATAGCCGTCATCATGTTGTCGAAATTGAGCAGCGGCTCGCCCATCCCCATGAAAACGATATTGGTAATATGTTGGTTGTAAATCTCTTGCGCATGGTTATTGAGCAACACATATTCGTCAATGATTTCACTGTAATGCAGATTGCGGATGAAACCCATCGTGCCCGTGGCGCAGAACGCACAATGCAGCGGACACCCGATTTGCGTGGAGAGACACGCCGTAACGCGCTCTTTGCTCGGAATCAGCACACCCTCCACCATCTTCCCGTCATGAAACCGCAGCAGGAATTTGGTGGTTTTGTCGCTACTCTGCACCTCTTCGGCAATCTCCGCCCTATGGAACGTGAAATTCTCTTGCATCTTCGTCCGCAAGGCTACGGAAAGGTCCGTCATCTCGTCAAACGAACCCGCACCCCGTTTCCACAACCACGTCCATATCTGCTTCGCCCGAAACGGCTTCTCCCCGTTTTCCCGCAAAAACGAAATCAACGAATCAAACCCGATATTCCGAATATCCCCCATAATTATGAATCATGAATTGTGAATTATGCATTAGCCAATAATGTTGCCGGCGTACACTCCGTCACCGTCACGTCCACATAATCGCCAATCTGGTGCTTCTCCCGTGGGAAAATAATCACCTTGTTCTGACTGTTGCGACCAAACAGCTGATCGTCAGAGCGTTTTGAGGCTCCTTCCACCAACACGCGGAAGGTCTTGCCGACATCGCGAAGGTTGCTGGCCATGGAGAGTTCGCCCTGCAATGCGATGACCTCCTCCAATCGGCGGGTCTTTTCCTCATCGGGAATATCGTCGGGATATTGCTTGGAAGCCAACGTGCCACCTCGCTCGGAATACTTGAACATATAAGCATATTCGTAGCCGACTTCGCGCATAATGGACAACGTATCCTGATGGTTCTCAAGGGTTTCCCCGCTGAAGCCGACAATAATGTCCGTGGTGATGGCGCAATTCGGAAGCATCTCCTTGATCTTCTGAACCCGCTCTAAATAACTTTCGCGAGTATAGACGCGGCGCATCTTTTGCAACATCTCGTCACTGCCTGACTGCACCGGCAGGTGGATGCACTTGCAGATGTTGTCGTAACGGGCAATCGTTTCAATCAACTCGTCAGAGAGGTCTTTCGGATGCGATGTGGCGAACCGTACACGCAGTTCCGGCGACATTTCCGCTACCATCGCCATCAACTTGGCAAAAGAAACCTCTTGCCCTTCTTCCTTCCAGTAATAGGAGTTCACATTCTGTCCCAACAGCGTGACTTCCTTGTAGTTATCCTTTAACAAATCCTCAATTTCACCGAGGATGGTTTTCGGGCTGCGGCTGCGCTCGCGACCGCGAGTATAGGGCACCACGCAATAGGAGCAGAAATTGTTGCATCCGCGCATAATGGAAACGAACGCTGACACGCCGTTGGCATCGTAGCGCACAGGCATGATGTTGTCGTAAGTTTCTTCCTTAGAAAGCAATACGTTGAACGAGGTGTGCCCATGCTGCGAATCGGCGATGAGCTGCGGCAACGAGCGATAGGCATCGGGGCCGGCGATGAAATCCAACACGGGCTCAGTTTGCAACAACTCCTCCTTCATCCGCTCTGCCATGCAGCCTAACAGTCCGACTTGCATTGTCCGTTTTTTGCGCTTATAAGCCTCCAATTCCTTCAAACGTTTGTGGATGCGTTGTTCTGCCTTATCACGGATAGAACACGTGTTTATGAGGATTAAATCGGCTTCCTGAATATCTTTCGTCAGCGAATACATCTCCTTCAAAATGGAGGCGACCACCTCGCTGTCCGCGAAATTCATCTGACAACCGTATGTTTCTATGAACAATTTCTTCATTAATGACCTTTTACTTTGACTTTTTATTTCCAGGGCTCCGCTTCGCTTCTCCCTGGGCTACCGAGCTCTTGCCCCTACCGGGGCTGCTCAAAGAAGATGTTTTTAAAAACTATTGACCTTAAACCTTGAACTTACTTCTTCCTAAAGTAAATCTCAATCGGCACACCCGAAAAATCCCAATTTTTGCGAATTTGGTTTTCCAGGAAACGTTTGTATGAATCCACCACATATTGCGGCAGGTTGCAGAAGAAAGCAAACGTGGGATACGCTACCGGCAATTGGGTCACATACTTGATCCGGATGACCTTGTCCTTGTTCATCGGCGGCGGAGTATGTTCAATAATCGGCAACAGAGTGTTGTTCAGTTCCGAAGTGGAAATCCGGCGTTGACGATTCTGACAAACTTGAATAGCCGTTTCCAAAACCTTGTAAATACGCTGTTTTTCTATAACGGATGTGAAGATAATCGGCACGTCTGTGAACGGCGCAATCCGCTTCTTCAGCATATCCTCGAAATTCTTGTGCGTATGTGTGTCTTTCTCCACCAAGTCCCATTTGTTCATCACAAGAACAATCCCCTTATGATTTCTCGCACATAAGCCAAAGATATTAAGATCTTGTGAGTCAAATCCTTGCGATGCATCTGCCATCACAATGCAGACATCGGAGTTTTCAATGGAGCGCACGGCTCGCATCACAGAATAAAACTCCAAGCTCTCCTCCACCTTGCTTTTCTTACGTAGTCCGGCGGTATCAATCAGATAGAAATCAAAACCGAAACTCTTGTAGCGAGTGAAGATGGTGTCGCGTGTCGTGCCGGCTAACGGGGTCACGATATGGCGGTCCTCGCCGAGGAAAGCATTGATTATCGAGGACTTGCCTACATTCGGCTTGCCCACTATGGCGATACGTGGCAGGTCATCGGGCAGATCGTCAACATCTTTGGAAAAATGTTTCACCACTTCATCCAACAAATCACCGGTACCGCTTCCCGAGACTGCCGAAATGGGATAGATATCACCAATCCCCAAAGCATAGAACTCCGTGTAATCTAAGTAGTTACTTGGACTATCAATTTTATTCACAGCCAAGTAGTACGGTTTTTTTGACTTGCGCAGAATGTCAGCGATTTCCTCATCCAAAGGCGTTAGCCCCTCACGGCCATCCACCATAAAGACAATCACATCCGACTCCTCAATACCCAAAGCCGCCTGTTTGCCAATTTCCGAC
>JAEEKL010000097.1 GCA_016282395.1 Bacteroidales bacterium
CTTTGCCGTTTACGGACAATACCAAACGATCGGGCTGCAATGTTGATATGCACCCGCCAATAGTCCCGTCCGGAGTCTCGATTTCCACGAAGTCCCCGACCTGCAGGTTTTCGTTAATGTACTTCAACATATCTTTGCTGTTTTTAATGCGGCGAAGATAACACGGGACTGTGCCAATCTGTGGCATAGCTGCGATGCCCGCAGACCTACGGCCTTTCAGCTGACAGTGAACAGTGAATAGTGATCAGCAATCTTAACACGAAAAGGCACCCCGTTAGGGGTGCAGGGCTTGGTAGAACGGAGCGGGCACGGGGAATGCGCACGCCGTTAGGTGTGCGGGGAGAGGTGTGGAAAGAGGTAAGGGTTTCACCCCGCGGGAAACCGCAAGGGCGGGATGGATGTCAGAAATATTTTTTCGAAATCTTTAACCCGTTGAATAAATTCTAAAAAAGTTTTACAATTTGCTGGGATTTTCAAACCACATTTTATCAATTTGGCGTCAGTCTCAACAATATTAAATTCTTCAACAATATTTTCGCTCTCGTCTTCAGGATAAGGATAAAACAGATAACTAATCTTTGTGCTAAATCTATACATGTAAGTTATTGTTTTATAATAGATTGCTGTGGCTTTCTCAGAATTTTCACCATAGCTGAGTTGTTTGTTTAGTGGAATGTATTTTGCATCAGCAACAACAGTGCCATCTTTTGATAGATAATCTGGAATTATTTGTTGACTGTTTTTGTTGTTGTGATTGAACAGCCAAAATTTCGGTCCAAATTTCTTCGTAAAATGATTATATTTTTCCTTTAATACTATTGCAAGATACTCCTCCCACAGCCAAGCCCCATCGAACAAAACGCCATAAACTTTGTCTTTTTCCTGTCCGTATTTGAGGGATTCGTGGTGGAGGATTCGCAGGCAAAGGTTTTGGAGGTCGGTATATGCTGAATAGTAGGGATGCCGTATGGGACGCAGGTTTTGGTTGATGACTTTCATACGTTCCCGCACATTGTACGATTGCGTTGCAAGAGTGATTTGCGTGATGCAACTTTTAGTTTCCGGGTCATTGTTCAAAATGATGGCCCCGTGCTCTTTGGTGCGGATGTATTCTATGGCGTGGCGGACCAGCTGCGTAACTTCGTTGTCATAGCTGTGCTCTCGTGTGGAATAGGCGACAGTTCCTCGGAAAGGAATATTTTCGCGGATATGCCGATTTACGTCTATCGGTCCCCGAATGTTGGCATCGTTGTATTCAAATCTTCTGTATTTTTTGAACAGTCCCTGTGCAAGAGCCTTCTTCAAGAAGTGAGGAAACAGATATAGAAGAAAATCGAAAATGTCCTCTTGTCGGGTTGTGTGTTTTATATCGAACAGATTGATAGAAAACACTTTCTGGAGCATATAATGAAGGAAATAGTCGTCCTCGTCCACTTTGGCAAAACGCGATTTGATGTCCAATTGCGTGTCGTTCACTCCCACAAAACCCATAATGTTTCCCGTAGAGATTTCATCATCACGCATGGAGATAATACAGTTCTCACTGATTTCATCGCCAAAACGGTGCAAATCTCTTGGGAACACCAAAAGATTGGGGTTGTCTTCCAAGGATAGTTCGCCAATTTTTATATTGGCAATTCGCTCAAGGTCTGGTTTTGCCGATGAGATTTCCTCTTCCGACAATTTACGAGTAGTATTGTCATAGATTTTCATCCGCATCACCTGTATTTGTTGCTTTGGGGTTATTATAAGCCTCTTTCAGAGTTTTTATCTTATCTTCAACACCTTGCATTCCACGCATATATTCCTTCAAAAGTCCTTCCAAATGGTTATCCCATAAATCTTGGAAGTTGCCATCGTAGTTTTTCAATTTAAGAAAATAAGCGGGACCAATGTGATAAGCGGTAGAAAGACCTTCAATTCTTTCAATCTCCTCGTTGAGCCGGCTCATTCGTTTTTTTGCCTCGTCTGCGTAGTTTTCAATTCCATTATTGCTGTCATAGAGCATTTCAACTCTGTCTATAGCTTTGATTTCCTTGAACGCAAATCTTCTTCTAAATGCAAAATCCATACTCTCCACACTGCGGTCTATGTCGTTCATGGTACCAATGATATAGACGTTTTCGGGGACGAAGAAATGGCCACAGTTGTATGAATCGTTGATCCCTAATGCTTCATCAAAAACGTTTGGATCTGTCTGCATATTTGCATATTGAGTGCGCACTTTGCCATCTATTCCTCTATAACCTGGATCAATAGAAAAGAACAATTCTCCAAATATTTTAGATATTTCTCCGCGGTTGATTTCGTCAATAATGAAGACATATTTTTTTTCTTCGACCTCATTTGGAACAATTTCATTTTCATCAGAGCTGCATTGCTCGTAGATGGCCTTTAGAACAGCCCAATATGAAGAAGTGTGACAACCTTTTATTACATCCCTGATAGTTTTATCGATATTAGTTATGCTGTTTAATGATGCCACATCTGGGAATTTTTTTGCAAGCAGAGAGAGGCGACCGAAAGAAACAGTATATTGTTTGTCAGATCCATGTGTTCGTAAAATAATATTGTCTTTTTCTGAAACTTCCACAACATCCATCTGAACTCCTGTTCTCAAGTCAAACCTATCGATTTCCCCATTCTCTATCTTGCCAATAATTTCATCGTATTTTTCTTTGAACGTTTTTTCATTTTTTAATTCTTGCGGTGTTTTTTTACTATCTATAACGTTTTTTAGGGCTTTCCTGCAAAACGCTTTAAACACACCATCTTTTCTTACAAACCCAACATTACCGCTTTTATCTTGGGCAGGCCTTAAGCCCTCAACAAAATCCGTGTAGTCGTAAGAAGGGTGGAATTGGACGAAACCTATTTCGTTGTCTGTGCATCCCATGGATTTTGCAATTTGTTTTGCCAGATACGTTTTACCCGTACCGGGGGCGCCGGTGAGGATGAGATTGTGATTGGAAGTTAAAATATTTGTAAACATTTTGTACTTATTTTCAATTTCCTTTTGATAATAATATCCGCATTTTTTGTCATAATTAATAATTTCATTTACAAAAAAATCATAGAACTTTTGGAGTTCTGATGATACTCCGTTGTTGAACAGGTCGAGCTCTTTAATGGTCTTTGTAAGTAAAGTTTTGTATTGGACAGGGGTTTCCCACCAATAGGCATATCCGATGTCAACTCCCTGAACATTTTTTGTCTTATCCCAATTACAAAAAATATTAATGCCAGTGTTGCCCCAATTCAGATAACATTTTCGGGTTGACCAATCTCCATAATTTGGTTGAATATTAAGATAAATCTTATGATTATTGATTGTTTCCCAGTCACCAATAAGTTTTTGAATTTTATTACCATTGTATCCTTGACCTGATTCAACAAAAGAATTGTTGTCCAATAAAGGTTTGATATACTTGCTAAAACCGACATGGGTTTTATCCATGTTTTGTTTCCAATCAACATGTGAGATGAAATATTCTAATAGGCTTTTAAATTTTTCTATATCTGTCATAATAAAAAACAAGGGACTTCTGTTATTACACCATTTTTATCATATCTCCATATCCTGCCGAAGTCCATTAAACAGAATCCGAAGAAAACGACCCTGCAAAATTACAACTTTTCCCTTTTTCTCCACCTTCTTCCTACAAATCTCCCAACGCCCCCCCGAACCTCCCCCTTATTTCCCGCAATATCTCGCGCAAGGTTTCTGGAAGGCGGGACCACATCTGGCGGGCGATCTCTTCGGGGATCTCTTGGTAGTAGGCTTCGGCGAGGCCCCCGGTGATGCAGGCGAGGGTGTCGCTGTCGCCGCCGAGCGAGACGGCTAAGCGGAATAGAGTGGCTGCTCATCCTCGCCTACAGGTTCAAATAAAACCTGTGTCCCGTTTCGTCACTGAAGTTTTCTTCTGCGCCCGTGTTGATTACCTGTGTGGAAACTGTGTCGTTGGGAAAAAGCGAGCGGAAATATTTGAGGTTCTTGTAGAAATCGGGATGAATGCTTGATGACAGCTTGATTTCGTATGCGTAAAGTCGTGTCCCATCTTCCTGAACCAGATCCACCTCACGCTGGCTTTTGTCGCGGAAGAAAAACAGGTTGTTGTCCAGTCCATTGTTATACTGGCGTTTGAGAAATTCGCATACCACCATGTTTTCAAAGATCGAGCCCTTTAACGGATGGGTTTCCAATTGCTGCGACGTGTGGATGCCCAACAGATAGCATACCAACCCCACGTCGTAAAAGTAGATTTTAGGGGTCTTGACTAACCGTTTCCCTATATTCCGGAAAAAAGGAGGCAGGCGGAAAGCCACGTACGAGGCTTCCAGCACATTCATCCACTCTTGAATGGTGGGGATGGACACCCCCAGCTCGTTTGAAATCCCTTGGGCATTGAACTCTGTACCAGTTCGTGAAGCGCATATCACAATGAACCGTCTGAATTCCGAAAGATGACGGATGTTCATCACTTGGCGCACATCCTGCTGCATATAAGTGGAAAAATATTGGCGGTAAACATCTTGTGGCGGTATATTCTGTGCCCATACCGCTGGATAAAAACCGTTGAGCATCATGTTATACAATCCCACCGATTTGTTCTCCTCAGTCAGTTCGGCGATGGAAAAGGGGAGTAGAGTCAAAACGGCAGTACGTCCGGCAAGAGACTGCGCAACACGCTGCATCAACAGCAGATTATTGCTGCCTGTGAGCACAAAAGCGGCATCCGGGTGCTCGTCCACCACCACTTGAATGGCCGAAAGGATTTCCGGCATCTTTTGCACCTCGTCAATCACCAATCCCTTCCTGTGATTGACCAGAAACTCCTTTTTGTTAAGTTCCAACTCGCTCACGGTGGTTTCGTCTTCCAGATTGATGTAGTCGTAGCCTGGGAAAATCATTTTGCACAAGGTGGTTTTCCCCGATTGGCGAGGTCCCGTAATGGTAATGACCTTAAAATAATCCGACAACCGAACGATCTCTTTTGCTAATCTTCTGTCATACATATAATTGCATATATTTTGAACAAAAATAAAGTTGTACTTTAGATTTGGCAAAAATACTATTGTTTTTTGATTTTGCGAAACAGAAATGGAAAATATTTATTTTTTCTTTTCTCCGACACATCGGGGATCTCCTGGTAGTAGGCTTCGGCGATGCCGCCGGTGATGCAGGCGAGGGTGTCGCTGCAGAGCGAGACGGACGGAGGGGCGGCGGCGCTGATGCCTGCTCTGGCGAGGCGGGGATTCCGCTCGCTCACTGCGTTCGCGGCGGAATGGTGTGCGCTGCCGAAAGAGTCCAAAGGAAAAGATGGGCGGCGGGGAAAACCTTGCCGTTGCCGGAAACATTACGGTCGCCGCCCATCATCTCCCCCTTTTTCTCAGTATGCGGCGCACCATTCCGCCAGTGACGACAGGAACTGGCGGAATCTCCTACGTTCGAAGACAAAGTTCCACAAAACAGGTGATGCCCGCAGACCTACGGCCTGTCTGATGACAGTGAACAGTGAATAGTGATCAGTGATCAGCAATCTTAACACGAAAAGGCACCCCGTCAGGGGTGCAGGGCTTGGTAGAATGGGGCGAGCACGGGAGGATGCGCACGCCGTTAGGTGTGCGGGGGAAGGGGGTGGAAAGGGGGAAAGGTTTCGTTGGCGTGTTTTCGTGGTTTCTCGGAGGGGATTCCGCTCGCTCACTGCGTTCGCGGCGGAATGGCGCGCACTACGCACCATCCCGTAAGACGCGAAGCGTTGAGCGGAACCTCCCCGCTGCTCGCGATGTGGCGGTCCTTCCTACAGATATTGTCGGTTTGTTCCCAAAATCAGTTCCCTTTTGATGGCCTCTTCCTCCTCGTCCACCATATTTCTCCATAATGCTGATCTTTCCAAATCTTCTATAGGGATATATTGTTGGTAGCGTTCGAAGAAGTCCATCCCCAAAAAAACTCTTCGGCCGTTGTGGAGATAATTGTTGGTGAGCTTGTCCCAATCCCACCGATCAGTGTATTTGTCAATGAGGCCGTAGGTGAGAGGCAGATTATGGTTCCTGGAAAGTTCCGCCCAGTCCCAGTTGTCTTTGAATTTTTCAATCACTTCTTCCGAAAGAATCTCATTATCGGCATTTCCTGAAAACACCTCCCAGTCAATACTACGACGGAATTGCTCCAACATATCGACATCCCAATGGATATATGAATTTCTTGATACCTTTTTCCAGTCAAGGTCAATTGAATGTTGCATCAGCATCTTCACGGTAAGTGGGTAATTGCAGGAAATGTTTTCCCATGCCTCTTTCTGAATCTGTTTCTTGAGCAAAGCACTCGCTAAATCTTGTTTTTCCATTTTTTTGAATTTTTAGTGAAAAAATTATTGATTGAATGATGCGGCAAAGATAAAGCGAGACTGTGCCAACTTGTGGCATAGTGTAGGGCTGCCGCAATACGACAGCCCTACACGTTGGAAGAAAGAAAAAAAGGGTTAAGGGTTTCACCCCTCGAAAAACGTCAATGGTTTTATTCAGCGGCTTTGAAATTGAATACGGGTTTGATGATATTCTCCACGCTTACCGTGTCCTGTATGTTGGCAAGAATCTCATCCTTAGGCTTATACGCCATAGGAGCTTCATCGAGGGTGTCGCTGGTCACGGTTTCGCTGTAGATGCCTTCCATGGAGCTTTTGAAATCTTCCAGCCGCAGTTCCTTGAACGCCTTCGCCCGGCTCATCACACGTCCTGCCCCGTGCGGCGCTGAGCAGTTCCAGTCGGCGTTGCCTTTGCCGATGCAGATGAGCGAGCCGTCGCGCATGTTGAGCGGAATGATGCACCGTTCGCCAGCTTTGGCAGAGATGGCACCTTTTCGGATCAGGTTGTCGTCA
>JAEEKL010000098.1 GCA_016282395.1 Bacteroidales bacterium
CGGCGAAGTTGCGGATAGCCGCAGGGGTGTAACCGCGACGGCGAAGACCGCAGATGGTGGGCATACGCGGGTCATCCCAACCGTTAACATGATGTTCCTTAACAAGTTGCAGCATCTTGCGCTTGCTCATAATCGTGTAGTTGAGGTTGAGTCGCGCAAACTCGATCTGCTGCGGGTGATGAATCTTCAACGCCTCGCAGAACCAGTCGTAGAGAGGACGGTGTACCTCGAACTCCAGCGTGCAGATGGAGTGCGTGATGCCCTCGATGGAGTCGCTCTGTCCGTGCGCGAAGTCGTACATCGGGTAGATGCACCATTTGCTGCCGGTGCGGTGATGGTCGGCGTGCAGGATGCGGTACATGATGGGGTCGCGGAAGTGCATGTTCGGCGACGCCATGTCGATTTTGGCGCGGAGCACGCGGCTGCCGTCCGGGAACTCGCCGGCCTTCATGCGGCGGAACAGGTCAAGGTTCTCCTCCACGCTGCGGTTACGGTACGGACTCTCGATGCCGGGTGCTGTGGGCACGCCACGCCCCTTGCTGATCTCCTCCTGCGTCTGGTCATCAACGTACGCAAGGCCGTCCTGGATGAGCTGCTCGGCCCACAGGTAGAGCTGGTCGAAATAGTCGGAAGCATAGTACTCACCGGCCCATTGGAATCCTAACCAGTGGATGTCCTCCCGGATGGAATCCACATATTCGGTGTCCTCCTTCACGGGGTTCGTGTCGTCATAGCGCAGGTTGCACTTGCCGTTATATTTCTGAGCCAAACCGAAGTTCAGACAGATGGATTTGGCGTGGCCGATATGCAGATAGCCGTTCGGCTCCGGTGGGAATCGCGTTTGTACTCTGGCATCGTTTTTCCGGTTCTGGATGTCTTCTTCGATAATTTGCTCAATGAAATTCATATTCTTAGGTTTTAGGGTTGGTAAAAAACAAACGGCAAAGATACGATTTTTTTGAAAATGTTCCTTTTTATTATTTTGGGCGTTCCGGCGCGGCGTCACCACCATTCACCACCATTGTTCCGAACACCCTTTTCTATAACCAATAACCAATAACCAATAACCATTACAAGACGCCGCGCCGTCGGGCTGTCCGCTGCAATGTCCGGCAGGCACCGGACACGGCACTCTTTGGTCTCCCCCCTTTAGGGGGGCCAGGGGGGATTCCGAAACCTGCAAACAGCCGTCCATTTCCACTTCCATCCCTAACGCACGCCCGTCCGACACCATCAACACGTTTCGCGGCGAACCACCCGATCCCCTCGCCCGATTCATTTCACCGCGCCGCGAACCCCGCACACGGAACATCAAACGATGGTGGGATCCGCATCCGGCATCCGGCTACCGAGCTTTCAGCCCTGTCGGGCTGCATTCGCGAACGCGCCGAACAAGGAAACCGCCCCGACCAGCAAATGCACCATTCCGTTTGGCCTCCCTCCCCAACCGAAAACAACACGCATTGCCGACACACACTATCATAACGAAAAAGGCAGGCTTTGGCAGGCCAAATGGAACCTCGGACACACTTGTAGGGCTGCCGCAATGAGACAGCCCTACAAATCCTCTCATCGTTTCATCGTTTTTCACCGCCAATTCATCGTCTTTCGTCCCCCCGTTTCCGAAAATTCCGTATCTTTGCGCCCCGAAAAAAATGCCAGTTATGGGTAGGATTATGGCCATTGATTACGGACAGAAACGTGTGGGGTTCGCCGTTACGGACGAGCTGCAGATCTGTGCGCACGCCTTGGAAACCGTTCCTGTGGCGCAAGCCTTTGACTATCTGAAAGATTATCTCAAAAAAGAGAAGGTTGATGTCATCGTCATTGGGGAGGCCAAACAATTAGACAACACCCCTTCGGAGTCGTGCCGCTACATCGAGCCGTTCGTGAACCGCCTGCGCAAGGAGCTGCCGACCATCTCCCCGGGAACCGAACTCGCCCGCATGGACGAGCGTTTCACTTCCCGCATCGCCTTCCAGACGATGATCGACATCGGGCTGAAGAAGAAGGACCGCCAGAACAAGGCACTGGTCGATAAGATGAGCGCGGCCATCATCCTTCAATCCTATCTGGAACAACAAGATTTGATTAATTTAAGAGACAAAGAACAATGATATTACCCATTTATTTGTACGGCCAGCCCGTGCTTCGGAAGACGGCCGTGGAAGTTGACCTTAACGACCCCGCCCTGAAAACTTTTGTGGCGGATATGTACGAGACGATGTATAACGCTGAAGGCGTGGGTCTTGCCGCGCCCCAAGTAGGCAAGTCCGTTCGCGTGTTCGTGGTTGATTCCACCCCCTATAAGGAAATTTACCCCGACCACGAGCCGTTCAAGGGCGCGTTCATCAACCCCACCATCACCGATCGTTTCGGTAAGGATGTCCCCTTCGCGGAAGGCTGCCTCAGCCTGCCCAAAATCAACGAGGAGGTCATCCGCAAGTCCGACATTCACATCACCTATTACGATGAGAACGGCGAATACCACGACTGCGACATCAACGGCGTATTGGCCCGCATCATCCAGCACGAATATGACCATCTGGAGGGCAAAGTCTTCACCGACAACCTCTCCCAAATCAAGAAGATGGTGCTCAAACGCCCGCTCAACGACATCGCAGGCGGCAAGGTGCATCCGGCATACAAAACCAAGAAATAGGTTATTGGTTATTGGTTATTGGTTATAGAAGCCTAACAACGATAGGATTCGCAAAACGGAGGATATCTTTTTGAACATATTCCTTGAAAGCCCTGAAGGGGCGTCGTATGTCAGCCTAGGGTGAGCGAAGCGAGTCCTAGGATTGACGATGAATGAACGATGAAATGACGATGAATGGCGATGACGCACCGCCTCGGAGAGGCAAGAAGCACGAAGCGCAAATAACCCCATACAAGCGAAGCGCAGTGTGGGGCTGTAACGATAGCGATAGACGATAATGAAACGAACAATCACAATAATGTTAGCGGCCACGCTGCTGGTCGCGTGCCACAACGGAAACCGCGCTGGACAGCAATCTATGCGGCAGGAGACGGACTCCCTGAAGGCATCCTACCAACACGCGGACTCTTTGTATGCTGTGTGTGGGCGTATTGATACGGCTGCCTTCAGCGATTTCATCAGCCGGGCGATGGTCTTCGCGGAGGCGCACCCGCAGGACACGCTGTCACCGGGAATGCTCTACCGCGCCGGCGTGGGCAGCATGATTCTGGCAAAGTCGGCGGAAACGGCCGAATACCGCGCCACCAACGCAAAACGCGCCCTCGCCATTTTCAACCAGTTCCAAGAGCAATTTCCCGAACATGAACAGGCCAAGCTCTGCTACTGGCAGCGTGCCATCGTTTATGACGACATCCTCGGCGACTGGCGCAGCGCCGAAAGCGAATATCGCGACTTCATCAACCGCTTCCCCAACGACTCCCTCACGCCCGTCTTCCAACAATATCTCACCATCCTCGGGAAATCGGAAACGGAGATTTCCTCAATGTACAATGTACAATGAACAATGTACATCCAAGGAAGTTGTCGCTCCCTCACATTATAGATTAAATTTAGGATTATCCGTATGTAACTATAAAAAAAACAGATATTTTTCTCTGTGCTAATTATACATTGTACATTATACATTGTACATTGAAAATGTTCATAACTAATAATATCTTTTTTTGGAGAATCCACGATAAGTGATTATTTTTGTATATCAAAAATCAAAAACGTAAAATATCAAATATCAATCACTTATGGATCACGATTACGTATTGGTTGCCGGTCGGGCGAATCCTGAATTGGCAAAAAAGATTGCAGATTGCCTGCACAAACCGTTGTTGTCAGTAGATATTCTACAGTTCAAGGATGGAGAAATCCAGGTCTATTACAACGAGAGCATTCGCGGGCGCGATGTGTTCATCATCCAGCCGACCTTCTCACCGGCGGACAACATCATCGAGCTGCTGATCGCCATTGATGCCGCCAAGCGCGCTTCCGCACGCAGCATCATCGCAGTGGTTCCCTATTTCGGTTATGCACGCCAAGACCGCAAGGATAAGCCCCGCACCTCCATCGGTGCCAAGCTGATGTGCAATTTGCTCACCACCGCTGGCGTAAGCCGCATCATCACAATGGCCTTGCACGCTGACCAAATCCAAGGCTTTTTCGAAGTGCCTGTCGATCATTTGTTCGCCTCCAACGTCTTCATCCCGCTGGTGAAGAATTCCGGTTGGGAGAACATCAGCATCGCCTCCCCCGACACGGGCGGAACCAAACGCGCCTCCACGTACGCCAAGGCCCTCAACTGCGAGCTGGCTATCGGCTACAAGCAGCGTGAGAAGCAGAACGAGGTGGCCTCACTGCAGATCATCGGCGACGTGAAAGACAAGAACGTTATATTAGTGGATGACATTATCGACACTGCCGGCACTCTCTGTAAAGCTGCCGCTCGTATCAAAGAGATGGGAGCTCTCAGCGTACGTGCCATGTGCGCCCACGGACTCTTCTCTGGCGATGCCTTAGAAAAAATTGAGAACTCAGTGCTTGACGAAGTCCTCGTCACCGACACAATTCCAATGAAGCGCCCCTGTTCCAAGGTGAAAGTCATCTCCGTGGCCAAACTGCTGTCCGAAATCATCCTTAGCGTTGAGGACAACACGTCCATTTCTTCGCACTATTACGTATAACCATTGTACGGACGCAATGCTTTGCGTCTCTACAGAATCAACAGGAATCACCCATTACACGCATGAGGGAATGATATACATATCGTCCCCTCATGTTTTTTATTCGTCATTCTTGATTACCATTACGGCGTTTGACACGTCGCGTTCGCCTTCGTGGTCGAAGCGGCCGTTGTCGGAAGGACAGTTGGCAACGCCTTGGTAATCGCCGATATTCAGAAACATCGTGGTGGAGCCGCCGCCGTCGAGGTTGAGGGCATCGCGGCAGCCGAGCCAGCGGAGTATTTGCTGTAACTCCGTGAGTGACAGACCTTCAGCCTGCTTGTGACGACCGTCGGCCACGAGCAGCAAAACCGTGCCATCGTCGCGAATGCCCACGGCGGTGCGGTTGTGCCGGTTGGTGACAAAGGTGCGGTCGTCGCGCATTGGTTGTAGCGTATCGTGCCAAATCAGCAACGGACCGGCAGTCATGATGTCAGGGTAGGGGAGTGCCTCCTCCCAACGGCGTGCAGATCCGGTCTTGAGGATTAGGACACTGTCAGCGTGAAGGCAGAGCGTTCCGTACTGATAGTATTTGCGGTTGACGGTGTCTTTGCCAGGGGTGTTCTCGCCCAATTCTACGCTGTCGATGCGCAGGTAGCAGACGGGGAAGTGCTGGTCCATGTCGAAGAAGGAGCCGTTGACCGCTGCCACTGCGCCCTGTTGCTGTGCCATCTCGGAGGTCTTCGTTCGGCGCGGCTCGTGCGCGAACGCCAACGCGTAGTGCGCCGTATCAGGGATTTCCAATACGAAAATCTGCTGGTTCGAGGCGAACAGCTGCTTTCCTTCGAACTGGCACTGCTTCAGCACCATCCCGTCGAGGGTGTCGGTCTGCCAGGGACCGTTCGCAAAGGCTAAGGAGTCGCGCTGCGCGTGGAGGCAGAGCGCGAAGGCGAGGGATAATAAGGTTGTGGCTACTCGTTTTATCATTCCGCATTCCTATATGGACGCGGCAAAAATACAATTTTAAGCAATATGCAGCAGGAAATGCTGTGCTAATCTTTGAGACAGCGGACACTGAAACCAGCCCATTTGTCAAACGCGCTTAATGATATATTGGGAACGTAATACGAAATACCTATGCGCCTGGCCATGGATTCGTCGGCATGTTCCGTTGAACTCCAGAAGCTTGTCTGGTTCCAGAGATAAACTATCTGATAGGAAAATGCACCGGCGGGAAGAGCGGAGAAACCTGTCGCATTGTTTGACTCCGGGTTGTTGCCTACCGCGCAAGAGTTTGTGGTTGTGTTCCAATAGTTGGTACTGGCCAATGCCTTGGCAATATTGTTGCTGTCACTGTCGCAATAATAGGCGGGTTGGGTTTTTACATAGGAAATAAGCGCATTCCATTCGCCATAACTCGGGACATGCCATCCAGTCGGGCACACTCCTTGAACGTAGCCGGACAAGGTGTCAGCTCCACCGCGCACCGTAGCAGGCCAGTTGTATAAATGCCCTAATGACTGATTATCATAATACAGGGCCGAGGTGCTGCTTACGGAGGTTGATCCTTGCGAGATAGCCGTCCCATCGCTGAAGTGCGTGGTCTTCAGATTCTCTTTCAGCCAGCACTGCTGCCCGATTTGAACGGTGTTATAGACATTCCCGTCATAATCACTCACCGAGGCCTCGGAAGAGCACGGCAAACCATCGCCTGCCGGGATTCCGGAGACGAAGGTGAAAAGGAAATCTTGGGAGGCATCCTGATTTTGGACGATTGGACCGCTTTGCAGCCCCATTCCGTAGATGGTGGCATAGGCGCGACATTTCCTCTCATCGCCGCTGTTGCACGGCTTGTTGGAGACACCTTTCAATCCTGTTTTTTCTTGGAGGGTGGCATAAGGGATGCCGCCTTTGTCTGAAAAGGCAATCGTGTTCTCGCCGCCATCGCTGCGGTTTATCATTTTCACAGCTGCTGTCTGGCCTTTGATGCGTGCCCTCAAGAGGTAAACCCCAGATTTTGCGAGAGTGATACGTAGAAGATGGGA
>JAEEKL010000099.1 GCA_016282395.1 Bacteroidales bacterium
AGGCTGTTAGTGCTTCGTGACAAATACTATCCCGACGCGGTGATCACCTGTCTGTCGAACGCCACGCAGCTCTTCCGTCCGGAGATCATCACCGCCCTACAGCGCATCGAGAACCCGATGCTGAAGTTGGATGCTGGCACGCAGGTCATGCTCGACACCATCAATGCTCCCATTGTGCCCGTCGATATCGAACAGGTCACCGAGCAGTTGTGCAGTTTCAACGGCAACCTCATCATCCAGACGATGTTCCTCAGCGGCGAACAGGAGGGTAGGGCGTTCGACAACTCCGTCGATCCTGAATGGTCGCAGTGGCTGGCGCGCATCCGCCGCATCCGCCCGAAACGCATCGTCATCTACTCCCTTGACCGCGAGACTCCCGCCATGCAGCTCCACAAATTCGACAAGGCCTATTTGGACGGGATTGTCGAGAAACTGAGGGAAGAGGGGTTTAATGCGGAGGCGTACTGAGTAGAGATTGAGTAGAGACGCAAAATTTTGCGTCTCTACAAATTTCAAGATTTCAAATCACAGTTCTTAAATCACAAATCACAAAAAAATGTATCTTTGCAGCCGTAATTTAGAAATAATGTGCGTTATGAAAAAATATTTAATTCCTCTGCTATTAGTGGCTTTTTTGGTGACCGCATTCACCTCCTGCAAGCCCGATGATGAAATCTATAATCCTACCTGCAAAATCAGCAAAATCTGGTATCGCAGCGATGTGGGTTATCCAAACGAGGTATATGTCTATGACGAAAAAGGCAAGGAACTCCAGCAAATCATTGTGGACAGCCTCTATTCGTTCGATTTCTCCTACAACAAAGACAAGACGGTCAGCAAAATCGTGCATGTTGGTGAAGATTATACAGAGACTATTGATTTCCAATGGACCGATCAATTGGTGGACAAGATGACCTACACCATTGACGGTGCAGTGCGTTTGGAATACACGTTCCATCGCAATAATGACAAAAAAGACAAGGCTTTCGGCCGCATTGAATATATTGAGGAAATGTATGACAGAGAGTTCTACGATGAGTATTTTTGGAAAGGCAAACGTCATCCTCTATATGACAAAGTGTTTGGCAACTATGAGGAAATTTCCGAAATCGCCGCGAAAGCGAATTCCAAGGATTTGGAGATGTATTCGGTGAAACGTTTCACATACGATCCCGGGAAAAAGGAAAAATACGAGAACATTTCCTCTTATGTGGAAGAATTCCCCATTGCGCAAACAGTGGTCACTCATACTTACCAATACGATCTCAATTCGTACAACCCCTTCTATGGCCTTCCGTTCGCATACGCCGATATGGCTGGTTATTATCTGAACCTTAAAACGGCGGAACATATTGAAACCGTTGTCGCAGGCAACCTGTCCAAAGTGGAGGACATTGTTTACCAGTACAATGGCCAGCATTACATGAATGACAAACATTATCCGAGACAGTTCGTGACGATATCTTCGGAAAACAATATCCCCATCCACACATATATTCTTTACAAGAAGTAGTCTCCTGTGATTGGCATGAAATTCCACCAGGCAGGTAAGCTGATAATTTTTGTCAGTATTGTCACCATTGCGCTGACATCGCTGTTTTATGTGCTTCTGTTGGCGCATTTGTGGTGGGTGAATCTCATCTTCTTCACCATTATGTTCGTTTTGGGCGTACTGATTGTACGTTTCTTCCGTGTGCCGACACGCGTCATCAACAAAGTCGATGACGGAGTTCTGTCACCCGCCGACGGCACTATTGTCTATGTGGGCACCGCTTTCGAACATGAGTATTTCAAGGATGAACGGCTGAAGGTCTCTGTTTTCATGTCCATCAACAACGTGCATGTGAACAGCTATCCTATCTCTGGAGAGGTTTCCTACACGGCTTATCATCCGGGAAAATATGCGCTGGCCAAGCTCCCGAAGTCCTCGGTTGACAACGAGCACAACACGATAGTTGTCCGCAACGAAGATACGGAAGTGCTTTTCCGCCAGATTGCCGGATTTGTGGCGCGCCGTATCATCAGCTACCCCGAAGTCGGCGACCACGTGGAACAGGGCGAAGAGGTCGGCATGATCAAGTTCGGCTCCCGCGTGGATGTGTTCCTCCCCAAGAATGCAACCATAGCCGTCAGCAAAGGCGACAAGGTGGTCTCGAAGAAGACCGTGCTGGCGTATTTTTAATGCTGAATTCAGAATTCAGAATATCAGCTTCAATAACCCATAACCTATAACCCATAACCATTAAAATGAAACTCTCCGTCATCATAGTGAACTACAACGTTTCGGCGTTTTTGGAGCAGGCGTTAACGTCTGCGCTGAAATCGATGCGTGGTATTGACGGGGAGATATTCGTGGTGGACAACCACTCGGTCGATAATTCTGTGGCAATGGTGAAGGCGAAATTCCCGCAGGTGAAACTGATAGAGAACCAAGACAATGTGGGTTTTGCAAAAGCCAACAACCAGGCCATCCGTATTTCTTCCGGCGAATACGTTCTGCTGCTCAATCCCGACACATTAGTTGAGGAAGACACGTTTGAGAAATGCATTCGTTTTATGGATGAGACCCCGGATTGCGGTGGCCTCGGTGTGAAGATGGTGGACGGTCAGGGACGTTTCCTGCCTGAGTCCAAACGCGGGATTCCCTATCCGAAATCCTCTTTCTACAAGCTCTTTGGCCTGTCAAAGCTTTTTCCGAAATCACAGAAGTTCGGTGCCTACCACGCGACCTACATTGGCGAGGATGAGACCCACGAAGTGGAAGTGCTCTCCGGTGCGTTCATGATGATGCGCAAGTCGGTGCTGGACAAGGTAGGACTCTTGGATGAGGACTATTTTATGTATGGTGAGGATATTGATCTGTCGTACAGGATATTAAAGGGTGGTTATAAGAACTACTATTTCCCGCAGGCCCGCATCATTCATTATAAGGGGGAGAGTACCAAAAAGGGAAGTCTGAACTATGTTTATGTGTTTTACAAAGCGATGCAGATTTTTGCGCGAAAACATTTCTCGGCCAATAATGCCAAGATTTTCAATATCGCTATTGATGCGGCGATATGGTTCCGGGCGGCGTTGGCGGCACTGAAACGTATTTTCAGCCGCATTCTGCTTCCGCTGTTGGATTTTGTTCTCATTTTTGCCGGTTTGTTCGCGATTTCCAAATATTGGGAGCATACTGTATTGATACAACGCAATTCTTCTTTCTCCGATTTCTATTTTTATGTGGTGCTTCCTGGATATGCTTTGTTGTGGCTGATTTCCGTTTGGATTAGCGGCGGTTATCGGAAGCCCGTGAAGCGTACGCAGCTTAATAAAGGAATTGTGGCGGGTACAGTTGTTATCTTGTTGATTTACGCACTTTTGCCCGAAACCATGCGCTTTTCCCGCGCCGTGGTTGTCATCGGGGCAGTATGGGCGTTGTTTGTGGTGAATGCGTTACGTTATTTACTCGCTAAAATGAAGCTGGTTGATGTGGACAACCATCGTTTGAACCAACGTATTGCCATCGTGGGAGGGTTGCAGGAGACGGAGCGAGTGCTGGGCATGGTACAGTCGATGAACGAACCCCGCGAGTTTGTCGGACTGATTATGACCGAACATCCTGACAGTGAGAATCGTCTGCTCATCGGAGACGTGACGAATCTATCAGAGTTACTTACCATCTACCAGATTAACGAGGTCATCTTTTGCGCTCGCGACATCCCCGCCGATCAAATCATTGACTGGATGAACCGTCTGCAGGACACGCAGGTGGAATTCAAGATTGCCCCCGAAGACAGCTCGTCGCTGATTGGCAGCAATGCCATATTCACTACTGAGGATCTTTACACCATTCCTCTGCAGACAGTCTATCAGCTGCATTCGCGCCGCAAGAAGCGCGCCTATGATATTATTGCATCCGTTGTTTTACTGTTGTTCCTTGTTGTGGACATCTGGTTTGTGGAGCGGAAGGGCGGATTTGTGCGCAATCTTTTTTCTGTGTTGAAAGGGTCAAAAAGTTGGGTGGGTCTTCGTGAAACCGCTTCTGAATCGGATGTTTTGCTCCGTCCCGGTGTCCTGCACCCCGCTGATGCATATCCAAACAGCGACTTTTCCGAAGAGATGACCCGCCGTTTGGAGGAAATATACGTTCGCAACTACCAAGTTCGCAATGATTTGACCATCATGGCGAAAGGTTTCATGCAGATGGGGCGCTAACAGTGGCTTTTTGGACGGAAGTGGTGAGCGGTTACAGAAAAATCAGAAGAAAATTGTGTACACGAGTGGAGTACCACTTCACCCAGTCTAAATTGAATACGTGTGCCGTGAGATACATGGGATGGTTCGTGTGGACGGCATAGTTTCGTGCCAGAAGTTCTCTAACGCCTAATTGAACACAGCTCTCCCATCCTTTTTCCCAACAATTTTCTCACCTCTCGCGGTCAATGCCTTTATTTCGGCGATTAAAAAATCACGGAATGTCATCGCAGTATATTCAATCTTCTCATACTGAATGTCTTCCAGAAGTTTATCCCCGCCATCGGAGATGAAGTTGAGAGTGACGAGCTTATAAAGTCGATTGTCCTCAATCGGTTTGCCCTGCACCGTTATCTTCACTGGCTTATTATTTTTATAGATGATGGTCGCACCGGAGTAGGGCGCGTTGAATTTGTCATTGAAGCGGCCTAATGCTCTTCTCAATTCACTGCCTTTCAGTACGATAAAGGTAAGATAGTTGTCAAATGGCGAGATGCGGAACAGGTCGCCAACCGTCACGTCACCAGCGGGCATGGAAGTGCGGATACCACCGAAATTGAGCATTGAGAGATCCAAATTGTCAAATGTCGTGTCGTTGACGTATTTTGATGATTCGTTCAACAAGATGTCCGTCAAGAAGTTGGACAGCGGACTTTCCAGGGCGAAAGATTCTAGCTCTGCATCCGTATGTGCAATCACCACCTGCATTTGTTTCTCCATTTGCGCCCGCTTCTTAGCCACATATTTGGCCAATTTCGGATTCACTTTTGCATCGTAAGTCGAATCTAATTGCACCATCCTGTATTGATACTTGTATTTCGGAGCAGAAACATTTTGAGCATAACCAAAGGCGGTTATGCTCAAAATGATGCAAAATAACAAAGATTTTAACTTCATTGGTCTATTTTTTTGACGGATTTTGGCCGCTTTGTCCCATTTTGCTGATGCCGTCGCGCATGGAGGTGTCGGCCTTGATGTTCTCCAACTTGTAGTAGTCCATCACACCGAGATTGCCGCTACGGAAGGCGTCGGCAAGAGCTCTCGGCACTTCAGCCTCGGCAAGAATCACCTGGGCACGAGCTTCCTGAGCTTTAGCTTTCATCTCCTGCTCCTGGGCCACAGCCATAGCACGACGCTCCTCGGCTTTGGCTTGCGCGATGTTCTTGTCAGCATTGGCCTGATCCATCTGCAGCATAGCACCGATGTTCTTACCAACATCCACATCCGCAATGTCGATAGAGAGAATCTCGAAGGCTGTACCAGAGTCCAAACCCTTGGTCAACACGAGTTTGGAGATGGAGTCAGGGTTCTCAAGCACTGATTTGTGTGTGTCGGCGGAACCGATGGCGGAGACGATACCCTCACCCACACGGGCGATGATGGTCTCTTCGCCGGCACCGCCCACCAACTGGCGGATATTCGTGCGCACGGTCACTCTCGCCTTGGCTATCAGCTGGATACCATCTTTTGCGACAGCCGCGACCGGAGGCGTATTGATGACCTTCGGGTTCACAGACGTCTGGATGGCTTCCAGCACGTTACGACCGGCCAGGTCGATAGCTGTAGCTGCTTTGAAATCAAGGGTGATGTTGGCCTTGTCGGCAGAAATCAGCGCGTTGACGACCGGCTTCACGTGGCCGCCCGCAAGGTAGTGGGCTTCCAGTTGGTCGCGGCTGATGTCGATGCCCGCTTTCGAAGCCGTAATCATCGAATTGACAATCATATCCGGCGGAACACGACGCCAACGCATCAGAATCAGTTGCACTAAAGAGACGTGGACACCGTTCAGTATGGCGATGAACCACAAGCGCAAGGGCACCATCCAGAAAAAGAGGATGACCAGCGCCAATACAATCACTATTGTGATAACAGTTTGTGTCATAATGTATTAATTTTGATGAGAAATTTCTACGATAACTTTGCTTCCTTCAATTTTATGGATTACAATGGGCGAATTTTCATCAATAAAACCCTGTAAGGAGACTACCTCGGCTTCCGTATCACCGAAAAGGCCTGTACCCGTTGGGGCGAGACGAGAAATAGCGACACCTTCCATCCCCTCTTTCAGCTTGGACTCATCAACCTCGTTCATCTTACTGTCAATCTGCGTATTAAGTTGCAGCTTACGCCACGTCTTCGACCGCATCATCAACCAGAAGAAGCCGATGGTGAGGATGGCTGTGAGCACGAGCGTGAGGAATCCAACCGTAGTGCCGAACTGCACAAACGCAGTGACCACTCCGGCAATCATGCACAACACCCCGATAATGGCCACCACCCCGCCGGGGATGACGAGGAAGTCCAAGATCATCAGGACGATGCCGAGGAGGATGAGGAGGATGAGACTGATGTAACCCATGGTAATGGTTATTGGTTATTGGTTATTGGTTATTGAAGCAGTTAGTAGTTAGTAGTTAGTAGTTAACGTTAGACGAATTTGACAATGTAGTAGTTCTTTTTGCCTTTTTGCACGAGGACATATTTGCCGTTGAGGAGGTCGTCTTTGGTGACGGTCTTGTCTTCCTTCACCTTGGTCTTGTTGATGGCGACGCCGTTGTCTTTCAGCATCCGGCGGGCTTCGCCGTTGGAGTTGAAGACTTGGGTGTGTTTGGCGAGGAAATCAACCACGCCGCAGGTTTCGTCGAGAACGGTCATCGGCACCTCGAATTGCGGAACGCCCTCAAACACAGAGAGGAACATCTCCTCGGAAAGGGCGGCGAGGTTTTCGGCGGTGCCTTTGCCGAAGAGGATTTCGGAAGCGTTGACGGCCGCGTCATAGTCCTCCTGCGAGTGTACACGCACGGTCAAATCCTTTGCTAACGCTTTTTGCAAGATGCGCAAGTGCGGCTCGGCATCGTGCTGACGCTCCATCTCTTCAATCTCCTCCTTCGTGAAGTGAGTGAAGATGCGGATGTAACGTTTGCTGTCATCGTCGGAGCAGTTGAGCCAGAACTGGTAGAAGGCGTACGGGGAAGTGCGGGCGGGATCGGGCCAAACGTTGCCCTGTTCGGTCCAGCCGAACTTCCCGCCGTCGGCCGTAGTTATGAGGG
>JAEEKL010000100.1 GCA_016282395.1 Bacteroidales bacterium
CGGTTCTTCAGACGCAAGGTGTAGGCTCCGCTCGTCGCGTACCCGCGATACAGTTGCGGTTTCGTGGCATTGGTGAGCGTGACACCTGCTATCGGGAACACCTCCCAACAGTCGGGCTCCACGCCCGTCTCCGTCGTGGTGCTTATGGTGTGGTTTTCGAAATCCTCGAAATAGGGCAACGTGACAATGGGGTCTGGCATAATCATTGTCAAGTTGTCGGTGGTGGAAACATCGTATTCGCAAAAACCGTTGTTTACGGATAAGGTCACAAGGTAGGTGCCGTCAGCAGTGTATTCGTGGGTTGGGGCGACCTCCACACTGCCGGTGCCATCGCCGAAATACCACAAGGTATTTTCCGCATTGATGCTGTTGTTCTCAAAGTGGACAATCACGCTGTTGCAAGTGTTCTCTGTCCAGTAGGTGAATTCGGGAACAGACGGGATGCCATTTTCGCAACTCATCTCCATGCTATAAAACACCCCTTGCGACGGTGCTTCTCCTGAATAGTGAAGGCACGATGGTCCAGTGATGGTAAAAGAGCACTCTTCAGTGTTTTGACCGTTCACCCATTCGAAAGATAGCGGACCTTCATACACCGGCACAATGAATGTTTCTTCAGAGCCGCTGTCCAGGGTCACCTCTTGGATGGTATCATAGTTGTGAATCAGAATCTTGTTACCAGTCCAGCCGTCACCGTAATTGTCACGCAACTCAATGAAAAGGTCACATCCCCTTTCCATCTTCGTCAGGATGATGTCATCAATGTAATTGTAAGAGGTGTTTCGGACAACATCGTCACCTGAGATGTTGCGGAAGGCGATACGGTGACCGTTGCCCGAGTAGGTGGAGAAATTACATTCCACAAACTCGATTCCTGTAGTGCTGTTATTGAAAGTGGCCACCGGAACGAATGTGCCGTTATTTTCCCAGACACCCACCTGGAGCGCGTCGTAGGTTTTCGGCTGACGCAGGTACATTTCCAATTTCACCTCTCTTACCGAGATATTTTCGTCCAGTTCGGGCATTGCATAGACACCACGGTTGCCAAACTGCAGAGAGTAGCTGCCGCTGTGGGCAAAGTCACTGCGGTAATAGAGTTGGGGGCGGTTGGCATCCGTCATGGCCACATCCTCCTGCACCAATTCCCAACAGGTGGGTTCTACGCCCGTTTCCGCTGTTGTGCTTATGGTGTGGTTTTCGAAATCCTCGAAATAGGGCAACGTGATGACAATGGGGTCAGGCATAATCATTGTCAAGTTGTCGGTGGTGGAAACATCGTATTCGCAAAAACCGTTGTTTACGGATAAAGTCACATGGTAGGTGCCGTCAGCATTGTACTCATGGGTTGGGGCGAACTCCCTGCTGGTGGTGCCGTCGCCAAAGTCCCAAGATACGTTCTCTACATAGGAACTGTTGTTCTCAAAGTGGACAATCACGCTATTACAAGTATTCTCCGTCCAGTAGGTGAATTCGGGAATAGGTAAAATGCCGTTTTCGCAATTCATTTCCATGCTGTGGAAGACTCCCGGGAACATGGAACTCCCTTCGTAATGGAGGCAAGACGATCCTGTGATAATAAAAGAGCAATCTTCAGTGTTATGGCCGTTCACCCATTCGAAAGATAGCGGACCTTCATACACTGGAATAGTGACTGTGCTATCAGAGCCGCTATCCAAGGTCACCTCTTGGGTGGTGCCATAGTTGTGGATAAGAATCTTGTTGCCATTCCAACCGTCTCCGTTGCTATCGTGCAATTCAAGAGAGAGAGCACACCCTTCCGTCTCCGTCAGCAGGATATCATCAATGTAGTTGTAGCTGTATACATAATTGGTGCCATTGCTGAGTACGTTGCGGAAGGCGATGCGACGACCGCTGCCTGTGTAGCTGGAGAAATTGCAGGTCACGTACTCTACAGCTGTACCGCTATTATTGAATCGATGCACCGGTTCGAAGGATTCCGTTTCCTCATCCCAGACACCCACCTCAAGTTGGTAGGCGGCATAGGGCTGGCGCAGGTACATTTCTAATTTCACTTTGTGCATAGAAATCCCATTCGAAAGAGGCGGCATCGCATAAACCCCTCGGTTATACAGTTTCAGACTGTAGTTCCCGCTGTGGGCGAAATCACTCATGTAGTAGAGTTGCGGACGGTTGACATCCATCATGGCTACATCTTCCTGCACCAATTCCCAACAGGTGGGTTCTATACCCGTGGCAGCTGTGGTGCTTTCGGTATAGGATTCGAAATCCTCGAAATAAGGCAGGATGCTATGCTTGGTGGAGAGGTTCATGGTTACGGTACTGTCGCAGCCGCTGGCACTGGTCAGTATCACAGTGTATCCTCCTTCTTCGAAGATTTCTAACCCGTTCCATATTATCGGCAGTTCAGCGGCGCACACAACTTTGTCAATAGTGGTTACGGGACAAATTGTTGTGAAAGTCACGGTATTGCTCCAGCCACTATAGCTGTCGCCGCAATTTTCGCGTACCTTGGCAGTATAGTACGTTTGGGGGGTGAGGCCAGTCAGCGTGAACGGATTGCTGTTGGATGTAACAAGGTTATTCGTATCACCGTTGAGGCTGATCTGCCATTCCGTGGCGGTGCCGTTCTCCGTCCAGTTCAAGTCAACGCTGGTGAAACCGACGTTAGAAGCAGTAAGTTCAGTAGGCTTGAGGCAGGTGGTGAAGTGCAGGATGATGGGGTTCTCGGGATCACCCCAACCTTGGTCGTTGTAAGCACCGGTACGGATCTCATAGAGGTCTCCCATATAAGTGACGGTGCATTCGTTATATTCAATGCCATTCACATGGTCATACATTTTCACAGTGACCAATTCGCCTGCATTGACGTAATAGATAGGGGCTCCGTTAATGATCGGGAACGGGTCTCCATATTCTTCCACATAGCCATTGTAAAGATAGTTCCATGCGGGGTCATAA
>JAEEKL010000101.1 GCA_016282395.1 Bacteroidales bacterium
ACCTTTGTCGCACTGATACGGATGTTGTCCTGATAAACCCCTAACCTGGAAAGCCGCTGGATGGTTTTTGTAACTTTTTCTCCGGGAATCTTAATCTTGTCTCCCACCGCAAACGACAGGTTGCGCATATCACATGAGGCACCGCTGAATGTGATGCCGCCCACCTCATATTCAACAGGATTCAAGTAGTTCAGCGAAAGAGTCTCCCCCTCCTCCCCCAAACGCACTTGAGGGAAAAGAGATTCCGCTGACACCATCAGCAGCACAATGATTCCGAACAATTCCAACAAACAAGCCTTCACAGCATCCTATTTTGCAAAAATCATGCTTAAACACGTTTACCAAACCGACGCTGCCGATGCTGATAGGCATCAATGGCCTTGTACAACTCCTCCGGGGTAAAATCAGGCCAAAGCACATCAGTGAAATACATTTCGGAATATGCCAGCTGCCATAGCAAAAAATTACTGATGCGCAATTCATTGCTGGTGCGGATCAGCAAATCCGGATCCGGCATCCCAGCCGTTTGCAACTGGCCGGACAGAGCCTGCTCGTCTATTGATTCCGGTTCAATCAAGCCCTCTTTCACCTGCATGGCCAAACGCCGTGCTGCACGGGCAATTTCCCAACGGGAACCATAACTTATGGCAATATTGAAAGTGATGCCGGTATTGTTGCATGTAACATCAACAGTTTTCTGAAATTCTCTTCGGCATTCCTCGCTCAAGGCATCAAAATCGCCCAAAAAATTCACCTTTACATTTTTCGCATGCAATTCCTCAATCTCCCAACGGCAAGCGTCAATGAAGAGCCGCATCAATGCCTCAACCTCCTCCTTGGAACGGGCCCAATTCTCAGTTGAAAAAGCATAAATGGTCAGATACCTGACCCCAATTGCGTCACAAGCATCCACAATGTCATGAATGGCTTTGTATCCCTGCTCATGCCCTTCCACCCGAGGCAGACCGTGCAGTTCCGCCCAACGCCGATTGCCATCCATAATGATGGCGATATGCTGAGGCACAGGTTTTTGCAAAATAGTTTCACGCAATGACATTCCTCTTATTTTTTCTTTCCAACCTTCAATTTGGGGGATTTTGTCAAATAGTTGCACCCATGATTATAATTAAACTTGAAGGAGAAGGTAAGATTGGCAAACGAATACCAGTCGGTAGTCTGGTCATTACCACGTGCAGTCCCCTCTTCATGGTATTCCCTCCCTTCATTGGTGGCAGCCGGATCGGAAAAATATTCCACCAAAGGCGACCGCTCCGTGTTCAGACGAGTATGGTTCACATACGTCGTGCTCACGTCATCCAGATAGTCGGTGAAGGTTTTACGCATACCCCACTCAAATCCTATGGAATAATAATATAGGAAATTGAACCGGAAGCCCAGACCGAACGGAATGGCGATGCCAGTCAGCGCATAACGGTCGCGGTTGTATCCGTCCAACCCCTGCCCTTCTGTTCCGAGCGGCTGCAAATCATACCATTTGTCTTTGTATTTCGCCTGCGGATTAAAAGAATAGATGGAAACACCGGCAAACAGATAGGGTGAAAAATAGTTCTTTCCGGGTTCGTTGTACAATTTTAGAAAATTCAGCTCCATTTCTGCTGCAATTTCGGAAAGGGGCGAACGGAAACTCAAACCGCGGGGATCTCCCCCATTGGTCTCCGCATCACTGGCCTCCATGCTTCCAAACATCACGGTAGACTTGAATGCCCAACGCGGACTGAAATTGTAACGGTACATGGCACCTCCCGCAGGTTGTAACTTAGCGAACATTCCGGAGGGATTCAATTCGCCAATATAAAAAGACCCGCCGACACAAAGTCCTATTTCCGACACTTGTGAAAGACACAACTGCAACGCCGAGAAATAGATACAAATCAATAACGTAATTCGTTTCATGAGCAATCGTTTTTGGTTCACGCTTCGTTTAAACCTAATAATCGAATTTGCAAAGGTACAAAATATTTAGGCACCAATCCTACACACAGCCATTTTTTTTATTAATGTAATAAAGAAAAAAAAGAGGGTGCTCAAGCACCCTCTTTTGGATATGGAAGCGGTTCGGATTACTGAACCACCAGTTTCTTCACCACGGTCTTGTTACCGTTGAGGATAGAAATCATATACACTCCCTTAGGATAATCTTCAGCATTGTAGCGGAAAGTGTTATCCATCGCGGAAACTTCCACATGCTCACGGAAGATGACGCGACCCGTCAGATCAGCAATGCTGATTTGCGTACTGCCTTCCATACCTTGGATACGGATGCTGTATTCAGCATTGGTCGGATTCGGGAAGATGGTCACATCTGCCTGATCAGCATCGGCATCTTCCACACCAACCTTGGCATTCACTCTCAAGGAGGTCTTGGAAGAATAACCGCACTCGTTGTGAGCGGAGACATAGATTATTCCGCTACCCGACTTCGGGATGTTGATGTAGGCGGTGTTCATGTTGGAAGAGACAATCGTCCAGGTGGTGTCAGAGGTCTCCCACAGATAAGCATCCACAGCAGGAACACCGGCGGAGACATTGTAAGGAACAGTGTCGCAAGTGTAATTATAGGTACCCGCAGCGTAAATGTTTATCGGACCATTGATGTAGGTCGGACGGGAAGCCGTGTCAATGAAGGTGAGGTTCAAAGTGATGATCTTGTAGCATCCATTGAACGGCACCGTGTCATAATAGACACCGGACTGGGTCAGATTCCTACCGTTGAACAGGTAAGCATTCTGGACATTACGGCAGATTCTCACATTCTGGGTCTCACGCACCAACTGGCTGGTGTTGACCGTCAGATAGAGGATACTGTCGCAACAGGCGGCGGAGTGGGCATACACAATCTTGTGCGTACCGGACTTGTAGAACTTGCCACCATAGTTGACAGAATCACCTTGGCAGATAGAAACTGTGAGATAGTTGGTGTAAACCGGCTTGACCGTCAATGTCAGTGCAATGCTGCTGTCGCAACCATGGACCGTCTTCAACACATGTTTGAAGTGGTACATACCCGGCACGTAGAGCGTGGTGTCGAATCCGTAAGAGGAATAACGTTCACCCTCGCAGACGCTAGCATTGATGGCAGTGTCCTTACCGTCATAGATGGTCAGATTCAAAGTGGAGATACTGTCGCAACCATAAATGTTACGCAACGTGTCTTTCACAATGATGTTGCTCAGACCGGCAGGAAGAACCACGCGGAATCCGTTCTTGTAGTAAACGCCTTCCTCCCTGCAAATATAGTCATTGTAAGAGGAGACCGACTTCGGACGGACCGTCAGCACAACTGTAATGATACTGTCGCAACCACTCGGGCGCTGTGTATTATAGTTGTGGGTCAGACGGGTGCCATTGGTGGTCACAACAGTGTTGAAACCATACTTCTGATAACGTTCGCCTTCGCAAACCTCATCGTAATATGTGTTGTTATACACCTGGTTCACTGTCAGTGTCAGAATGGCCGTACTGTCACAACCCTTGGCGGTTCTGCGAGCATTCTTGAACTCAAAGACACCAGCGGAAGTGGGTTGTACGGAGAATCCGTTCATCGAGTAACGCTCACCAACGCAAACCGAAGCGGCAAAACGGGTCACCACGGAATCATTGATGGTCAGTTGCAGGTGAACAATACTGTCACAACCATGAATCGTCTTGAAGACATTAGTGTCGTTATGGACATGCTTGTTGGCCGGCAACTTGTAGGTGGCAACATAGAAACCGTTCTGCGAATAGGTCTCGCCCCTGCAAACTGAAGGATACAGATGTGTCCAAGCGGAAGGTTTGCTGTAGGAAGGATAGACCGTCAAAACAACGTCAATGATGCTGTCACAACCAAATGCGGTCTTGGTATTGCACCTCACAACAGTGTCACCAGGCTGTGTCGGCACGAAGCTTAAGCCATGGTTCATGTAAGGAACACCGGCACATATGGACTCGTAAACCTTATGGTAATAGGTCGGAGCCACATATACAGTAACATTGATGGTGCTGTCGCAACCAGTGCTGCTCTTCACTGTTCTGCTCAACGGATAGTAACCGGAAGCCTTGAAATACTCAGTGAATCCATGATTGGTGTAAATACCGACGCAAGTCGTATCCTTGTAGTTGGTCATATAGGTCGGATGCACCAACACACGCACAGCGATAACACTGTCACAACCATGGGACGAGAAGTACTGGAACTTGACTGTGTCAACCACATCCTGGTTCAACAGCATTGCCAACTGGATCTTCGGTGTAGCAGTGATGTACATACCGGAATTCCTATAGTTGTACGGGAGCTGTGAAGCACACAATTCAACAGAATCCATCTGGCTTACATAAGTAGGATAACTGATCAGCGTAAAGGCATACACACTGTCGCAACCAAACCTGTTGACCAAGGAATCATAATAGGTTCCAAGCGTCTTCAAGGAGCGGCCACGCCACGTGTAAGGCAGCATGCTGCTGCAGATGGTCAGCGTGTCATACTGGGCAAACGGAGCGGAAACCATCACCGAGTCGACAATGACACTGTCACAGCCATTGACCGTCTTGGCCATGCGGCTGATCACATGCATGCCACCCTCCGTGAAGGTCTCGTTGAAGCCATACTTCGCATAGGTACCCAAAGCACAGACAGTGTCTCTCATAGTGGTTCTGAATGTCGGATGCACCGTCACTCCAACGTAAATGTTACTGTCGCAGCCGGTCACCGTCTGGAATTTGAAAATCACAGTATCTCTCACATCGAAGCCAGGAACGGCATTGGCGAGAATCGCATCGGTAATGTAGCGGCCGCTGTTGTTGTATTCATACGGCAGCTGGTTGGCACAAAGCTCGACATGGTCGGTCTGGTGCTTATAGCCAGGAGTTACAATCAGATGGAGGTGGTAGGTGCTGTCGCAGCCGCCAATCACACTGGTGTAAGTGGTGTCGTAATCACCGGCAGTGAGCATGTACATGTCATGCCACTTGAACGACGTCAGCTCGCTGCTGCAGATGGTCACCGTGTCATAGTAGTCGTACAACGGCATCACTGTCACATGGATAGTGTCAGGACGGGCTACATCAACGCAGGAGTCGGACAGCATCACTATCGTTGCAGGATTGCTGCTGTTCCTCTCATACACAATCACCGGACGCGTGCCGCTGCGCTTCACAACCACGCCAGTAACGATGGTGGCCTCCTGCGGTATGTTCGTCTCGTTCAACGCAACGAACTTCGTGGTGGCTCCAGATCCGACACTGGCCAGGCCGATGTTCGGGTTCGTGTTCGCGAACACGAACACACG
>JAEEKL010000102.1 GCA_016282395.1 Bacteroidales bacterium
AAGGAAAGAATGACTGAATTCTATGATTTATACATTCAAAATCCTAATAACATAAAACAAGATGATTTAAATTTCATGAAAAAATCTACAAAAGAATTTATTGCAGATTGCAAAAAACGTGACATCGACTATAGAGCTATCTTACTAAAGGAAGTATGAGATAAGAGAAAGGTAGAGGATATATTGAAGTTCTACGGTATAGAGTAGAAATATCGACAAGTCATAGCATGCGCAGTTGCATAGAGATACAGTTAGAGCGGGTCGAGGCCCGCTCTAATGGTTTATTCCAGTGTCATGCGGCAGCGGTCGTGTGTAGAGGCATCCGCGTCCTCGCAGATGCACGCAACAACTGCGTCCCGCAGTTGGTTCCATAACCTTTACTGCACAGCGTATAGCGGCACATTGGTCATCTGTTCCTGCTCCTTGTAGGGGAGCATGGAGTAACGGATGGCGTGGATGTCAGGATTCGCTTTCAAGAAGTTGGTCAGGGAGTTGGCCCGCACATTGCCTTCCGCCTTCACCTCGATGGGCAGAAGTTTGGCCTCGCGCTGTATGACAAAGTCTATTTCCAAACGTGAGTCGTCAGTTTTGTGATAAAAAACCTCTTCAATGCCATGGCTTCTCATCTGCTGGAGTACATATTGCTCGGTCATCCCGCCTTTGTATTCGGTGAAAGCCGTATTGGCCACCAAAATCTGCACGGGGTCAACATTCACCATAGCTCCCAACAACCCCACATCAACGAGATAGAGTTTGAAGGCGGAGAGGTCTTCGTAAATGCTCAGCGGCAAGGCGGGCTTGGTGCAACGATGCACTTGATAGACCAGCCCGGAATCCACCAGCCATTTGATGGCCAGCTCGAAATCAGCCGCCCGCGCACCCTTGCGCAAAGCGCCATAGATAAACTTCTTGTTCTCCTTGAAAAGCTGGGACGGAATGGACTTCCATACCATGCGGATGCGGGGTACCAGTTCCTTAGGCGCGTGCTTGGAAAAATCGCGTTCATAGCCGTTGAGAATCCCATGCTGGATACTGCGCACCTCCTGAAGGGCACCCGTTTCAACGTAGCACTTGACCGCTTCCGGCATCCCTCCGACGTAATAGTACTGCCGGAGCATCTCCACATACTTGTCGTGCAAGAGCGTCATGGTGGGGAAATCGCGTTCTCGCAACAATGTCAGCATCTCATTTTTCCCGTTTGCCAGCAGGAATTCCTCAAAACTCATAGGATAAACGTCAATTTCATTCACCTGGCCAACCGGATAGGAGGTGTCGTTGTGAAGGGAAATGCCTAACAAGGAACCAGCCACCGCCACATGATAATCGGGAGCATCCTCCCGGAAATACTTCAATGCCTCCAATGCCTCCGGAACATCCTGAATCTCATCCAATATGATCAGCGTGTCCGAAGGGGTGATGTCCACGCCGGTCAAAGCCCGCAAAGCCCGCAAGACACGTTCCACATCAAAATCCTTAGTAAAAATCTGTCTTACAAGATCGTTCCTCCGACAGTTTACGTATGCTTCCTGCCTATACTCGCGGCGGGCAAACTCCCGAAGCAGCCACGTCTTCCCCACCTGGCGTGCACCATTCACAACCAAAGGCTTTCTCGCCTTATGATTTTTCCATTCTACAAGTTTTTGATATACTGTTCTTTCCATAATTGTCATACATTTTTAAGCACCAAAAAAATCATTTTACAACATTTTTCCGCACTTATTTCGGCTGCAAACATACAAAAATTTGCAGTACAAAACGTTTGTTTTCTTAAAAAAAGTCGCAAGAGATGTTATTCAAAATCAACAACAGAAATCCAGAATGGAAGGAATTGGTCACCGAATATGGATTCTGCGAGAAACAAACACCCTGGTCGGAACAGGTAAAACGTGTTATGGACGAGTTGATCAGTTCACAACAAAAGTGAGAGTCAAGCAATGAACAGCCTTGGCAAGAAGGGGATTCCGCTCGCCCGCCATTCCGCCAGCTCCTGTCGTCGCTGGCGGAATCTCCATCTTTCCCCCTTTTTTTTCATGCTCCGTTGCTACAACGGAACAACAAAACGCGCATCGGTAGAATAATTCGCATTCGATTCTGTTATTTCAAATATTTGTGTATTTTGCGATGTATTACTATTTTATGATAATCATTTTATGGGAATACTTGTTTGTTTGTAATATACAAATATGATATGATAAATCCCTTTGTTGCAAAGGGTTACGCGTGAGCGGAGTATTTCTGCGACCGTATTCAAGAGACTGCTGCCATAAAAAGCCTTCTCCTGAACGAGAACAATATTGCACTGATTTCTCCAAGGCGAATCGGAAAAACCGACTTGATTTGGCATGTTTTTGATGACGTAGAAATCCGTCGGAAATACCATTGCTTTGTGGTGGACATCTACGCCACCAAAAACCTGGCTGAGTTTGTCAACATGCTTGGGAAAGCGGTGGTGGACGAGTTGAGACCCAAAGGCAAAAGGGCGTGGGAGAAGTTTATCAATCTTCTTTACGAGCGTTTTGAGGCCGTCACCAGCTATATGCACCGTATCCTGAACGTCCTATTCTCCAGAACGGAGAAAGGCGCCACCTGCACACCGCCGATGGTTGACGAGGCCATTGACTTCCTCATCCACATGTCCTCCGACACCTACGAATCGCTCTTCTACCAGATGCCGGAGAAGCAACGTCTATTGTTCCTGGCTATCGCGAGAGATGGGAAAGCCCATGAGATAAACGGCGGACAATTCCTCAAACGTCACAAGCTCAGTTCGGCGAGCAGTGTCAGCTCCGCGCTGAAAGGGCTGCTGGAGAAGGATTTCGTCACCGTTGACAAGGGCGTTTATTCTGTATATGACCAGTTTTTCCCCTTGTGGTTGAAGTTTAAGGGGGTGATTTAGGGAATTTAGTAACTGGCGAAGAAAGACACAGGCCTATCATAGAGTTCTCTTTATCAGGTGCAAAAGGATGCCGTTATCCTGCCGGCCTTGGATAGTTTTTGATTTGGCGCAACGGTGTGTTCAACGGTTCCACAACAATAGCCAATTGCCAAAGTCAAAATCCCTTCCAGTACAGTTTCCTGCTTCAATAACCCATAACCAATAACCAATAACCATTAAAAAGTGTATCTTTGCAGCCCGAAAAAGAAAAGACAGAAAGGCTTATATATGAACGATTTACTGGATAAATTAGAGCTTATTTACCAACGCTGGCTGCAGATTGGCGAGGAAATCACCAAGCCGGATGTGATGTCCGACATGAAAAACTATGTCAAGCTGAGCAAGGACTACAAGGATTTGCAGGCCGTGGTGGATGCTTATAAGAAATATAAGGACGTCATCGACAATATTGCCAAC
>JAEEKL010000103.1 GCA_016282395.1 Bacteroidales bacterium
ATCACCAACGAGAACGGTTTCTCGGCCTACGTGGATGAGTTCGGTTACAATGTGCTGCCTGCACCTCCAAATCACCCGGAGATAGACGATATCACCAAGGTTTACTACTACCATGCAGGAGCCTCAGGTTGTTTCTACACGAACTATCCAAGTGGAAGTATTAACATCGCCGAACACAACTTCGACACCGTCCACCGCTGTCTCGGCGACACGCTTGCCCTCCTTGTGGAGCACAACCCCGACTCGGTGCCCGTGGAGTGGGTTGTGGACGGGGTCTCCCACCTCGGCGATGGATATTCCTTCCTGCTGACCGCCTTGGACACCCTCACCGTGCAGTGTATCCTCCATTACGACTGTCCCGATACCACCACCACCTTCGTGGCTGTGGTGCCGCCGCCGCTGCTTACCATCGCGCACGACACCACCGTCTGCGCCGGCGCGACCCTCTCCGTGGAACAGCCCGCCGCCCTCTCCTACCTCTGGAGCAACGGAGCCGCCACACCCGCCATCACCGTGGATTCCGCAGGGACGTTCCAGGTATCTGTCACCAACATCGGGTGCCGCGCCGAGAGCAACAGCTTCCACGTGAGCCTCTACGGGCAGTCGGCGGTGGATTTCGGCGGCGACAGCGTCCTGTGCGAGTTGGCCACACTGCTGCTGGACGCCACCCAGCCGCACCCCGCGCAGTACTACTGGCAGGACGCCAGCACCAACACCACCTACACGGTGTATCAGGACGGCGAATACTGGGTTGTCATCACGGACAACTGCCTCGGGGCGAGCGACACGATCAACATCGGCTACCTCAACGACTTTACGGTCAACCTCGGTCCTGACACGACGCTTTGCGAGGGCAGAACCCTGACCCTCAGCGCGGAAGTTCCCTATTGCGACTATTTGTGGCAGGACGGGAGCACTCAGCCCACGTATCTGGTGCGCGGTCCGGGCAGCTACAGTGTGGAGGTGAGCAACAAGTGCTTCAGCCACTGGGATGCGGTGGACATCGACTACGAGCATTGTGCTCAGGAGCTATACCTGCCCAACGCCTTCACCCCTGGTCCGGACGCCCTGAACCCAGTCTTCCTGCCGATTTTCAGTTACCCCGACGAAATCGAGGAGTACCGGATGGAAATCTACAACCGCTGGGGCGGCTTGGTGTTCCGCACGGAGGAGAAGACCTACGGCTGGGACGGCTCCAATGCGATGGAGGGTGTGTATGCCGTGGTGATCCATTACAAGAGCCGCGGGGAGAAGGCGAAGACGGTGAAAGGAAGCGTGACGGTGGTGCGGTGAAACGTTGTAAGGGCGAATGATTATTCGCCTCTACGGATTGGGTTATCTGTCCTATTGCCTAAAAATTGTATCTTTGCCGCAATATCAAATATTCAAGAAATGAAAAAACTGTTTCTCTTTATCGCCCTGATTTTATGGGGCTTCACTCAAATGCTGACCGCCCAAAACGAAGAACTTGTGGGCGCGAACTGCACTTCCATCATGGTTGGTAAGAAAGCCTCCACCGATGGCTCCGTCATCACCTCGCACACCTGCGACAGTAAGTACCGCACGTGGGTGACCATCGAGCCGGCCGCTGACCACAAGCCCGGAACCATGCACAAAGTCTATAAAGGCACGATGCATACGGAAACGGCCAAGAGTATGGAGAACCTCGTGCTTGCCGGCGAGATTCCCGAGGCAGCGCACACTTACGCCTACATGAACACCGCTTACCCCTGTATGAATGAGCATCAGTTAGCTATGGGTGAAAGCACCTTTTCCGGTCCCGACACGCTGGTGAACGAAAATGCCATGTTTATGATTGAGGAGCTGCAACGTGTTGCTCTTCAGCGTTGTACGACCGCTCGCGAGGCCATCCTCCTGATTGGCGACTTGGTGAAACAGTATGGCTATGCCGACGGCGGCGAGTGCATCACCATTGCCGACAAGAACGAGGTGTGGCAGATGGAAATTCTTGGCGAAGGTCCCGACGTGATCGGCGGTATGTGGGTGGCACAGCGCGTGCCCGACGACGAGGTGGCCGTGAGCTGCAACGTGCCCCGCATCGGCAAACTCAACCGCAAAGACAAGAACAACTTCCTCTGCTCTGACAATATTGAGAAGGTGGCGAAAAAGTACGGACTTTGGGACGGCAAGGGCGACTTCCTCTGGTGGAAGGCCTTCAACGCCTCCTACGCCGAGGGCAAAAACCACAAGGAGCGCGAATGGTATATCTTCAACTACCTCGCCCCATCGCTAAACCTCGATCTCAATGCGGAGGAGCTGCCCTTCTCCGTGAAGCCCGAAAAGAAGGTGGATGTGCGCGATGTGATGGAGCTGTTCCGCGCCAATTACGAAGGTTCCGTGCTCGACCAAATCGGAAATCTCAAGATAGAAGTAAACCGCAAGGACAAGGACGGCAATCCGTACAAGGACACCATCATTTGTCCGAACGCCAACCCGTGGATGGACGGCAACGAGCGCGCCATGTATAATTTCTTGAACCCCGGCACCGTGACCTTCTACCGTGGCGTGGCCATGTCGTGGTGCTCCTACTCGTTCATCATGCAGTGCCGCGACTGGCTTCCCGACGAGGTGGGCGGTCTGTGCTGGTTCTCGGTGGAGAATCCCGGACAAAGCCCGCGTATCCCGATTTATGCCGGTGCCACAAAGATGCCTGCTGGTTTCGAGGTGTGCGGCCATTTCCGTTACAACGAGAACGCGGTGTTGTGGCATTACCGCAAGGCCAACAAATTGGCGCAAGTGCGCTGGGGCCGCACCAAGAAGATGATGACCGATAACATCATGCGTTACGAGGACAAGGCGTTTGAGGAGCTTCCTGCTTTGGAGAAGAAGGCGGTCAGCCTGCTGAACGACGGCAAGAAAGAGGAGGCCCAAAAGCTGCTCAACCAGTACAGTGCAGACTTCGCAGGCGCCACCCGCCAGACTTGGCAGGAGATGGAACACAAGATTTGGGAGATGTTCTGGACAGGGTTTTAGTAATGGTTATGGGTTATGGGTTATGGGTTATTGACATTGAAGCCGTAAAATGTTAAATATTAAAACAATATAAAATCATTTCAATATGGAAAATAAAAACAAACTTCCGATTATTATCGCGGCGTTGGTGGCCGTGGTTGTTTTGGCTGTCGTTTTGTTGGTTTGTAGTAGCAAATCTCACAAAATCAAGAATTTGGAAAAATTTACTGCTCAAGTGGAACAGGAATATCAAAACTATTCCCAAGCTGATTTGGAGAAGTCACAAGCCAAGTTCGAGAAATACGTCGCCAAAGTGGAGAAAAAGAAACTTACCGGTGATGAAACATCCCATGTGAACCAGCTGAAAGGGGAGTGCAAAGGTTATTTCGCACAGGCAAAAGCCCGTATGATCCTTCAAGATTTCAATGATGCTGTAGAGGAGGCTGGCGATGAGGTCAAAGGCGTTATCGAATCGCTGAAGTAAAGTCAAATTTTGATTCGGGAAAGCTGTCAATCAGTGCCTTAGTGTCTTTGTAGAAGAGGTTCAGCGCCACGGAATCCGCACCGTGGAGGTCATAGTATGCGCAGTTTTCCACAGCATGTTTAGCAGGAAGGATGTGGTATTGATATTTTCCTTGGCAGGTTCCTTTATAGACCCAATAGGGTAGGTATTCGTAATCCGTGATTTGTATCACCCCGTTGGTGTCGCGCACTAATTGGCATTTGACGATGATGCCACCATCCGTGTAGCGTTTGCGCTGGTTGGAGACAAAATTGCCCAACGAATAAGCCGTAATGCATTGTGCCACACCAAGTTCATTCCTGTTTTCCAACGTAATGGGCTGTACCACGTGCGGGTGACCGCCAATTACCATGTCGGCGCCGCACTCGTACATGTAGTTGGCGTAACCCTTTTGTTCTTTGTTCTGTTTCCGTTCATATTCGATGCCCCAGTGCGGCATCACCACGATGTAGTCGGCTTTCAGCTCACGGGCGCGTGCAATGTCACGGGCGATTTCGGTAGAATCCAACATGTTGACGATGAAAGGGTTCGGAGCGGGAATGCCATTCGTGCCATACGTGTAGTTCAGCACAGCGATACGGAAACCGTTCTTTTCCACAATGAGAGGATTTCGTTGGTTGAAATCCGTGCTGTCAAGGTAGGTGCCCACGTGCGGGATGCCCAGGCTGTCCATGACGTGGATGGTGCGGCGGATGCCTTTGGCTCCCTTATCGCAGGTGTGGTTGTTGGCGGTGAGGAAGACATCCACGCCCGCATCAAAGAGTTGCGACATCATCGCGTCAGGACAGGAAAACTGGGGGTAACCTGTGTATGGCGAACCCGCCAAAGGTACCTCCATGTTGGCGATGCAGAGGTCTGCGGAGGCGATGTAGGGTGCGAGGAACTGGTAGCACGACGCGTAGTCGTAGGTGCCGTCTTGCAGTCGTGCGGCATCCACTTGCGGGCTGTGCGACATCACATCTCCGATGAACATCAGAGTGAGGGTGTCTGGAACGGACTCGGACTGCACGACCTTCACCTGGGACTTCTCCGAAAAGAGCTGTAACAGCCAAGCTCCGTCGTTCGGTACAAACAAACTGTATATCAACAGGAACAATAATATTTTCATAAACTTGATTATTAGCACTTTGAGAATATCAATTAAAATGGCAAAAGTAAAAAAATTACCAAACAATGTACAAAAGAAGAGAAACCCCTCTGTAGAGACGTTTCCTGAAACGTCTCAGAAGACGTTAGTAAGAGACGTCTCAGGAAACGTCTCTACACCGAAATGTAACTTTTTATACAAAAATTCGTATTATCACAATAATTTTTATATTTTTGCAAGTTTGTAAAAAGAAGAAATAAAATGGGATTGTTTTCATTGTTTACCAGAGAGATAGCCATCGACTTGGGTACTGCCAACACTGTTATTCTACACGATAACAAGGTGGTGGTGGACGAGCCTTCCATTATAGCCATCGACTCGCGTACAAAGTCCGTTGTTGCGGTCGGTAAAAAGGCACTGATGATGGAGGGTAAGACCTCCGGCGAGATTTACACAGTTCGCCCTTTGCGCAACGGCGTGATTGCCGACTTCCAACCCACGGAGCTGATGCTGCGTGAGTTCATCAAAATGACCAACACAAAACACTCTTTAATCACTCCGGCCATGAAAATGGTCATCTGCATCCCTTCGGGCATCACCGAGGTGGAGGAGCGCGCCGTGCGTGAGTCTGCAGAGCAGGCCGGTGCCAAGGAAGTACGTTTGATCTATGAACCGATGGCCGCCGCTATCGGTAGCGGTATCGATGTTTTGGATGCCAACGGCAACATGATTATTGATATTGGCGGCGGCACCAGCGAGGTGGCCGTTATAGCCTTAGGTTCTATCGCGTCAAAGAAGTCTGTACAGGTGGCCGGCGACCGCCTCAACACCGATATTAAAGAGTTCATGCGCCGCGAACACAACCTCGACATCGGTATTCCGACTGCCGAGCAAATTAAAATCAACGTAGGTGCGGCCGTCACGCATCTCGACAACCCGCCTGCCGACTACGAGGTTTACGGTCGTGACTTGGTACACGGCATTCCGCGCAGTATCATGATCAACTACCAGGAAATAGCCACCGCCCTCAACAACTCCATCAATTCCATTGAGGATGCGGTGATGCAGGCACTGAATGTGACACCGCCCGAGTTGTCCGCCGATATTTTCAAAACCGGCATTTACCTTGCCGGTGGCGGTTCACTCTTGCGCGGTCTTGACAAGCGTATCAACAAAATCACGCAGTTGCCTGTGCATGTGGTGGAGGATCCGTTGCGCGCCGTTGCCCGTGGCACCGCTATCGCTCTCAAGAATTTGGACAAATTCGAATCACTAACCAAGTCCTAAACGAATATATGACGATTGGTTTTCCCCCATATTGTAGAGACGCAAAATTTTGCGTCTCTACGGGTTTTCTGAGAGGTCTCTTTTTGTTGATTTTCAGTATTATAGCAACTTCCTTCACCTCATGGGCGCAAACGGAGAGCACTCACTTTTTTCCCTTTTGCCCCTCTTCTCCAATTGTAAAAGACCATCAGGGCAACACTTACCGGACTGTGCAGATTGGCACACAATGTTGGATGGCGGAGAACATGCGTTGTACAACCTCACCGACGGGCAAACATTGGCGTGTGAACCCGACTTTTTCCGCCACACAGCCGGAATTTGCCGCATATTACGCAATCCCGAGTGACAGCAGGTTCGGAATGCTATACAATTGGACAGCAGCTTTGGATTTATCCGGCCATCATAACAGCCCCAAAGCGTTGCCAAAACCGGTTCGAGGAATCTGTCCCGAGGGCTGGCACTTACCCGACAACAGCGAATGGGAGAAACTCTTCCAAACTTTGGGTGGCCATCCCGTCGCCGGGGAAATGATGAAAGCGTTCACGCAACTTTGGGATCCCTATGACACGAAACCGAAGGCGGTTGCCGGCTTTGACGCTACCCCCACAGGCGATTACACCGAAACCGGCTATCATCATGCCGGACAGCAAACCGCTTTCTGGAGCGCTGACAATTTCAGCCGAATCGAAGCTTGGTGCTGCACTGTCTATGACTTTAAGACCGAAGGCTATAACTATTTGAATTATAAATGTTATGGGCTTTCGGTACGGTGCGTAAAGGACGAGGGGACGATGAAAAGCGATGAAAGGCGATGAAAAAAGTAGTATTATTCAGCATATTACTGATTAGTGTTTTCTTCATAAACGCTCAAAATTTTACCATCCGACAGAACACGATAAGCAAACTCTCCATAGAGTTTACCACGCCCAAACTGCAAAACAGCGTGGTGAACGTCGGAGACGCCCACTATACTTCCCTCTCTATGGACGGCTACGACAACTCCACGAAAGTGGGGTTCCCATCATTGCCGGAACTCACCAAGCTGATTGAGATTCCCTTGTGCGACGAGGTCAACGTCCGGATTGTGTCGGCGGACTACGAGGAATACGATGTCGCCGCCTTGAATGTACTTTATCCCGTGATGCCCAGCCAAGAGAGCTGTTCCAAGTCCGATACGGGAAAACGTCCCTTCAAAAAGAACGAAGCTGTCTATCGCACCGATGCTTTCTACACTTCGCAGCCGGAGGTGGTCTCTGCCCGCAAGATCGGCACTATGCGTGACGTGAACATGGCCAGTGTGGTGGTGAGTCCCGTGGCCTACAACCCCGTCACGGACAAGATCCGGGTCTATAGCCGCATTGAGGTGGAGATCACCTACGGGAATGCCAACATCCCGGCCACCTTGGAGATGAAGGACAAGTACTACAGCCCGCTGTTCCACGCCGCCAAGGAGGCCGTCATCAACCCGATGGACACGCGCAACGAGTTCAACATCACCCCCGTCAAGTATCTGATCATCGCCCACGATATGTTCGCCAACAACGAGCAACTGATGGCTTTCGTCAACTGGA
>JAEEKL010000104.1 GCA_016282395.1 Bacteroidales bacterium
GGTTTTTCGGTGATCACTGCGCTGGCGGGTTATCCGTATTTCGGCAATCACTGCTCTTGCGGGGAATGGGGTATCGTTAATCACCGCCCTCGCGTGTACCCAATGCACCATTCCGTTTTGCCGGAAGAGGGAGGCGTTGAACCGCGAGTGCGGTTATCATCGTCAAGGCGTGCATTGGCTCGTGAGGACAGGGTTGCAAAACGGAATCCCGAACTCGCCAGGGTGCGCACTGGCAGAATTGTCAAGCTTCCGTCAATCAGTATGAGCAACCAAAGCGCAGACCTCCTCCTCTGTCAACCCGGTGATTTCCGCCACGAGGTCTGGGGCGAAATCCTTGGCGAGCATCTTGAGGGCGAGCTGGCGTTTAGTGTTGACCTCTCCTTGCAGCAACCCTTCCTCGCGTCCTTCCTCACGTCCTTCCTCACGTCCTTCTTCGCGCCCTTCCTCTCTCCCCACTTCGCGTTCGCACATCATCGACTCCCGCACATCGTCGTACTCCAACACACTCGTCACGTATTCTTTCTTTTCCATTTCATTAAGGTTTGATATTCGGCATTCTTCGTAAAACCGTTGGTGAACCGGATCCATCTGCCGAACCTCATCCTCGCTGATGTCCGCTACATGGGTGAGCATGTAGAGCCAGCGGTTCTTCTCATCGGTCAAATCCAGCGTTTCCAACTGCGCGGCAAATTTACACAATTCTACAAAACACCAAACATTTTCTTTAGAAAATATTTCATTGTCGTCATCTTTCGGGTAAACTTTCCAAAGGAACCTGTTTTTGCCCGTGAATTCGGGCATGTCTTTCTCCATGAAACTTATGGAAAACACTTTCGGCACGGTTGCATACACCGTGTCACCGATTTTCACGCCGCTGATTGTGGAGTGGCTGTGATATGCCCGAAGCCGCCTGACAAAGAACAACTGCCAATGATTCTGTCTTGGACTTTCTTTTTGTTTTCTTTTTTGTCATTGTTTTTTGTTTAGGTTTGTTGTTTTGTTCGTTCTGGTCTGACGGTTGTCCGTAGAGACGTGCCATGGCGCGTCTCTGAAACGGGAACACAAATGCCCCATTGTTCAACTGCATTTCCGATGGCAAAGATACAACAAAACATCCCGTTTGTCAAGGGTTTTGCGTAATTTTTTTCTCGCTGGGAATCAGTTGTTTACAAATTTTACATTAACTATTAGTATTGCAATTGTAAATTTTGGAGTTGTGGTTTCGCGGGAAATTGGACGACGAAGCGATGAAGCGACGATGATAGGAGCTCTTGCGAGTCCCGGTTTCCGTTTGGCCAGCTAATTGTGAATAGCGAACAGCAAAAAAATGTATTTTCGCGCTGTTTTATTTTACATCGTAAAATCAGTATAAAACAATGAATGTCAGTGTTTTTGAAATATTGATGCTGCTCTGTTTCGCGTGCAGCTGGCCCTTTTCCATCGTAAAAGCCTTGCGAACTAAAGTGGTTCTTGGTAAAAGCCCTCTCTTCATGTCCATCATCATTTTGGGCTATGTCTTCGGAATCCTGCACAAGGTCTTCTACAATTATGATTGGGTCGTTTATTTGTATCTGTTCAATTTACTGATTGTTTCGTTCGATTTGTTCCTGTATTTCAAGTACATCGGACAGAACCGTCGCGACCTGATGTCAGAAAAAAAAGATTCTTGACACGTTTTGCTACGTAAAAATTTTATCTTTGCATTTTATTTCTTCGATTATGAACAAACTACGTCAGAAAAAACAGCAGATTCTCCGACTACTTTTGGGGATGTTTTCGTTCACGGCGGTAATGCTTGTGTTTCAGGCCTGTTATGGTCCTCCCCAAGGTAGAAATGAAAATGAATTGGTCGATGAGGAGATTTATGTGGAACAGGATACGTTGAATGCAGAAAATGTGATTCAGGAAGAGAATGCCTCCACGTTGGAAAACGATGATAAGGAATAGCCGCATCAATCCTTTCAAACGGTGGCTGTTTCGTGTCTTTCGAAAGAACGAAACAGATATTCACGAGTTGAATTATCTTTTCTGGGAATGTACGTGGCGCTGCAATTTGTCATGCCGACACTGTGGTTCGGATTGCAAATCAGAGAGTTGCGTCCAGGATATGCCGTTTCAGGACTTTCTGAAGGCGGTGGAGCCGTTGTCAAAGCGCTATCCCCGCAACACCGTGATAGTCGCTATTACGGGTGGGGAGCCGTTGTTGCGTCCCGATTTGGCAGAATGCGGGAAAGCTTTGAAAGACAAGGGTTTGCGTTGGGGAATTGTCACCAACGGAATGCTGTACGACGAGGCCATGCACTCCAAGCTGATTGCCGCCGGACTATCCTCTGTTACAGTGAGTTTGGACGGGTTGGAAGAGACCCACAACTGGCTGCGCAACCATCCTGAAAGTTTCAGGAGAGCGTTGCGGGCTTTGCATCTCATCGCGAATACCCCAGGTCTTGCGTATGATGTCGTGACGTGCGTGCATCAGCGTAATCTCGTGGAACTTCCTCAATTAAAGGAACTTTTGATTGAAAACGGAATTCGTAATTGGCGTCTCTTCACGATTTCCCCTATAGGTCGGGCGGCGCACAATGACGAGCTACAGCTTTCCCGCGCACAGGTGGAACAGATGATGCAGTTTATGGCCGACACTCGTCGTGAAAACCGTATCCACTTGACATTCAGCTGTGAAGCCTATACAGGCAAGTACGAGGAACATGTCCGAGACAGCTATTTCTTCTGTCGTGCGGGCATTAATATCGGCAGTGTGCTGATTGACGGCGGCATCTCCGCCTGCCCTAACATTGACCGCAGCTTTGTGCAAGGCAACATCTATCAGGATAATCTGTTGGATGTGTGGGACAATCGTTTCCAACTCATGCGCGACCGCGTGTGGATGCGTACGGGAATCTGTCGGAAATGTAAAGATTTCAGGCAGTGCCTTGGCGGGGCGATGCATTTGAGACCGAATGCAAATAGCAATATACTAAGATGTTACAATTTTCGAAAAGAATAATAAAACTTTTCGGGACATGTATCGTCTATGTTCAGTTAGTTAGTAGTTAGCAGTTAGTAGGGATTAGGGAGTTGATAGTGGATATCTCTCAAAAGTCAAAATCATCGTTATAGTATGAATAGAACAGGTCGCATATTTATAATGTTGGTCATTATGTTTTTTTTCAGCGTTGGATTGCGTGCGCAAGAAGCTGATATTGTAGCTGTTGTTGCAGATACAATCGTCCTTCCCATGGCCACGGGCTACGACTGGATCACCTACCGGGGCAAGGCCGACATCATCGACACGGGCGGCACACGCACCTGCAATTTCTACATGGTCAACCGTACGGACAGCATTCTCTACCTGAACATCCACGCTTACGGAGTTGAGGTGATGCGTGCCGTGTTCACTCCCGACAGCGTCAAGTATGTCAACAAACTGACACGGCAGTACTTTTGCGACACCTACACGCCAATTAACAGATTTTTGCCGTTTTCCTTTGATTTCCAGACGGTTCAGGCACTCTTTAACGGTGAAACGGAAAAGCTGCCACAGGGTAAAAAACTCTCGTACGAATATTCAGCGTTTGCACCTGTAGATAGCGTAAGTTCATTCTTCACGGAGTTCGTTTTCAAAGAACTGAACCGCGTGATTGAGGTTCGGGGCAAAATCAAAGTCATCCGATTGAATGTGCCGGGTGTCACCAGCATCAGGATTCCGGAAAAATTTGAGCGTATCTCCTTGTGAATATGATTCCTGAAATGCTTAGTTCTCAACGGATTAAGTCGTGGACATCGGAAATTGGCTTCCAGGACTGTGGTATTGCGCGGGCGCGGGTGCTCAAGGAGGCGGAAACGGAGTTCCGGCATTCCATCGAAAACGATTACCATGCCGATATGCACTATTTGGAGCGCAACATCGGCAACCGTTTCAATCCGGAATCGTTGCTTCAAGGTTGTAAATCGGTTATTGTGGTGACTTACAATTACTTGACTGACTCCGAGCCAAAATCTGATAAGTATCGCACCGCGCGTTACACCTGGATTCAGGATTACCACATCTTGGTGAAAAATCTCTTGGAGCAGTTGGCGGACAAGATTGTAAATAATTATTCTTCAGTAAAATATAAAATCACGGTGGATAGTTCCGCTATCTCCGAGAAACGATGGGCTATGGAGGCCGGGGTAGGGTATATGGGTAAAAACGGGTTGATACATAACCAGCATGGATCGTTTTTCGTCATTGGTGTCCTTTTGGTGGATCGGTTTTGCGACGAATATGACCAATCTTTGCCAAAATCGGACTGCGGGGATTGTGAAATCTGTGTGAAAAGTTGTCCTGTAAATGCTCTTGAAATTCCATTCCAAGTGGATGCGAGACGGTGTGTTTCATACCATAATACGGAAGATAAAACTCCGAATTACAATGAGTTAGCGGATCAAGAATATACTTTCGGGTGTGATATCTGCCAGGAGGTTTGTCCTCGTAACAAGAAAAAAAACGCCAATCCGTTGAACATATCGAAAAAATCCTTATTTTTGCCGCTCAAAAATGACGACTTGGAAACGTTGAGTGAAATGGATTTCAAGCATTATTTTTCTGAAACTTCGATTCTGAGAAGGAAATATGAAAGATTTCGTTCTTTGATAGAAGCGAAAAAAAAAGAATGATGTGAGAGCATCATCAAAGTTAAGCCCAGGTGGCGGAATGGTAGACGCGCTACATTCAGGGTGTAGTATCCGAACGGATGTGCAAGTTCGACTCTTGTTCTGGGCACTTGAAAAGAAAGACGGTTGAAATGGCCGTCTTTCATTGTTTTAGAACCTCTCATTATGGCCAAGTTATTCATCGTACCGACCCCTATTGGAAACCTGGAAGATATCACCCTTCGCGCTCTCAGTGTGCTGAAAGAAGCGGACTTGATTCTTTGTGAAGACACACGGACTACCAAGAACCTGCTTCAGCATTACGAGATAGAGGGCAAACGCTGCATGGCGTACCACATTTTCAACGAACACGAACAGGTTGGGAACTATATCCGCATGATCCAACAGGTTGAGACTGCTGCCTTGGTGAGCGATGCCGGAACCCCCGGAATTTCAGACCCCGGATTTTTGCTTGTCCGCGAAGCGTTGAAACAGAATGTCGAGATTGAATGTTTGCCTGGCCCCACCGCGTTCGTGCCCGCACTTATTCAGTCGGGATTTCCATGCAGCAGCTTTTATTTTTACGGTTTTCTGCCTCACAAAAAAGGGAAGGAGACTTTGCTGAAACGTTTCGCCGAGATGGAAGAGACAGTCATATTCTACGAATCTCCACATCGGCTGCTGAAAACTTTGGAGAAGATGGTAGAGATCATGGGCGGAGAACATCCCGTGGCCGTGGCCAAGGAACTGACCAAAATCCATGCTTTCACCTTCAGAGGCACTCTCGCGGAGGCCGTCCAGTATTTTGAAAACCAACCTGTAAAGGGGGAGTTTGTCCTGATAGTTTGAGGAAAATTTAACCAATAAAACAAAATATAATCGAGAAAACGATGTCAACTACTATGAAAAATGAAATAATTATGTTTTATCATTCCGCCCTCCCCGATATACAGGCCGGTTTTTAGATTACCATTTCAAAACATTAAAAAGACACGTACATTATTCTTTTTTTTCTTATAGAACACCTCCTCTCATACGTTATTTGATGATTAGTTTCTTTGTCACCCGTCTGTTCATTTCGTCTTGTGCTGTGAGCAGGTAGCATCCGGGTGCTATCCCTCCGATGTACAGCTGGTCACCGGGATAGACATTTCCCCAAATGCTGATCAAATTGCCGTTCATGTCGGTGAGTTTCACCGTTGTCATCGCATCGCAAATATTCCACTGGAAATATTCGCTGGATGGATTGGGGTATGGTTCATGTCTCGGATTGTCGCCATGGGCGTCAATGCCGGTTTCATCTCCCTGTTGACGTTTTGTGATCACGATGTTGTTAAGTTGAGTGTTCCCGCTGTTGGCCGCAGCCAATAACCAGCGGATGTATCGTGTGTTTTGAGACAAAGGAAAGCTTCCAAAATGCGAATAAGACGATGTGCTGATGTCATTTTCGTCTAATGTCGTCACAGAAGACCACTCCGTTCCGTTGGCGGACTCGCTGACCACAAACAAGATGCCGTTGTAGGTGGACGGATTGCCTCCTTTTGCGCCTTTGAGGTCGAACGAGAGACTGCCGGGATCACTGTCGAGGTGCGCGATCAGCATTGCCTGTCCCGCATTCTTCGATTCGAACTTGGCTGCCCCGTCCGCGTATGATGAGCCTAATTTGTTACTGCGAAACCCTGGCATTGTCTTGACCTCCGCTCTTTCCGATTCGCTGTTTTGTGAGATGTCAAAGGGAAGCGTCAAAAGGGAATTGGTGTCTAATATGATGAATTGTGCGGAAAGGATCCCGCTGCTGTACATGCCGTCTTTCTCCGCAAACGCTTTCAGGGTACTGCTGGCATCAATGGCTATTGGCCCAGAATAGGGAGTTGACTGACCGTCCGGATTGGAGCCGTCTAACGTGTATCGGATGATGGCATTGGGCGTGGAACATTCGAGGATGATAGTTTGTGGCTCGAAATAGGTGCCTGCCGGTGGTGTGCAGGTCGGTGTTTCCACGGTCTCCAATACAACTTCGTCGCCGTCGGTGATGCTGATGTCGTCGATGCGAAACTCAACGTTCGCGGTGCTGGAAAACCTTATATGCAGGTGCGGGTGTGTTGGAAGATTTGGGAAGCAGGCACGATGCCAGCCTGTTGAGCCGGTGCCAGTGGGGAGCGTGTCCTCCAGCGGGAGACTTGTCCAGACGATGCTGTCCGTGGAAAACTCCACCAACAAGTGATTTCCGTTCTCTGTTTTCGTTGTTTTGCGGAGGCCACAATACAGTTTCACTGTGGTGTTCGTTGCTGTTGAGGTGTTGATTCCTGAAATCTGGAACCACTTAACTGTGTCGTTGATCATAATGTTCCCGCCCCCAGATGCGCCGCCGTAACCCGTAGAAGCACTTGATGTTCGAACATCGCATGTGCCGTTGCCTATGTAGAATACTGTACTGTTTTGCCAACCTGTGTAGTTCTGGATGAGAGTGTTGGAGGTTGGTGTCCCCATGTTTTCTTCGTACAATACGTTTTGCCCTAAGGCCTTTGACATGATTCCGGACATTAGTAACAATGCCAGCAGTCCTATTTTAATGTGTGTAATTTTTTGTTTCATTTCTTTTTTTTCAGGTGAATCAATCAATAATCAAAACCACGGCAAATATATATTTATTTAACGAATAATCAATATATATTTATAAAATCAAAATAAAAAATTTTTATTCACTTGAAAAACAGTGATATAATGTTTTATAATATGCTTAAAATTAACTTAAATTAGTTAATTTTAATTTTAAAATTAAGAGATGACAGTTAAAATTAAATAAAGGGAAAGGGGCAAATGGCAGGATTTCTCAAAATTCGGCGCATTTGTCGGCAACTTGCTGCATCAGCCACATGGGGGTGGAGGTCGCTCCGCAGATGCCGATGCTGTCTGCTTGCGACAGGTCAATTTGTAGCAGTTGTTCAACGTTGGTCAGGAAAAAGCTGCGCGGGTTGTGTTCTTTACATATATTATATAGGTATAATCCGTTGGAGCTTTTTTCGCCAGAAACGAAGAGGATGACATCAAAGCTGGCGGCGAAATCGGCAATCTGTTTGGCGCGAGAGGAGACTTTCCCGCAGATGGTGTCCTCGTGCTCGAACCAGTCGGCATGTCCCGCCAAAGAGTAATGAGACTGGATTGTGCCAATTAGTTTTCGGTAGTTTTCCAGACTTTGGGTGGTTTGGGAATAGAGGATGGCGGGACGGCCAAAGTCGATGCACTCGATGTCGTCAGGGGAGGAAATAACGATGCCGGTGTTTTCGGTTTGTCCTAAAAGTCCGACAACCTCGGCATGGCCTTTTTTTCCGTAAATCAGGATTTGTTTCCCGGATGTGTTGTTCCGATGTTCGCCGAGGATGCGTTTTTGCAGCTTGAGAACGACAGGACAGGTGGCATCAATCAGTTGGATGTTGTTTTCTTCGGCGATGCGGTATGTCTCCGGCGGTTCTCCGTGGGCGCGGATGAGTACGGTGGTGTCTTTGAGAGACTTGAACTGGTCGTAGTCAATGATTTGCAGTCCCATATCCGACAGACGTTGCACCTCCTCGCTGTTGTGAACGATGTCGCCAAGACAATATAGAGTGTTGTGCTCCATAAGGTATTTTTCCGCCGTTCGGATGGCGTTGATCACACCGAAGCAGAAACCTGAATTCTGGTCAACAACGATTTTCTTGGGCATGGCTACCAGTTGTCGGGGAACAGGGAATCGACAAATTCGACACGATTGAATATTTGGAGTTGATGGATTTTCTCGCCAACGCCAATGTATTTGATGGGTACTTGGAACTGGTCGGAGATGCCGATGACCACGCCACCCTTTGCGGTGCCGTCCAATTTGGTGATGGCCAATGCATTGACTTCGGTGGCGGCGGTGAACTGCTTGGCCTGTTCGAAAGCGTTCTGGCCGGTGGAGCCGTCAAGGACGAGCAGGATTTCGTGCGGGCCTTCGGGAACGAGTTTGCGGATGACGTTTTTGATTTTCACCAACTCGTTCATAAGGTTGACTTTGTTGTGGAGGCGGCCGGCGGTGTCGATGATGACGACTTGGCTGTGGTTGGCGATGGCGGATTTCACGGTATCGTAGGCCACTGCAGCAGGGTCGGATCCCATCTTCTGAGCCACGATGGGCACTTCGCAGCGGTTGGCCCATTCGGTGAGCTGGTCGATGGCGGCAGCGCGGAATGTGTCGGCGGCGCCGAGTGTGACGGAATAACCGCGCTTCTTGAATTGGTAAGCCAACTTTCCGATGGTGGTGGTCTTGCCCACACCATTCACGCCCACAACGAGGATGATGTAGGGTGTATCCATTTCCGGAATCACGAAGTCGTTCTCCTTTTCGAGGTCGTTTTCGAGGAGTAATCCGGCGATTTCCTCCTTCAGGATCATGTTCACCTGGTTGGTGCCCAAGTATTTGTCTTTGGAAACCCGCTTTTCGATGCGGTCGATGATCTTGAGGGTGGTTTCGATGCCTACGTCCGATGTGACCAACACTTCTTCAAGGTTGTCGAGCACCTCGTCATCGACTTTTGACTTCCCAACGATGGTTTTCGCCAGTTTTTTGAAGAAATTCTCCTTGGATTTCTGCAAACCCTCGTTCAATTCCTTCTTTTGTTCTTCGTTAATTTCGTTTTTTTTATCTTTTTTGAAAAATGAAAATAATCCCATAGCACGAATTTTCCGCAAAAGTACGATTTTTATTGATATATTGGCCGATTAAATGAATTTGTCATGATAGAAGTGAAATGCGAATGAGTGGAATAGTAAAAGAGAGTCGTGATGCCATTGTGTCAAAACAATGAATGTTTGTTGTTATACAGCATGACATCGTCATATTATTTCACCACCTTTTCTTCATACTCCCGCTTAAACCACGTGATCTGCCGCTTTGCATATCTCCGTGTGTGCGTCTTGATGTCCGTCACCGCCTGTTCTAATGTGCATTTGCCGTCGAAATAGTCGAACAGCTCTTTGTAACCGACCGTGTTCAGCGGGTTGAGATGGCGGTAAGGCTGTAACGAGCGAGCTTCCTCCAATAACCCGTCTGCCATCATCTTATCGACCCGCCGGTTGATGCGGTCGAAGAGCTCCTCCCGAGGACGGTTGAGGTAGTACTTTTCGATATTGAAGTCTCTGGTTACCTGTTTTTTATGCAGATGTTCAGAATAGGGCTTTCCCGTCTGCAACGATACCTCCAAGGCCCGCATCATTCGTTTGGAATCGTTGGGGTTGACGATGGCGGCGTATCCGGGGTCCAGAAGTCGCAGTTGCGCGTGCAGTGCCTCCACTCCGTTGTTCTGGAACAGGTTGATGACGAACTGCCTTGTGCTCGGGTCGGGGTCGGGCATTTCATCCACCCCATGGCACACCGCATCCAAGAACTGTGGACTCCCGCCGGTCATGATGACCACAGGGTATTTCTGGAACAGCTCCTTGAGCAGCTTGAGCACGTCCTGCTCGTACATATAAACATTGTAATAGTCATGGATGGAGAGCATTCCGACAAAAAAATGTTGCGCAGCGGACAGCTCCTCCTCGGTGGGGTAGGCTGTTCCGATGCGCATCTCTCTGTAAAACTGGCGGGAATCGGCCGAGATAATCGGCGCCTGCCAGCGTTGCGCCAGTTCAATGGTGTAGGCGGTCTTGCCCACGCCAGTCGGACCGGTCACGATGTAAAGGGTCGGACTGCTAAAAGTCGGAGAACTCATTCAGATCGGTGTAGTCCTCCTCGTTGTAACCGTCGTCGAAGCCGTCGTTGTATTCGTCATCCTCCAGTTCCTCTAACAGCAGCGATGCCTCATCGACATCGGGTTGCGGGAGATCCTTTGCGGTGAGCCGCACGGGAAGGGTGCCCTTCTGGTACGTGCAGCGCGGGAACTCCTCGGGTTTGTCCGTCTGAGCCACCTTTTGGAATTCGATATAGAACGTCTTCGGGTCGATGAAGTCGTATTCATAGAGGATGTGCTGGTGTGGGTCGGTGATGAAATCCTTCAGGATGGCATCTTTCATGACGAACCTCGGCAGCCGCGACTTCGTGCTGAACGAATCTTCATCGTCATACTCCGGTTCCTCCGCCATATCCTCTTCCTCTGATGTGTCCATCAGCGTGATCTCCTTCTGCTTGTTCCATTTCTGGTCGCAGATGGAGAAGGCGGCGAACTCGTTGCCCTGCAATCCAAGACATTGGTACAGGAACAGGTGGAAGTCCTCGAAATTGCTGTTCGCGAGCACATCCACGTCGCGCACGAAGTCCTCCACCTCGTCGTAAAACACCTTGAATTTGTAATAGTACATGATTTTAATGGTTATAGGTTATTGGTTATAGGTTATTGAAGCTGGTTATAGTTAATGGTTAATGGTTAATGGCTAACAGCTAATAGCTATTCCGCCTCTTCCGGCTCTTCCATATTATGATAGACGTTGGTGACGTCTTCATCTTCGTTGATTTTGTCGAGCAGGAGGTTCACTTCGGCGCGTTGTTCCTCGGTGAGGGCTTTGAGTTCCTTCGGGATACGGTCGAATTTGAAGCTCTTGATTTCGAACTTATTGTCTTCCAGATATTTCTGGATGGGTCCGAAGGCTTTGTATTCGGCCATAATGATCACTTCCTCATCATCGGCGTCGATTTCGGCATCGAAGTCCATCATCGCGAGTTCGAATTCCTCGATGTCGAGTTCAGGGGTGCGGGCGACGGTGAAGATACTCTTGTGGTCGAACAGGAAGTCCAGCATTCCGGAGGTGCCGAGGGAGCCGCCGAACTTGTTGAAGTAGCTGCGGACGTTGGCGACGGTGCGCTGGTTGTTGTCCGTGGCCGCTTCGATGAGGATGGCGATGCCGTGAGGTCCGCGACCTTCATAAACCATCTCCTTGTAATCGGACATGTCCTTCTCGAAGGCGCGTTTGATGGCGCGATCGATGTTGTCCTTCGGCATATTCTCGTTTCTGGCCGTCTGGATGAGCAGACGCAGCTTGGAGTTTTGTTCTGGGTCGGGACCGCCAGCCTTGGCAGCCATCGTGATTTCCTTGCCCAGACGAGTGAATGTCTTAGCTAAATATGCATTTCTCTTGAAAATTCTTGCCTTACGGTACTCAAAAGCTCTTCCCATTTTGTCTTGTTTATTTAAAGATGAATTTGTAAAAATGATTAGTCATAAAATAACGCCGCAAATATACAATTTTTTGGGATAGTGTGCGATTTTTTTTCAGTTCAGGTTCCAGCAGAGCGAAACGATGTCGCGCCATGGAAGGTGCAGCTGTTCGGCGGTGGGCTGATGGCAGAGGGTTCCGTCATGACAGAGGATGGCCGACATGAGTTCGGGGGCGCGTTGCAGCGCGTAGGCGATGGAGGGCGCGTGTACGAGCGTGTCAACGAGTGGGAACAGGAAGTTGGAGAGGGCAATCTGGAAGCCCGCCTCAGACAGGGTCTCCTTGCGGATTTTGTCGATGACAGGAATCCCTTCGTCGTTTTGCAGCAAATCCAGACAGATCATGGTGATTTTCTTCTCGTTGACGGCCTCGATGTATTCCTGCGAAAGATCAGCGGGAGGGAGTGCGGAGAATAGAATTTGGTTCTCTTTCGACAGTGCCATTTGGTCAAAGGTGAAAGCGTCGAATTTGAGGACGAGGTTGCTCAGCATGGCCAAATCGGCGTAGTGGTGGGTGAACTCCGCACCGGCATCCGCGTAGTCGGTGTCGGAGAAGGGGTTGTGGTTGGCGAAACCGAATTGCGCGAACACTTTGACGCTCTGGTCAATAAAGGTTCGCACAGCGTTCGGGGTGAGAAACCCGCTGTCGGGATGCACGCTCTCGGGCTTGGCCAACGCGAGCGTGAGCTTTCGTGTGGGCGTTTCCACGGCGGCTTCCCATGCTTGGGTTTCCACGTGCGGGGTGTCTTGGAGGATGATGTACTCGGAGCTCATTTGTTAATGGTTATTGGTTATGGGTTATTGGTTATTGAGGTTTAATGGTTAATGGTTATTGTGATTCAGGGTTTAGAGGGTTTATATGAAATTTGCTTTTTCCTTGAGCAGCCCCGTCAGGGGCAAGAGCTTGGTAGAGATGTGTATTAACGGTTAGAAAGTGAATTTTCGGGTTTGGTCATCTATACGCTCGATATAAACGGGGGTGTATTCGCCGTGGAGGAGGGATTCCACCTTGTCGGTCCATTCGATGAAGCAGTAGTTGCCGCTGTAGAGGTAGTCCTGGAAGCCGATGCGGGTAGCGTCGTCGGGCTCGTCGATGCGGTAGAAGTCGAAGTGGTAGAGTGGTTCGCCGTTGTGTGTCCAGTATTCGTTGACGATGGCGAAGGTGGGGGAGGTCATGTCGCTTTCCACACCGAGTTGTCGGCAGATTTCCTTGATGAGGGTGGTCTTGCCGGTGCCCATCTCGCCGAAAAAGCCGAACACGCGCTCCTGCGGGTGCGCCTCTAAGAGTTTCTGTGCCACCTCGGGAAGTTGGGATTCATTTGCTACAATGTTGTTATTCATAGAGTTAGGTATAAGTGAGAATACCTCCATATTTGGATTGGCAAAGGTAGTATTTTTTCAGTCTCAAAAATTCGTATTTTTGCCATTCTGTTTTTTTAGTAAAATGAGATTAAAATATCAACATCTTTTATTATTCGTTTTATTGGTTTTTGTGATGGTCGGATGTGGGAAGAAGGCTGCAAAAGAACAACAATTTGACCCGACGATTCCCGTAAGAGTGCAAGTAGTGGGGGATTACGATGAGGAGGATTTTCGCAATTACGTGGGCACGGTGCGCAGCGAACGGCAGGTTTCACTTTCGTTCCCGTTAGGCGGCACGCTGACGGCCGTCTATGTGCATAACGGGCAGCGGGTGCGCAAAGGAACCCTCATCGCCAAGGTTGATGAAACGTCGGCCAAGAGCCTCCACGATGCGGCACTGGCCACACTCCGGCAGGCGGAGGACGGCTACCGGCGACTGAAACAGGTCCATGAGGGCGAGGGTATCAGCGATGTGCGCTGGGTGCAGATGGAAACCGACCTCGAAAAAGCCCGTCAGTCCGAAATTTCCGCACGGAAACATTTGAATGACTGTACGTTGTATGCTTCGCAAGACGGTGTCATCAGTATGGGGAACCATGTCATCGGCGAGCAACTGAACCCGTTAGATGTCGTCTGCCAGATTGTGGATATGAATAGCTTGATGGTTGAGTTTTCGGTGCCAGAGAAAGAGATCGGGCAAATTGGAATCGGGACCTCCGCCTCCGCCACCATCCCCGCTCTTGACAATGCGGAGTGTCGGCTTACCATTTTTGACAAATCATTTCTGTCCAACCCGTTAGGACATTCTTATAACATCAAGGCAAGAATGTCCTCAGACATGAAAGATGTGCTGCCCGGCATGGTGGTGAAAATACGTCTCGCACTGCAGAACTCCGCAAATCCGGGCATAGTCGTCCCCTCCTCGTGCGTGCAGACCATGTCCGACGGCATGGTGGTCTGGGTACTCCGCAACGGGAAATCTTATCGTCAGAAAATCGAGGTGAGCGAGTTCATCGAGAACGGTGTGCTCGTGACGGACGGACTGGGGCACGGCGACACAATCATCACCGAAGGATACCAAAAACTCTACAACGGTGCGAAGGTGTCTTATCACGTAGGAAAATAACCGGCGGCCATGGCGAAGAAGAGAAATTTGGTGGAAGCAGCCATGAGGAACAACAATCTGGTGTTCTTCTTCATGGCCGTTATTGTGATTTTCGGCTTTATCGCGCTGCCGAAACTCAAGAAGAACGAGTTTCCGGACGTGACCATCCGTCAGGGTGTGGTCGCGGTGGTCTATCCCGGTGCGACGGCCGAAGAAATTGAGGAACGGGTGGCGAAACCTGTGGAACAGTACTTGTTCACCTTCGGCGATGTGAACAAGAAAAAGACCTATTCGTACTCTAAAGACGGCATGTTGGTGGTTTTCGTCACTTTGGTGAATGATGCCAAGGACGCGAAGATGACCTGGTCGCGCATCCGGCAGGGACTGATACTTTTCCAGCAGACCGACTTGCCGCAGGGAGTGTTGGCCACGGCTGTGCTTGATGATTTCGGAAACGCCTCCTCGCTGCTTCTGGCCATTGAGAGTGACCAGCGGTCGTCGCGGGAGCTGCGTGAGTTCGCCGACAGGTTGGCCGAGCGGCTCCGCACCATCTCCACGATGGGCAACATCAAGATTGTGGGTGAGCAAAAAGAGGAGATCGCCATCTACATGGATCCCATGCGTATGACGCAGTATGCCGTCTCACCCTCCATGATCACCGCCGAGCTGGCCGCACACAGCCTGCGCACCATCACAGGTACTGTTGACAATGAAGACGGGAACGCCATTATCCACGTGAATGTGCCGTATAGCGACATCTATGAGCTCTCGGAACTGATTGTCTTTTCCGAACCCGTGACCGGACAGGCGATCCGGCTGCGCGATGTCGCACGGCTGGAACGTCGCTATCAGGAGGATTCAAAGTACATCCAGTATTCCGACCAGTCGGTCTCCGGCAACCATTGCCTAATGTTCTCCATGGAGATGCGACCGGGCAACAATATCGTCTCTTTCGGCAACGAAGTCAACAAGATCATCGACGCTTTTTTGAAGACCGCTCCGCCCGACATCCGGGTACATCGTATCACGGACCAGCCCGTGGTGGTTAACAGGTCGGTGCTTTCGTTCCTGAAAGATCTTGTGGAAGCTGTCGTCATCGTGATTCTGGTGATGCTCTTCCTCTTCCCGCTGCGCACGGCCTTGGTTTCCTCCACTTCGGTTCCCGTCTGTATCGCCGCCACATGGGCGATCATGTATTTATTTGGTATTGAATTGAATACGGTGACCCTGGCGGCTTTGATTGTGGTGCTCGGTATGATTGTGGACGATTCCGTTGTGGTGATTGACGGCTACACGGACCGGCTGAATGAAGGATACTCGCGGTGGTCTTCGGCGGCGGTATCCACCCGTAACCTCATGACCTCCATGCTCATCGCCACCTGCTCCGTGTCGTTCATGTTCTTCCCGATGTTGAAATTGCTGCAGGGCACCAATATGGGCGATTTCGTGCAGCTGTTCCCGTGGACCATCTTCATCGCCTTGTCGTGCAGTTTTCTGTATGCCATCTTGGTGATCCCATTCTTGTCAGCAAAAGTCATCAAACGTACAAATCCCGGCCATCAGTCCCGTTTGGAGAAGATCCAAGCCGCATTCTTCGATGCGCTGCAGCGGGGCTACAAACGTCTTCTCGACCTCTGTTTCCGCCATAAGTGGGCGACCATTGCGGTGGCGTTGCTGTTTGTGGTGTTGGGCATTTTCCTCTTCACGCGCATCAACATCCAGATGTTGCCCAAGGCTGAGCGCGACAGCTTTGCCGTGGAGATCCACCTTGCTTCGGGTAGTTCCTTGGAGGAGACGGCTGAAGTCGCCGACTCCCTCACAAAGATTTTGCAGGCTGACCCGCGGGTGCGTTCCGTGACCGCGTTCATCGGGATGGCGTCGCCGCGCTTCCATATCACCTACGCGCCCATGGCCGTGCCAACAGATGCCTACGCGCAGTTCATCGTGCTTACCAATTCGGATAAGGCAACCAAGGAGATAATGAACGAGTACCCTCACCGTTACGAGAACTATTTCCCGAAGGCACAAATCCGTTTCAAACAGATGGATTACCAAGTGGTTAACGCACCGGTTGAATACTACATCTCCGGTGACAACTACCAACAGATTGCTCCGTTGCGCGATTCGCTCATCGCTCTCATGAAGCAGGATCCGAACCTCTGCTTCGTGCATTCCGACTATGACGAAACGGAGGAGATTGTGGAGGTGGATATGAACATAGACGAGGCCAACCGCCTTGGGGTGACTCAGGCGCAGCTGTCTGTCTATTTGGCGGGCGCCCTGTCCGGCAACAACTTGGTCTCTTTATGGGAAAATGATTATAATCTTCCGACGAAAATCTATACGGAAGGTGTTCATAACATTGATTTTGAAGAACTTGGCGACATGCTGGTGCCCACAGCGCATCCCGGTACATGGGTGCCGTTACGGCAAGTGGCCTCGTTGCGGCCATCATTCAGCCACGACAACCTCACTCACCGTAATGGCCGACGCTGCATCACAGTGATGGCGGATGTGATTCCCGGTGCAGGACAGCTCGCGGAGTTCAAGAAGATGGGCAAGTACATTGAAACTCTTGACCTTCCGGAGAATGTCACCATCGAGGAGGGCGGCTCCATGGCAGTCACGAAAGATACCATGCCGTCGCTCGTCAACGCTATCATTGCTGCCGTTCTCGTGATGTTCATTGTGTTGATCATCCATTACGGAAAAATCGGCATTTCCATTTTGTCCATTTCCGTGTCGGTATTGTGCATTTTCGGCGCCACCTTCGGGTTGTGGCTCTTCGGGCAGGATCTGTCGGTGACAGCCATGCTGGGCATCATCTCCTTGATCGGCATCATCGTGCGGAACGCGATTATCATGTACGACCACGCAGGGGAGCTGCTGCAGAAAGGGCATCTCTCGGTTCAGGAGGCCGCCTACGAGACGGGATTGCGGCGTATGCGCCCTATATTCCTCACTTCTGCCACGACCGCACTCGGTGTTGTCCCGATGATTATTGCCAAAACACTCCTTTGGGAGCCGATGGGCGTGGTGATATGCTTCGGTACCCTTCTCACCTTCCCGTTGGTGGTGACAGTGCTTCCGGTGGCCTACTGCCTCGCTTTCGATGCAGGCGAACGGGATAAGCAAAACCGGAACAAAATTAACAAACGCTTCCTCCAACGATTGGATGACAGGGATGCGAGGAATGCGAGCAAGAATGAGGGGTAAGAGGATAAGAGAATTAGATGATTAGATGAATATGATAAAAAGATTTGCGATAAGTGCTTTTTTATTGTTGTTGGTGATTCAGTGTTTTGCGCAGGGCGGGAAGCTGACATTGGACTCCTGCTTTGTCTTGGCGCGGACCAATAATGCGCAATATTTGTATAGCCAGTATGAAATTGAACGTGCGCGTGAGGTGAAGGCGCAGGTCTTCACCAAGTTCTTCCCGCAGGTTTCATTGGGCTATAGTGCTTATTATGCGATGCGCCCCCTCGTTGAATATAGCGTGGATGATCTCAACAACCACGGGGATTTCGGAGAGTTTGTCGCTGCGGTAATCCAGATTTTGAACGAGCCGGAGTTCGGCGGAGATGTGCCAACCAAGGTTAACGCGCTGAAGAAAGGACAGGGCGTCAATGCGCTGGCCGTGGTGCCGTTGTTTGCCGGCGGTCGTATTGTGAATGGCAACCGTCTGGCCAAGTTAGGTGTTGAGGCGGCGGAACTGAAGTCGGAGGTGACGGAACGCGATGTCATGGAAGAGGTGGAGGCCTCCTACTTCTTGGTGCTGGGACTTCAGGAGAAAGAAGCGACGGTGACGGCGGCCCTGACATTAATCGACTCCCTTGATCGCGTTGTCGATAAAGCTTTGGCAGCCGGTCTTATCACCCGCAGCGACAAGCTGCTTGTGGCTTTAAAGCGCAACGAACTAAAAGCCAAAGAAATGCAATTGGAAAACGGCATCCTTCTCGCTTCGCATTTGTTGTGTCACCAAATAGGGATTCCTTATCCAGAAGGCGGACTTGTGCTGGAGAACAACCTCTTCGATGTCGGAAAATATGCTCCGGCGGAAGAAGGATCTTTTTCGCGTCCGGAAAAACGACTTCTTGAGCTGCAAGTGAAGGCGGAAAGTTTGTATAAGAAGATGACCGTCGGGGAGGCGTTGCCGCAGCTCGGTGTCGGAGTTTTGGCCACCTACGGGAATATTATGGACAGGGCCAAGTTCAACGTGTTACTGTTCGCCCGTCTTTCGGTGCCGCTGACCCAATGGTGGGAGACCTCCCACAAGATGAAGGAGCACGAATGGAAAATCCGTGAGGTGGAACTTCAGCAAAAAGAGTTGGGCGAGAAGATGCAACTGCAGGAAATGCAGGCTTACAACCAGATGGTGGAGGCAGAGTCGCTGCTGCGCTCGGATTCCGCCGCTCTCGACATGGCGGAGGAGAATTACCGCCTCGCCGAGCTGAACTACAAGGCCGGCATGAACACGATTACGGATGTTTTGGAAGCCAACGCGCTCCTGTTGCAGGCCCGCAACGCCATCACCGACCGACAAATCACCTACGCCACCGCTTGCCGGAAGTATCATGACTTGACGGGACGGTAAGATATTATTCCCATCAGATTTGTAATTTCTCCTTTAATCCCGCAGGCAGCGGACGGAGAATCCACGACCTTGTTCTTCATAAGGGCTAAGGGTTGGATTCGACCCATTGCAGCTCACTCCGCAAGCATCACCATATACGTTGTCAGTCGATGTTGAGGTCCAGAAGTATGCCCATGTGCCAAAGCCCAGATGGCCATTGTTTCCTGCAAAATATTCACCTGGAAGAATGGTCCCTAAAAAGGATGAACTTCCGATTTGTTGTATGAGAGTGTTGAATCCGTTTTGGCTTGGGAGATGCCACCCTTCGGGACAGATACCTTGAACTCCGCTCGGTGTGCTGTTGCTGGGACTTGCGCCGCCCATTGCGGCACGCCAGTTGTAGAGCAGACCGTATGTGGAGATATTTGCCGTATCATTGTTTGGATAGTAATAGTAGGCGTTCATGAAACATGCGGTATAGTTGAAAGAGGTAGGGTGACTGAGCGAGGGCGCGTTGATGAGGTTCGGGGCGTATGCGGTGGTACGAAGGTTCTCAGCCATCCAACACTGTTGCCCTATCTGCATCGTGTTATAGATGTTACCTTGGATGTCAGTTACAGGATTTCCGCAGGTGTATGCGGTGGAGAACTCCACTTCGTTACCATAAGCTGTTCCGGAACTGTTGGTGGCGTATGCCCGCACGTAGTAGTGGAAGCCCGTCGCCAAGCCAGTGAGCTGAACGGAGAAAGTGCCGAACCCCGTGCCGGTCAGAGTGCTGTCGATGCAGTGATTGTCGGCAATGGTCGGGTTATGCGTAGTGCTCCAGCAGAAACCGCGTTCGGAGATGGCTGGCACGCCATTGTTGAGAACCTCACCGCTACATGTGGCCGAATAGAAATCAATGTTCGTAACGGTGTCCGTGATAAGTGTAGGGAGGGTGAGTGTGGTGAACGTCACCTCGTCGCTGTAGCCCGTGCCGACACCGTTGGTGCCGTAAGCCCGCACGTGATAGGTGGTGCCGGGGGTGAGGCCAGTGAGTGGCAAAGTGTAGTAGCCGACACCCGTGGTGCTGGCAGCGATATGGTTGTCCGCAATGGTGGGATTGGGCTGGGTGCTCCAGCAAATACCTCGTTCGATTTGTGCTGAACCGTTGTTTTGAGTGACCCAACCCGTACACGAGGCGGATATGCTCGTGATGTCTGTGACAGGGTTTACGATTACCGTGGGTACCCCCTTAGTGGTAAAAGATCGCACGGTTCCGTAAGCTGTGCCGTAGCTGTTGGTGGCGTAAGCCCGCACGCGGTAGGCGGTGCCGTGTTCCAGTCCGGTGATGAAGCTGCTGAACTCACCCGTGCCAGCGCCGTCCACGGTGTGGCTGTCGGCGAGGGTCGGGGTGTTCGGGTAGGCGCACCAGCAGACGCCCCGTGCGGTGACTGGATCGCCGCCGTCTGAGGTGACGTTGCCGCCGCAAGTGGTGAACGTGTCAACCATGTCCAAGA
>JAEEKL010000105.1 GCA_016282395.1 Bacteroidales bacterium
CCGTCGGATTCGCCCATCGCGGAGAGGGTGGGGCGCATGTGACGCAGCAGCGCCGCGTCGAACTGGTCCGGCTTTTGGGAGATGCCGGCGGGACAGCGGCAGAACAGTTTCTCCTTGGTGGCCAGTTGCTGGTGTACTTCCAGTCCCGACATGAACCCGATGCGGTCGTAGTCGGCCTGGGTGGCCTCCTTGCGGTCCACATAGCCTATCGCGGCACGTGTGGCCTCGTAATTTTCTTGGGGATTGATGGTTTGCATATCGTTTATAGTTTCAAGTTTCAAAGATTCAAATAGTTTTCCTTGAGCAGCCCCGTCAGGGGCAAGAGCTTGGTAGAACGATTAGGTTCAAAGTTCAAAGTGGGTTGTCTTTCAAAAACAAGCCGCAAAAATAGAAAAATATTTTTTTTGTTGGATGATAATGGTGAGAATATTTACAAAGATTGGATTATTTTTTCTGCATGTTTTTCATTTTATGCCATGCAAGAAGAAAATATGTATTTTTGCTTTCGATTTTGGATTTGTCTGAAATATTGATAATTCACATTGAATTTCTCCATTAAATTCCGATAAAGAATGAGAATTAAAGGTTTCATGGTTTTTGTTTTGGTTGTTTTGATCGTGCCGCTGTCGGGACAAGTGGTTTCGCATCCGATTGCGGAGGATTGGGAGTCCGGGGATTTCACGTCCCTTTCGTGGGAACGCCCTGGCTCGCAGTATCGTTGGGAAATCACCAGCGAGGGGGCGCACAACGGCCGGTATTGTGCCCGAAGCGGCAACTACTACACGCTGAACACGGAGTCGGTGTTGCAGATTGGGGTCTATCTGACGGAGAGCGGGAATCTTTCGTATTACCGCAAGGTTTTCTCGGCTGTGGGCAGCGGCGGATTCCGCTTCTGGTTAGACGGGGAGTTGCGCGACTCGTTAGCGGGATTTGTGGAGTGGAGCGAGTTCCAATGCCCCATCAGTTCGGGTTACCATGTGCTGAAGTTCTGCTACACCAAGAACCAGACGAAAAGCAAAGGGTCTGATTGCGTGTGGATTGACGACATACAGCTGCCCGACGGCATCATAGCACAGTGGCAGGAGGATGCTTGTGAGACCCCCAATGCGCCGCAAGTTGTGGCTATTGACAGTCAAGTGGTGTTGTCATGGGACGGTGCCTACCATGCGGAAGAAATCCTGTTTTTTGATGATGTGGAAGGACATCCATACGGGGCAGTCAATTCACCTGGCACGTTGGGATGGCACTATATCGACGGCGACGGGGCACCCACGGCTCCTTTCGGCGTTTTAAGTTTCCCCAATGTGGGGTCGCCTATGGCCTTTGTGGTATTGGACGACTATCTACTCGTTGGGAACCAATACAACACCACTGCACATTCGGGACATCGGTTTCTCGGGAGCCCTTTCCATTCGGATGTTACCAACGATGACTGGATTATAAGCCCGGAGCTGGACTTCACCGAACCGTTCACCTTCTCTTTTTTCGCCCGCAGCTTTGCAAACCGGTTCGCGGACGAGAAATTCGTGGCGGCCTATTCGATGACGGACACGAATGCCAGCAGTTTCATTCCCTTGCATAGCGACACCGTCACAACCATCGCCGAATGGAACGAATACTCCTTCATGGTGCCCGCAGCGGCCAAATATGTAGCGGTACACTGCGTGTCGCACGACCAGTATATGTTTTGCTTGGATGACCTCTCCATACGTGGCCGAAGGACGAGCGGACATCCATGTAACGTATATCGCGACGGGGTGTTGATTGCCTCGGGGGTAACCGATTCGGTGTATGTGGACCACTACGCCACCGGAGGAGATCATTGTTATTCGATAACCTATAGCTGCGGCGGTATGGAGTCGGCACATTCCGACACCGTATGCGTCCATCTTGATGCCGCGCCGGCAGTGGCCATATCGGAGGAGCGGGACGCCCTACCATACGAGCTGCCGTCTGAAGGCAAAGATGTTAGTAACAGTCACATGGCCAGTACGTTAGAGGAGATGCTGCGGTGGAACAAGTATCCGACTTATGAGGTTTATACCCAACTTCTGCAATATTTTCAGGACTCCTTCCCGAATCTTTGCAAGATAGACACCATTTTGGAGGACACGCCCCATCCGGACCTGCATCACTCCATCTTCGCCATTCACATCAGCAACACGTTAGGGCAGACCACCACAAAGCCGGCCTTCCTCTATTCGTCAACGATGCATGGTTGGGAAACGGTGTGCTACTACATGACGCTGCGTCTGGCGGACTACATCCTGAACAACGCGACAACCGACACTGCTGTTCAGCGGCTGTTGGACAGTGTTGACCTATACATCTGCCCGTTAGAGAACCCCGACGGAACCTATTATCTGACCAACGACCTGATCTTGAAAGACGGGATCCATTCCATCTATCACAACTACAACGATGTGCAGCTGAACCGCAACTACCCCTACCTGCCTGGGTTGGAGGGCTCGGCAAATATCCAACCCGAGACGCAGGCCATCATCGATTGGGTCACGCCGATCCATTTCGTGATGTCGGTGAACTTCCATTGCGGCGCCGAAATCGTGAACTACCCGTGGGACGCCTGGACCACTCAACAGCGCGCCCATGCCGATGCCGACTGGTTCCGATACACTGGCCAGAACTACGCCTCGCTGTGTCACGCACAGGACACCGCCTATCTTTATGGCGATTACCGTGGGCGTTCGGTCATTGAAGGCGCCGACTGGAGCCCGCTCGTTGGTGGCCGGCAGGATTACATGACCTATTACCAGCATTGCCGTGAGGTGACCATAGAGATGAGTCACATACCGGTGATAACGGACACTATGTTGTTGCCTACCTACTGGGACAAGAACAAGGATGCTCTGTTGAGCTATGCGGTGGAGAGCAGCTACGGATTCTGGGGTGTCGTCACCGATGCAACAACCCACGAACCCGTTGAGGCTATGGTGAAAGTGCTGAATCACGACCGTTTTAACTCCGAGGTCTATTCGCATTTGCCTTTGGGTGTATATCACCGCCCGATTATGGCCGGCACCTACATGGTGGAGGTGTCCGCTCCCTGCTATCAGACGGAGACGTTTACGGTAACCACTCGTCCGGGTGTGGGAATCCGCCACGATGTGGAACTCTATCCGCAGGTTGAGGCACCTGTTGCCTTCGACCAGTACATCTTGCCGGGAATGCAGACGACGGTGGTCGCATTGGCACAAAATGAGGTGTATTGGTATGATTCCGACACCGCCTCGCAGGCCATCACCGTGGGTGATTATTACACCACGCCGGTGCTTTTTGACACGACAACCTACTATCTTGAAGAACAGTATCAGAACGACACGCTCCTGTGCATAAGCCCGCGCAGTGCTGTTACTGTGTATGTCCTTGACAATCTTTCTGTTTCAGAGTATGAAGGAGATTCGGAACTGAAGGTTTTTCCGAACCCCACGGGCGATTATTTGACGATAGAAGCAGGTGACGATGCCTTGCGTACCGTGTCGGTCTATGATGCGGAGGGAAAACGGGTGTTGACGAAGAACCTTTCCACGTCAGGGATGCTGGATGTCACGTCTTTGAACCCTGGAAGCTACTTTCTAAGGGTGGAATATGCGGAGGGACGATGGCAGTGGGCAAAGTTTGTGAAGATTGGGGACAAGTAACGGGAAAAAGAAAGTTTCAGTCGGACATCGTTGTGATTCTCATGCAAACACCGCCACTTTCCCGCATTGTTTGAGGAAGTCGGAGATGGTCTCTTTCGCTTTCTCTTCGGCTTTCGTTCGGTTTTCGGGTGTGTTGTAGCGGTTTCTGATTTTGTTCTCTACTTTCTGAATCAGGGGCTTTGCCTCGTATTGCACCGCGTTTTCCTCGCTTTCGCTGTCCGATTTGAACCAGGCGTTGAGGGTTGATTGCGTGAATTCCACATCGGGAAGCGTGACTTGCACAGTGTCGGAGTTTTCCACGATATGGTACTGAACCTTGTCTAAATTCATGGTCAGACTCACCTGTTGCCTCATAATCTGCACACAGTCATGTTTCTTTTTGAATAGTCCGTTGTTTTGGCCAAGCACGGAGCTGCCTATGCCGCTGCCGTAGAAGGCGTCCTTGGCATAGTCTTCCGTGACGGTGGTGTAGAGGTACAGCACCCCGATTGGCCGTGTGGCTTCAATGACCGTTGGTGTGTCTTTCAGGGTGAGCTCGTCTGAATCCTGAGGGTGGCTGAGACGGCTCAGCAGCACCACTCCTGCTGTCAGCAGGATGATGATGATGGCGTATTTGAAGAATCTGGTGTTCATAGTGAATGGTGAATAGTGAATGGTGAATAGATGCTCTAATGAACGAAAACGGGGTGGAGGCCGATGGCGTTGAGCAGGGAGGTAAAGACGGCTTCGGTATTGTGAGTGAGCTCATCGGCAAGTTGTGCTTGGAGCTCTTTGTCCTGGTTCACCACCTCTTCGAAGGCCATGGCTTTGATTTGCTGGATGGTGGTTTCGCCCACCTTGTCACGCAATCCGGTGGAGAGCGTCACGATTTCATTCTGATTAGTGACGGGATTATACGATTTGTCAATGATTTTCGGCTTGGGCAGTCGGATCAGCAGCGAGTCGTCCCCGACAAACTGCAGGTCGGATTCTTTGAGCTCGTTGAGGTCGATGCCGTAGCGGATGGTCACATCCACGGGGATCACGCAGAGCCGCTTGCCGAGTTTCCATTTGGTGGGGTTCAGCGAGGTGAGTTGTGTTTCGGAGTCGTAGATGCCCATCTTGCGGATGGTGACTTCCGTGGTGGCGATTTGCGACTGGGCCTGCAACACACCTAATATCTCGCTTTTCTCCGGCAGCACTCTCTCCTGTTTTTTCGCTGGCCAGAGCAGTACAATTGCCAGCAAAACTACGCTTGCAGCCAAAATTATCCAGTGCTTTTTGTTCATAATGCTCACTGTTGTTGTAAAGTTCGTGTTTCGATTAACCGATATTGTATATAGACTCGGATTAAGACTAAAGATTAAACTTGGATTTGGACTTAGACATAGACTTAAACTTAGTCCATTGACAAATCACAGATCACAAATCACAGATCACAAATCACAGATCACTGATCACAAATCACTAATCACTGTTACTATTTTTCCCGCAGTGACACGGCGAAGCCGCCGCACGGAGCCATCCGCAGTTTCAAGGCGCTCTTGGCCGTCACCGTTTTTTTGGAGATGGTGTAGGCTTGCGGGTTGTATTTCAAAGACACATTCTGATTCCTGAATTCAGAGTTGTCCGGTAGGCCGCAGGCATCAGAGTCATCGGCATAGATGGTAGCATCGTATTTCACGCCGGGTTTCAGGAAATCCAGCTTAACCTCTACCTCACGTGCGTTTTCATCGGTGATGCCGCCCACGTACCACACGTCACGAGGTTGCTGTAGAGACGCGCCATGGCACGTCTCTACGCTGTCGGGAATGGCATAGACGAACCGCGTGGCATTAGCAATAACGCCCGTTTTTCCGTCCGCTAACGTCCCGACACCGTCGGCGGCCTTGTTCAGCGAAGAGATTTTCGGATGACGGGCCGTCACAATGTAGTCGCCCGGTTCGGCCATGATATAGATGCTGGTGTCCCAATCCACCGCCACGTCCTTGATGAACTGGAAAGCGGCCATGTAGGGTTCGTAGTGCTCTGGAAAATCGGCGGCCATTTGCAATGGCGAGTAGAAGGTGACGTAAAGACCTAATTGGTTGCAAATTGTAAGATGCATGAGCTCCTTGCTCCATGGGGCGTTTTTGCTCATATCGGGCTCGAAAATGCCGGGCGTGTAGTCCATCGGGCCGCCCTGCAAACGAGTGAATGGCAGGATGGTGGTGTGACCGGGATGGATGCGGCCGCGGAATTCGGTACCCATGGCGCTCTCGTTGCCAATCATGTTAGGCCAGGTGCGGCACAAACCGGTAGGTCTTACCGCCTCATGCGCGTTGACCATGATGTGGTGTTTGGCGGCCTCCACAATGGCGTAATGGTAGTGGTTGTTGATAGGCTGGCTGTAGTGGCCTTCGGCAAATGGGATAATGGTGCCCACGTAGCCGCTCTTTACAGCATCATAGCCGTACTTGTTCATCAGTGTGTAGGCTTTCTCCATCCAACGTTCGTAATTCACGGTTGAGGCGGAACTTTCGTGGTGCATGATCAATCGGATGCCCTTCTCATGAGCGTATTTGTTGAGTCCTGGAAGGTCGAAGTCAGGATAGGGGGTGAGGAAGTCGAAAACGAACTCCTTCTGCTTGCCGTACCAGTCTTCCCAGCCGATGTTCCATCCCTCAATGAGGAGTGCGTCGAAACCATTGGCGGCTGCAAAGTCGATGTAGCGGCGCACGTTCTCGGTGTTGGCGGCATGACGGCCATGCGGTTTCGCTTTCGTGTAGTCGGTTTCGCCAAGCCGCACCGACGGGAAGTCGTTGGTATAGCTCCAGCAGTTCTTGTCGGAAATCATCTCCCACCATACTCCCATGTATTTCACGGGGTGAATCCACGAAACATCCTCCAAGGCGCATGGCTCGTTGAGGTTGAGGATGAGGCGCGAGGCGAGCACGTCGGTGGCCTTCTCGCAGACCATCACGGTGCGCCAGGGAGTGTGACAAGGTGCCTGCATACGACCTTTGTATCCGGCAGCGTCGGGGCAGAGCCATGCCCGAAAGGTATAAGCTTTTGGCTCTTGGCTATTAGCTTTGGACTTTTGGTGTGAGAATGCAGACATCGTGTCCCAAGGGTTGATAGACAAGTCATCCATGAATTCGAGGTGCATGGTCGGATAGTCGAGGGTGGCGGCCTCGTGGATGTTGATGTAGAGACCGTCGTCAGTTTTCATCTGCAAAGCGGTTTGCACACCGGTCTTCGAGAATGCCGTCCACGGCCATCCGCCGTTCTTGTGCCCCGCATCCCACAAGTCGCGGATTTCGGACAGCTTTGACTGCGTGTAGTTGTATTCTTGCGTGTCAAGGTCGCCGGGAATCCACCAGGCGGTGTGGTCGCCGGCCATCGCGAATTCGGTCAGCTCCTCCTTGAACCAGAAGCAGACCAGCGCGTTCTCCATCGGGAACTCGTAGCGGAATCCGAGACCGTCATCATATAGGCGGAATCGGATTTGCATGACTGTGGCCTTCTTTTCGGTGGAGTGGTCCATGCTCTCCACACTGCCGATGGGCTGTTCCAAGGTCACCAGCATCTCGTTGTAGTGGTTGCGGATGTGCGCTTCTTCGCCCCACACGGGTTCCCACGTTTCATCAAAAGTGCTGTATGCTTTGTCTTTGATGACGAAGGCGTGCGCCAAATCGTCGCGCCATTCGAGGGTGAAGCCCATGCGTGAGGGTAATATCACGGGTTTGTCGGAACGGTTGAGCGAATATTGCGGTACACCGTTCACCACAGCGAACTTCAGCTCCAACTGGTGATCAGGACTTTGCAGTGTCAGTGCATCTGCGGGCATGGCAGGTGCTTTGGGGTAATGTTGGGCGAATGACGGCAATGTTAAAATTGCCGTGAACAACAAGATGAGAGCGCATATTCTTTTCATAATCAGAATTTTTTTCGAGTGCAAATGTACATAAATTACGAATATACACAGACAGATAAAATTGACGCTGTAGAGACGTTGCGCGCAACGTCTCTACAATTTCAGAGCGCAACGTCTCTACAATTTCAGAGGAAAAATATAAAATTATTCTTTGTTTTTCTGCTGTATGAGCCTTGTCATTTGGGCAGTATGACCTCCATTTTCTGTAAGGGGATGAACTCGCGGGAAGAGAGACGGACGGGAATGTTGGCGGGCTTCCCATTGGGCCGCAACATCCTCAACCCGTTGACACTTACCTTTCTGATGTAATCCACCGGTTTCTTTAGCTCACTAAGGGTTCCAGTGGGTTCGTATAGGTTCATTACGCGCACAATGCCCGGCACGATGACGGTCATGTTGGAAACAGTTATGTTGGGCCAGCACTTGCGACTGAGCTCGGGACGACTGTTCGCAGCAGTGTCCAACAACATCACATTGACTAACGAGTGGTGGCGCATGGTGAGCTCAAAAATGCAGTCGCGCATCACGATGTCGAAGGGGGTGTAGGCATTGTAGCTGGAGCGGATACGCACGGGGATGCAGTCCACGAAACGGCAGGAGTCGAAAGTGACGGTGCCGTACATGGAGGAAAACTGGGTTTGTCGCTGCCGCAGAGTGCATCGCTTGAGCAGGACGTCCCGGCCGTAGCAGTGGATGTCGAAGCGGTTGATGTCACAGTCTGTCAGCATAGTGTTGGAAAGGTAGTTTGTGCCGAAAACCCCCCAGTTACCGTCAGCGGTCACCCGTTCGAACTTAGTGTCCCACAAGTTGTTGAGGGCGAAGGCGTAACCACAGTCGCGCCAACGTCCGTATCCGGAATAGGTGCCGTCCACAGTCACATCACGGAAAGTAATGCGTGCCGAACTGCTCACGTTGAACACTCCATCGGAAATCATCTTGCTCTTAGGTGTCGTCACATGCACATCTTCCACCAACACATTGAACTGTCCATTCAAGTAGAGGCATTCGGCCCTGAAGGTGGAACCTTCCCGCCGGTGCAGAGTCAAATTTCGAAAAACTTTCAGCGAGGTATCCACATCGAAGAAAGATGCTTTTAGGCGGGTGGAATCCGTATTCCAAGAAGCAATAGGTGTGTTCATCCCTTTCCCGTTGTGAACCCAGATGATATCCCGCCTGAACACGCGATAACCATAGCCGATGCGTTCTGTCCAAAGATTTTCGTCTTTCAGAACCAGTAGTTTGTCCCCTGAGGACAAATCCGGCACCATCCGGAAGTCCCCAGCCTCGACCTGTTGTTTGGTCATGGTCAGCTCCTTCTGCCTGTTAGGCATGGTAAATAGGGATCCATGCCGTGCGTGGTTGGTGACGTAAAGCACAAGGCCGCCGAAATCGGTGCGCGGCCCGAGTGGGATGCTCTTGAAGTCGGCTGGCAGCTCAATCTCCAACGTGTCAATGCCTTCGTAGCACACTTCGAGCCCGCGTGCGAGTGCCTCAGCGTGTGCGTGATATAAAGCCCAATAGCGGGCGGTATCATTCTCCGCTTCTCGTAATCCGAAATCAAAAGGGGAAACTTGTGCCATTATGGTGGGGATTTTCATACTGATCAGAGTCAGCAAGACAGCGACCATCCAGACGGGTGTTTTCTGTTTCATAGCGATATATCCAAATGAACTTTTTCATTCTGATTGATTATCAATCTTTTACATTATAAAATGGGGACTTGAATTCAAAACACAAAAATACGATAATTTATGTATTTTTGCCGCTATGAAAAAACTGATTGTTTGTTTGGCGATATTGGCTGTGTCGCTCACGGCTGTGGCACAGGAGAAATCGGAGAAACCGGACAAGTCGCGGTTTTATGGCGGCGTACGCGTAGGTTTTACGGCATCGCAGATTTCCGGCGATGACCTGTCGGGGTTTCACCAGATTGGTGCTGCCGCAGGCCTCTTTGTCAACCACGTCGTGAACTCCTCCGGCAGTCTGAAATTGCAACTGGAGCTTGACTTCACGATGAAGGGCAGCCATTCCTACACGCCACCCAAGCAGGAATACGAGACGGAATTTTATTCCTTGCGGTTGGGTTATGTGGAGATGCCCCTGCTGCTGGAATGGGCGGTCGGGAGATGGACGCTGTGGGGCAAGCCGTTCCAATTCGAACTGGAGGTCGGACCCGCCTTCGGAGTGGTCGTGCTGCAGAAGGAATGGGAGGGCACAGGGCTGATTGTCGGAAGACCCCCCTTCCGCCGTTTCGAGTTTTCGGGCATGGCCGGCTTATCCCTCAAAATCGCGGACCATCACAGCGTCAACCTGCGGTTCAGCAACTCCATAGTGCCCGTGCGCATCCCCACATGGGTGTATGGCCGCGTGGTCAACAAGCAGTTCAACACATTGCTGATTACAAGCTACTGCTATCAATTCTGAAGGTTTTATTATTTTGGTACGGTGACCATGCCATTCACCAGCGTTCCGAACAATTCCATTCTATAACCTAATAAAAAAGTGTATTTTCGCATTTCAAAACCAAAATAACCTATGGCTTTAGAGAACCTTCTCGAAATAATTGAAAATAAGAAAGTTATAATCCTTGGCTTCGGCAAGGAAGGGGTTTCGACCTACCGTTTTATACGACGGCATTTCCCGAAAATGAAGTTAGTTGTCGCCGACGGCAACGAAAACCTGAACACGAACGATTTCGCGGACGACAAGCACCTCAAAATCATCAAAGGGAAGGATTATGACCGCAACCTGAACAACTACGATCTCATTTTCAAGAGTCCAGGTATCAGCTTTAACAGATTAGACTATTATATTGAAAATGAGCGAATTACATCACAAACAAATCTTTTTCTGGAATATTATCACCAACAGGTGATCGGCATCACCGGCACGAAAGGCAAGAGCACGACGGCCTCGCTAATCTACCACATCCTGAGCCATTCTCGCGAAAACGTCTTTCTGGCGGGCAACATCGGCACGCCGTTCTTCGACATCGTGGAGCAGCTTTCGCCCGAATCGCTTGTGGTGGCGGAGCTTTCGGCACACCAGTTAGAGTTCACGCACCATTCGCCCGACTACGCCGTGCTGCTGAACATCTATCAGGAACATCTCGACCACTTCAACTCCTTCAACAACTACCAGAATGCCAAAACGAACATTTTCAATTTCCAACATGCAGGTAACTTCTTGGTTTACAACGGCGATGACGAGCACATTCCCGGCTGGGTGAAGGGCAACCAACCCGAAAGCGACACTTGCGTCTTCGGCACGCAGATCCATCCGGGGCTGCACGCCCGCTGCCGCAACCACCTTGTCCGCTTCTTCAACGACGGCGAAATCATTGACGAGTACGACCTCATCGACTACAAGAATTTGCCCGGCACGCACAACTACTTCAACATCATGGCCGCCATTGCTATCTGTCGCAGATTGGGCATCAAGCATCAGGATATCATGGATGCCTTGTTGACCTTCAAGGGTTTGCCGCACCGCATTGAGTTCGTGGGCGAGTTCAAGGGCATAGAGTTCTACAACGACAGCATCTCCACCATTCCCGAATCGGCCATCGCGGCGGTGAAGGCTTTGCGAGGGGTTGACACCCTCATCCTTGGCGGCCACGACCGCGGCATCGACTACCAGGTGCTCATCGACTTCCTGAAAGAGAATCCGATTGAGAACATCGCCTTCACGGGTCCGGCCGGCCACCGCATGCTGGAGATGTGCCGCGAGCAGGGCGCGATGCCTGCCAACCACATCGAAACCGACGACTGGCAGGTCATCGTCCGCTTCGCCTACGACAAGACACCCGAAAACGGTGTCGTCCTCCTCTCCCCCGCCGCCGCCAGCTACAACCAGTTCAAGAACTTCGAGGAACGCGGTGACGTTTTCAAACAATTGGTAAGTAGCAACGAGGGACAATGATGAGAGGATGAGAAGATGAGAGAATATGATGATAAGATAATTGATGATAAGATAATTGATGATAAAACCAATAACCTATGAAAAAGTACCTTCTATTTACCCTCCTCGCAGCTGTCATGTTCACCGGCTGCGGACAGAAAAAAACAACAGAACCACAGACGGGCGAAGGAACGGAAGCCAAGACTGAGGGCAGCTACGACTATCTGAACCCTTCCGATGAAGGACAGACGACTGCGGCAGAAAACCTCTCCGGCAAAGTCATCGCTCTCACCGCCGAAGAGTTCCGGGAGCGCGTCACCGACATCAACCCCGAGCTCGGACTCCGCTACAAAGGCACTACTCCCTGCATCGTGGATTTTTACGCCGACTGGTGCCGCCCGTGCATGCAACTGAAACCCATCACCGAAAAACTGGCTGCCAAGTACAAAGGTCAACTGATTATCTACAAAGTGAATGTTGACAGGGCGGAGGATATCTGCCGAAGCCTTGACATTCAAAGCATCCCCACCCTCTTCTTCTTCAAGCCCAACACACAGCCCGGAAAGATGGTTGGGGCGCCAACGGAGGCAGAATTCGAGAAATTAATTCAGGATTTCATCAACAAGTAAATATATGTACGTAGAGGCGGATAATCATTCGCCCCTGCCACCCTTAAACCATTCCATGCGGAAAATAGAGTTCTTCTTTGTGATGCTACTCACGTGGGTGGGAACAACCGCGCAGGTGCCGGCGGATTCGCTGCCGAACATGTTCCAGCGGTGGGACACGCGGATAGGCGAGCTCAACTATGAGGATCCGGAAATCGTGTCGCTGCACTACCTCTTCTTACGTGACATTCTCAAGGAGATGGACAAAATCGGTCAACAGTTGAATACCACGTTGGCACGAAATCCACATCTGGACTTTTACGCCACCAAGCAAACTTACGTGCATGTTCGCAGCAAAGCGGAACAGATGAACGAGATTTTCTCCATACGCAAATCGATGGTTGACCATGTGTTCTACCTCAGCGCTGTGGAGGAGATGGCCTATCTGGACACGGCATCGGCAATGTACCATCTGGAACGTTCCTTGCAGTATAATCCGCACAACCCTGACGCCATGTTGCTGAAATGCAAAATCCTGCTGGCGCAACACCAATACCAGCACTGTGTTGACCTCATCCACAAAGTCTATACGCAAACCGCACTGACAGAAGAGCAAGAAAAAGCCGTTTCCGACTTCACCCTGACACTTTACGATCGGCTCTACACGCATGGCAGCGAACTGGTCAAAATCGGACGGGCGGCGGAAGCTCTGGAGGTTTTTCTCGCTCTGGAACATTTCTGCAACAACATGCCCAGCGGCTACTGTAACGACGACTATTACCAAGGCATCCTGCGCTCTCGCGAAGGTGTCTATGAATCGTATATCACCATCGCCAAAGAGGCTGAAAAACGCGGCAACCGCGAAATGGCAAAGAAATTCTACCAATATGCGGAAGAGTACCTGCGACGGAATGACGAAAACTGACGTGGCCTTTAGCTATTGGCTATTAGTTTTAACACTTTGAACTTTGAACCTTGAACCTTGAAGCTATCACATCATAAACCATAAATATGAAACGAACCATCATCTTCAACATCATTGCCTTGATATTAGCTACGGCGGCTTATGCCCAGGCTCCCGCGAAGTACTGGGTGGCGTTCACCGACAAAAAAGGCACCCCCTACTCTATCGACAAACCTGAGGCATTCCTGTCGCCGCGTGCCATCGAGTTGCGCAAAGCCCACGGCATCGCCATCGACGAGCGCGACCTGCCCGTGAACCCCGACTATGTGCGGCAAGTGCTCGCCCTTGACACGGCTGCCCGCTGCTTCACCACTTCCAAGTGGCTCAACGGCATGACGGTCTATGCCTTGCGCGAGGACATGAAGGAGGCCATCGAGAAACTGCCCTTCGTGGATTCTGTGCAACGCACCGATGTCCCAAAGGACACCCTGCTGCCGCCCTGGGAACCCGCTTACGTCTTCCCGGGGAGTGGTGGTCAACCCATCTTCTCCTATCAGTCTGATGTCTTGAAAAACAACGACTTCGACTACGGCAATGCGGCCCAGCAGGTGCGTGTAAACAATGTGCAGTGGCTGCACCGAATGGGCTTCCGTGGCGAGGGAATGCAGATGATGATCCTCGACGGCGGATTCCAAAACATCGACACTATCTCCTGCTTCAAGACCATGCGCGAAGACCACCGGCTGCTCGGCGCCCGCAACTTCGTGGAGCCCGAAAAAGACCCGATGCGCAAGCACTCGCATGGCACAATGGTACTCTCCTGTATCGCCTCGTATCTTCCCGGTCTGCTCGTCGGCACCGCCCCGATGGTGCAGGTCTATGTCGCACAGACCGAGGAGTCCGGCAGCGAGGACCGTGTGGAGGAGGACAACTGGGTAGCTGGTTTGGAGTATGCCGACAGTCTTGGTTGTCAAGTTCTTAACTCCTCTTTGGGTTACACCACCTTCGATGATTCCATTAACCAGCGCACCTACGCCGACCTGACCGGTGAGGTAAGCCGTGCTTCGAGAGGCGCAACCATCGCCGCGAGCAAAGGACTGCTGATCTGCAACAGCGCGGGCAACGAGGGCGGTAAAAAGTGGAAATACATCGGGGCACCGGCAGACGCGAAGGACATCCTCACCGTGGGAGCGGTCAATGTCAAGAGGAAAAGGGCCTATTTCAGTTCGTTCGGTCCCACCGCCGACGGCCGCATCAAGCCCGACGCGTGCGCCGTGGGCCGCAACACCTACGTCAGCACTCCCGCCGGCATCATCACCATGGCCGACGGCACCTCCTTCTCCTCCCCGATGCTCTCTGGCATGGTCGCGTGTCTGTGGCAGGCCTTCCCTGAAAAGAGCAACTACGAGATTATGGAGGCCGTGCGCCAGGCCGGCGACCGCAACTTGGTGATGAACGGCAATGTCTATGCGGCTCCCGACACAAATGATGGCTACGGTTACGGCATCGCTGATTTTCTGAGAGCGTACAATATCCTGACCTTTGGCGGTGAAAACGACGTGCTTTTTGCTGCCTACTCACATGAGATGAACACCAAGACGAGCAACCAGTTTGCCGTTATCGTCAAAAGTGCTGAAAAACAAATGTACAGTACCTTGACGATTACGGCTACACCACTCACCTACCACAACGGTAAAACCACAGAGGGAAAGCCCGTAAAAGTGAAAGTGTTTCAGCATCATATCGATGTGGATGATGAGTTGTCAGGGCTTGTCCACATCATCACCCTCCCGAAACTGCCGAAAAGCAAGCCCTACCAGCTCTACCGCGTCGATTTCGTCATTGACGGCAAGACGGTGAGCAGGGTTGTGGGATTGGAAGCTATCAACTCCCAACTATAAACAACATTGTAACTCCCGATTTCTATCCCTTACTTCAAACATTCCGCAAAAAATGCTATCTTTGCCACCTCGAATTTAATCAATTAAACCCTATAAAAAATGAAAGACTTAAGAGCAGAATTGCAAGCGCTGGGCATTGAAAACCCAGTTGAGATTTACCACAATTTGTCATACGACGAACTGTACAAACATGAAACCAACCCCGCTCTGACGGGTTATGAAAAGGCTTACCTGACCAAATCGGGTGCCCTTTCCGTCGATACCGGCATCTTCACTGGCCGTTCGCCCAAAGACAAATATATCGTGAAAGACGAGAACACGAAAGACAACGTGTGGTGGTACGATCCCAACAAGAAGGGTTCCGACAACAAGCCTATCGACCACAAGACTTGGGAGCATTTCCGTGTGCTCTGCCAGAAGCAGCTTTCCGGCAAGAAGGTCTATGTAATGGACGGTTACTGCGGCGCCAACGAGAACTCCCGCATGAAAGTGCGTTTCGTGTCGGAGGTGGCTTGGCAGGCCCACTTCGTGAAAAACATGTTCATCCGTCCCTCAGAAGAGGAATTGGCCGATTTCGAGCCCGACTTCGTGGTGCTGAACGCCGGCAAGACCACCAACCCCAACTGGAAGGAGATGGGTCTGAACAGCGAGGTCTTCGTGGCCTTCAACCTGACGGAGCGCATGGCCCTCATCGGCGGCACCTGGTACGGCGGCGAGATGAAGAAGGGCATCTTCTCCGTGATGAACTACTTCCTGCCCCTGCGCGGCATGGCCGCCA
>JAEEKL010000106.1 GCA_016282395.1 Bacteroidales bacterium
CTACGCCATCGCTTCCGACCGCATCCACACCGTCCATCAGCTGCTGAAAGCCTACACCATGTTCGACAAAGATGTGGAATACGTCATCATCGACAACAAGGTGAAGATTGTGGATGAGCAGACTGGCCGTATCATGGAGGGTCGTCGTTACTCCGACGGTTTGCACCAAGCTATCGAGGCAAAGGAGAATGTGAAGGTGGAGGCTGCCACGCAGACGTACGCCACCATCACCCTGCAAAACTACTTCCGCATGTACAAGAAGCTGGCCGGCATGACCGGTACCGCTGAAACGGAGGCGGGCGAATTCTGGAACATCTACAAACTCGATGTCGTGGTGATTCCGACCAACAAGCCGGTTATCCGTGTGGATGCCAACGATTTGGTTTACAAGACCAAACGTGAGAAATATGCCGCCGTGGTGGATGAGATTCTGCGTTTGCACGAAGCGGGCAGACCCGTGTTGGTGGGTACCACTTCCGTGGAAATTTCCGAGTTACTATCCAACATCTTGACACGCAGACACATACAACACAACGTCTTGAACGCCAAGCTACACAAGAAGGAGGCTGACATTGTGGCAGAAGCCGGTCGTGAAGGCACCGTCACCATTGCCACCAACATGGCCGGTCGTGGTACCGATATCAAGCTGACACCGGAAGTTCGTGAGAAAGGCGGTTTGGCCATCATCGGAACCGAGCGCCACGACTCCCGCCGTGTGGACCGTCAGTTGCGCGGTCGTGCCGGCCGTCAGGGAGATCCCGGCAGTTCACAGTTCTTCGTCTCTTTGGAGGACGACCTCATGCGTCTGTTCGGCTCCGACCGTATCGCGAAAGTCATGGACAGCATGGGCCACCAGGACGGCGATGTGATCCAACACAGCATGATCTCCAAGTCCATTGAACGTGCCCAGAAGAAAGTCGAGGAGAACAACTTCGGCATCCGTAAGCGTCTGTTGGAATACGATGACGTGATGAACAAGCAGCGTTCCACGATTTACCGCAAACGCCGCAACGCCCTTTTCGGCGACCGCCTGGCCATCGATATTGCCCAGATGGTTCATGACGTATGCGAAACACTCGTGGCTGATGCCTGGGAAGCGAAAGATTTCGAATACTTCAAGATGTCCATGATCCGCACGTTCGGTTGCGAATCACCATTTGAAGAACAATATTTCCTGCAAGAGCGTCAAAGTACGCTGGTGGAGAAACTCTACCCTGTCGTTTATGACCATTATAAAGCCAAATTGCAGAAGATTGCGGAGCAGGCCTATCCGGTCATTGAGCGCGTCTATCTGGAGCATGGCGACCGTTTCCAGAACATCGCCATTCCTTTCACCGACGGCAAGAAGACCATCAATATTGTGGCGCCGTTGAAGAAATGCTACGAAACCCAAGGACGTGAGGTGGGGCTTTCTTTCGAGAAAGGCATCACCCTTGCCGTCATCGACAACGCTTGGAAAGAGCATCTCCGCGCTATGGACGACCTCAAGGAGAGCGTGCAAAACGCTTCATACGAGCAGAAGGATCCGCTGTTGATCTACAAACTCGAATCCTTCAACTTGTTCGACCAGTTGCTCGTCCGCATCAGCGAGGAAATCGTTACCTTCCTGAATATCGGCAGGTTACCCATCGTGGAAGAGACCGAACTGAAAGAGGCGAAGCTGCCTGAGTCTGATGCCAAAAAGCTGCAGACCGGCCGGCAGGAGATGCGTGGCCGTCAGGTGGCTCCCGGCAAACCCGCCAATGAACCTATCCGCGCCGAAAAGAAGGTCGGCCGAAACGATCCCTGCCCTTGCGGTAGCGGCAAAAAATACAAGAACTGCCACGGAAGATTCGAGTCGGCCGAATAATGAAACAGGTCATCCTCTCGGTTACCGAAGATCTCTACACTGACCAACGGATGGACAAAATGTCCCTTTTTCTTCACAAAAAGGGCTTTGATGTCACACTCGTAGGTCGTTGCTATGGCGATTCCCCGGAATTGGCCCCGCGACCTTATAAAACCAAACGATTGCGGCTGCTTTTCCGGCGCGGTTTCCTGTTCTACGCCGAATACCAATTCCGTCTGCTGCTCTATCTGCTTTTCAAGAAATGCGACTTGTTGGTAGCCAATGATTTGGATACCTTATTACCCAATTATTTGGTTAGCAAATGGCGGAAAAAAGAGTTGGTCTATGACAGTCATGAATATTTCTGCGGGGAGCTTTCCGTGGTCAGCAAACCTATATCCTACAAAGTGTGGCACGGCATTGAAAAGCGTTGTTTCCCGAAGCTGAAAACGGTCATCACGGTCAGCCAATCCATTGTGGATCAATACGAAAAGGAGTATGGCATTCGTCCGTATTTAGTGCGGAACATCCCGCCGGCAAGCTCTTTTTCTGTTACCGCCACCCGCAAATCGTTGCAAATGCCGGAAGACAAGACAGTCCTGTTGTTGCAGGGCGCAGGCATCAACGAAGGGCGCGGTGGAGAGGAAATTGTCCAGTCAATGCAACAACTCCCTGATTATCACCTGTTTATTGTTGGCGAAGGGACAGTGTTACCGCAACTGAAAGAGATGACGAAACAAATGCAAATACAAGATCGTATTACTTTTGTCCCTCGGCAAACGCCCGAAAATCTCTTTAACTACACCTCTTTGGCAGACATCGGTATGGCCATTGACACTGACCAAAGTGCAAACCTTCGCTTCAGTCTGCCAAATAAGATTTTCGAATACATCAAAGCCGGAACACCGATGGTTGTTTCCAACTTGGTGGAACGGGCAAATATCGTGAAAAAGTATGATGTCGGGGAGATAGCCTCAACCGTGACACCTGAATCCATCGCGCAAGCCGTCAAAAAGCTGGCCGTTCCGGAACGGCTTTCCCAATGTCGCGAGAATTGCAAAACCGCCGCCCAAGAACTCACTTGGGAGAACGAAGAGAAGGTTTTGGAAGAAATTTACGGCTCTAACTAAAAGTAAGACGTAAGAGACCCATGGTTATCAGACAAAAGCCAAAATAACCATGTTAACCTACATCTATTTTTTCGAAAACCGCACTTTCCGCATAACAATCAGCAGTGTGCCCATGAGTGCGATGAGCAGCAGCGGGATGCCGATGTTGAGTGCCGCCAGTAACACTTTTTTGTTACGTACTTTTTCGTTGTTCAACGAACCTATTTTGAAATTCTTGGCACGAAGTTGCAGAAGGTCGTCATCCGCGCACAAATAGTTGACGCAATTTACGATAAACTCCGTATTATCGAAAGTTTGTCGGGTGTAGATATCGTAACCGGCAGGATAGGGCTGGTTGCGCTTGCTGTCAAACGGATTGCGGATGATGTCGCCATCGGACACGAAAATCTGGCGAGTGTATTCACTGTGGTCACGGTAATCCAATTCCTTGATAGTGTCGAATTCAACAGGCAAAATCCCCTTGAACGCTGACTGGAAATTGCCCTCCACCAGCACAGCCACCGGCACATTGCGGTAGGAGTATTCCTGAAGATTCGGCTTCACCATACCTACGCGCAAAGTTACGATAGAGGGTGTCGGCACCACCTTGGTGCGTTCCGAAGTGGTCATCAACACCGTCTTGGTAAGGTCTGCATTGTTGCCCACCAAATCAATACTGCCGGCAAAATCAGACTTGATATCCTTTAAATTGCGAACTATCGGGTGGTTGCCAAAATTCACGATATCAAGACAATACGGGAAAACCATGAACTTGTATTGCGGTTGGTCGCCGATGATGCTCACTTGCTGCGGCACCGGCAGACAACTCAGATCCTGAATCAAATCCGTATTGATGCGCACGCCGTAGGTGAAGAACAAGTCGTTAATATACAGTGCTCTCGGTGTGGCGAAAAACTCTGGCGCAGCCCGCAGGCTATCCAAAGAAGCGGTAGTATTGTCGATGAGCCACAACACTTTGCCACCACGCATGATGAACTGGTCAAGAACATACTTGTCGTACTCCTTGAACGGCTGCGTCGGTTGCGCCACAATCAGGACATCGTATTTGTTGTCGCCAAGAACCAAATTCCCAGAGATGGTGTCATCAATGGAAATGTTGCGCAAAGCGTTGATCTTGCCGTCCAACGTGATGCGGCTCACATTATAGAACCGTTGCAACTGCATAGCCGTCCAGCAGGTGTTCCAGAAGTCCAGTTCTCCGTGGCCGTCCAAATAGGCCACTTTGGGTTTTTCCGTCTTCAAAAGACGGCGCACGGGTGCCACCAAGTTGTATTCCAGCTCTTCGTTGGAGTACTTCAGCCAATCGGCACCGGAAGGATCGGCCACCACCACTTTGGCGGGATACTCGCGGTTTCGGTATGAGACGATAGCACCGGGAATAACCACGTGCGTGGAATACCCGCCCGCATCCTCACGGCTGATGGGAATCGGCTCCAATCCTTTCTTCACAAACTCGCCCAAAATTCCGTTCACCTCCTCATTCGTCTTGCCTTCGATCGGGTCTATAACCTCGTAATAGACGTTTTTGGAATAGCTGCGGAAGGTCTGCAACATCTGCTCTACCTGCTTCGCAAACAGCTGATAGTCTGCAGGTTGATCTTTCCCTTTAAGATA
>JAEEKL010000107.1 GCA_016282395.1 Bacteroidales bacterium
GGAAGACGGTTTCGGTCACCGTTTCTGGGTGATTGACGACCGCAAGCTCATCGACGAGTTGGTGGAACTGTTCGCCACCAAAGTGCCCGCCATGTACATCGCCGACGGCCACCACCGCAGCGCGGCTGCCGCTCTCGTGGGTCAGGAGAAGAAAGAGCACAACCCGAACCACACCGGCAAAGAGGAGTACAACTACTTCATGACGGTCATTTTCCCGGACAACCAGCTCAACATCATTGACTACAACCGCGTGGTGAAAGACCTCAACGGTCTGACCAAAGAGCAGTTCCTCAACGCCGTTGGCGAGGCCTACACGGTGGAAGATATGGGCACGGACATTTACAAACCGAGCAAATTGCATGAGTTCAGCATGTATCTGGACGGCCATTGGTACAAGATGAACGCCAAACCCGGCACTTTCAACGACAGCGATCCCATCGGTGTATTAGATGTCACCATCCTCAGCAACCTTGTGCTTGACAAGATTCTGGGCATCAAGGATTTGCGCACCGACAAGCGCATTGACTTCGTGGGCGGTATCCGCGGTCTCGGTGAGCTGAAACGTCGTGTTGATAACGGTGAGATGAAGGTGGCTTTCGCCCTCTATCCTGTTTCCATGCAACAGATCATTGACATTGCCGATACAGGCAACATCATGCCTCCCAAGACCACCTGGTTTGAGCCGAAGTTGCGTTCAGGCCTTGTTATTCACGAATTAGCATAAAAATGTTCAAAGTTCCCGTTTTACTCATACTATATAATAGGGTAGAGGAAACGCACGACGTATTTCAAGTGTTACGCACGGTGCAGCCTACTCAGCTTTATGTGGCAGGTGATGCCGCGCAGCCGGATTCCATGTTGGACCGTATGCGCACCTATCAGGCAAGAGCTGTCATCCAGCCCGAGTGGCCGTGCCAAGTACATAAATTATGGCAGGACAATCATCTGGGGAAATCCCAGATGATTGCCACGGCCATAAAATGGTTTTTCGAGCAAGAAGAAGAAGGCATCATCCTGTTTGACGATACTGTGCCGGGTTATGATTTCTTCCCCTATTGCGAACAGCTGCTCGAAAAATACCGCAATGACAAGAAAATCTACAGTATCGGGGGCTTCTATTGGCGGCATAGAAGCCGTAAGCGGTACAAGAAAAGGATGAAGAAAGGCGAGTCCTCCTACTTTTTCTCCGCCTACGCTTCCACATGGGGCTTCGCCACGTGGAAAAACCGATGGAATGACTTCACTCTTTCCATGGATCAATATACCAAAGAGGGGTTTGAAAAGATGATAGAACCCTATATGAAGACAAAGAAACAAAAACTGTACTGGATCAACCGGTTCAACAGCATCAAGAAATACAAGGCCACTTATTGGGCTTACCAGTACAATTTCCATATTTGGGCACATGAGGGGCTTTGCATTACACCGTACCTCAACTTAGTGTCCAATGTGGGGTTCCGCAGGCAGGCCGAACGCAAAATCCGCCATCTGAAGCGTAATGCCTACCCTATCATGCCGTTAGTCCACCCGGCGGAAATCCAGCAGGACTATGGCGAGGACCGCTACATGTTCAGGCATATCTTCAATAGCGCGTACATCACCCTATTTAAGGAGTGGCTTAACGAGTTGGTGTCCAGTAATAAAACGGAGGGTTAGACTTAGACTTAAACTTATACTTTTATTATCTAATAGCTGATACCTAAAAACCAAACAATGGAGAAGAAACTGCCATTCAAGAAGATATTAAAGGAGGCGAAGAGCTATTTCTTCATCTTTTTGGGGTTGGCCATGTTCTCTTTCGGATGGTCAGCATTCCTGACACCATACGAGGTGTCGGGTGGTGGTGTAGCGGGTGCGGCATCCGTCCTCTATTTCGCCACAAAAATACCCATCGGTCTTACCACATTTGCCCTAAACGCCATCTTGATAGCTATCGCATGGAAGATTCTCGGAACCAAGTTTTGTATCAATTCCTTGATATGTACCGTGGTGATGAGCGCTTTTTTCTCCATTTTCCAGCCTCTGTTCCCAAAACCGATTGTGGATGACATGTTTATGAGTGTCATCATCGGGTCGGCGATAGCGGCGTATGGAATCGGCATGACCATCAACTGGGGAGGCAACACCGGCGGCGTTGACATCATCGCCCTGATGGTCGGGAAGTACCGAAATATCTCTTACGGGCGTGTCAGTCTGCTCTCCAATGTCATTATTGTAGGTGCTTCCTACTTTGTGCTCTACGATGTCCAAAAATTAGTATATAGCTTCGTGGTGCTGCTGGTTTCCATCATCATTTCCGATCTGGTGATAGACGGATACCGGCAGACTTACCAGTTTATGGTGTTTTCCAAGAAAAATCATGAAATTGCCCAAAAAATCAACTCCAATTTACATCGCGGGGCCACTTTCCTGAAAGGTTACGGTTCTTACAACCAACAAGAGAGCGATGTTTTGCTGATTGTGGCGCATAAGACGGATAAAGGTGCTATCACGCGTATTATCAAAGATATAGACCCGAACGCTTTCATCACCATTTCGAAAACCGCCAGTGTGTTCGGCAAAAATTTCGACAATATTAAAATATGAAGAAGGATTTTGAACCCGTGGAGGCTCGGGTGAACGCCAAAATCAACATCGGTCTGCAGATTGTGCGCAAACGTTCCGATGGTTACCACGATTTGCAGACCGTTTTTTATCCCACGGATTATTTCACGGATTTTCTACGCATTTCCTCTTCCGAACAGGAAATTGTCTTCAAGATGGAGAGCGTAGAAGATTTGGGCGATGCTGATAACAATCTTTGTGTCAAGGCGTTTCGTTTGCTGCAGAAAGACTTTGGTATTTCCAATGTGGAGATATTTCTGCGCAAGGGGATTCCTTCGGGTGCGGGATTGGGCGGTGGTTCCGCGGATGCCGCTTTCACGCTCAAAATGCTTCGAGACATTTTCCAACTGTCTGTTTCTGAGGAGAAAATGGTGGATTATGCTTTGCAGTTGGGCAGTGATGTGCCGTTCTTCCTTTATAATCGACCGATGTATGCCACTGGGCGGGGCGAAGTGATGATGCCGATCGACCTGGATCTGTCAAATTATCGGTTAAAAATCGTTAAACCAGACATTCACATTTCCACCAAGGAAGCATACGCTGGCGTGACCCCGCGCGAATCCGACATTTTCCTTCCGGACATTCTGAAAAAAAGTCCAAATGATTGGAAAAATTTGGTGGTCAATGATTTTGAAGAATCCTTGTTCAACAAAATACCAGCGTTAAAAACTGTGAAAGAGGAATTATATCGCGAAGGGGCTCTTTACGCCTCTATGTCGGGCAGTGGCTCCGCCTTTTTCGGGATATTTCTGGTTTGTTGAAATAACATTGCATAACATGCACATTTTTCGTATTTTTGCCCCGATTTTTTAAAAACCATAATGACCTTATTATTAGTCTTCTTATTGGGCGCGATGGCCATCTCTTTTCTCTGCTCCACACTGGAGTCGAGTCTGCTGTCCACACCGATTTCATACATTCTGATGCGCGAGGAGGAAGGGTACAAGCCCGCCACGTTGTTCAAGCAGTACAAGACGGACACGGAGCGTCCCCTGGCGGCCATTCTGTCGCTAAACACCATTGCCAATACCATCGGTGCGGCCGGCGTGGGCCAGCAGGCCACCCTTCTGTTCGGAAGCCGCTGGTTCGGCCTTGTCTCCGCCATCACTACTATCCTCATCCTCATTTTTGCCGAAATCATCCCTAAAACCATCGGGACAACCCGCTGGAAGAGTTTGATGGGCTTCACCTGCAAGACCATCCGCGTGCTGATCGTGCTGATGTTCCCGTTCGTGAAATTGGTCGAGCTGGTAAGCCATCTGATAACCAAGAAGGAACAGGATGCTGTGGTGAGCCGCGAAGAGGTGCTCGCCATCGCCAATGTGGGCGAGGAGGAAGGCGTTATCGAAAAAGACGAGAACAAGATCATCCAGAATATCATCAAGTTAGACAATGTGAAGGCGGAGGAGGTGATGACGCCCCGCGTGGTGGCCTCCACGGCGCCGGAAAGCATGACCCTGCGCGAGTATTACGACGATGACAAGTACGATCACTTCTCCAGAATCCCCGTATATGCCGAGTCGCCCGAATACATTACCGGCTACGTGCTCCGAGACGATGCGTTGGAGAACCTTGCCGAGGACAAGTTCAACATGACCTTGGGCGAGATAAAACGCGAGATGCCTTTCTTCAGCGAAGACAAGTCCATCAGTGACATCTGGGATTCCATGCTGAAGCAGAAGTCGCAAATTGCGCTGATTATTGACGAGTACGGTTGTTTTCAAGGCATCTTGACGATGGAAGACATCATAGAAACGGTCTTCGGGTTGGAGATTATTGACGAGAGCGACGAGGTTTCGGATATGCAACAGTACGCCCGCGAACGCTGGCAGCAACGCCAGAAACGCCACAAACACACGGAGAATGCCCCCGTTGCTCCGAAGGAGTAGTTTCGGCTGTTGGCTGTTGGCTTTTGGCGCGGTTGGGATTATTTGTTCCTAATTGTATTTGTTAGATGTGAAGAGCTAATCACTTTGTATTCAGGCCCTTCTTTATGCAGGAAACTCTGATACAGATTCAGCGATGAAATTTGCAACTCCTGCGCGAACGGCTGCTGCTGTACCGCTTCAACGCTTTCCCAAAATTTGTCTTTGGAATGCAGGTTTTTGATTCGGCCCAGTGTGATGTGAGGCACGAAATTGCCATTATTCGGCTCAAAACCAAGTGATTGCAACCTCGGTTCCAAATCCTCGAACACAGCCTTGAATGGCTCGAAATGGTCGAATCCCAACCATAGTACCTTCGGATGATAATGACTGCCGAAGACTCCTATCTTGTTGATTGTTAGTGTGAATGGTGCGTGATTGGCACACGCGTCCGCAAGCGCCCTTCGCGTACCGGCCTCAAGCTGCGGCGGGGTCGCACCCAAAAACCGCATTGTCAGATGCTGCACCTCTCCCTTCACCCAAACGATGTCGTCGTGGCGCAGACGAAAACGCAAATCGGCAGAGATCTTTTGGATCTCCGCCGAAAGCGTGATTATCGGTGTGGCTATAAACAGTCGTTTCATTCGCCCTTCGTATTTTGGTTGTGGAAGCGCAACAGCTTGTTGTAGAGGTGTCTGCGCTCAGGTCCAATCACGTTGTGGTCGTGGACAGTATAGACGAAGTATTCGAGCTCGATGTCATCGCTGACCGCCTGACGGAGCAGCTCCAACGTGTGTTGTTGAACCACCGTGTGGTCCTGCGCACCATGCATCACCAACAACGGACATTTCACGTTCTTGATTTTCGGGATAATGTTGGCGTTCTCATAACCTGACGGGTTTTCTTGCGGGGTATCCATGTAACGCTCGCCGTACATCACCTCGTACCATTCCCAGTTGACCACCGGACCGCCACAGGAAGCCGCCTTGAAGGTTTCGGGGTATGCCGTAATCAGCGACAACACCATGAAGCCGCCATAGCTCCAGCCGTCCAAGCCGATGCGGTCGGCATCCACGTAAGGCAGTGATTTCAAATATTCTACGCCACACATCTGGTCTTCCACCTCGTGCACGCCGAGGTTGCGGTGAATGCACTTTTCGAATTCCGCACCACGGTTCTGCGTGCCACGGTTGTCTAACGTAAAGACGATGTATCCTTGTTGCGCCATAAATTCGAGGAAAAGTCCGCCGGAGAGGTACTGGTTGGTCACCAATTGTGAATGCGGACCGCCGTAAACGTACATAAACACAGGGTATTTTTTGCTCTTGTCCATGTTTGGAGGCGTGATCATGCGACACCAGAGTGAATCGCCCTCCTTGTTCACGATGGGGAAAATTTGGGTATCGCCCAGCTTCATCACACCAAATGGGCTTTTCGCTGTAAGTAACGTCTTGAGTGTCTTACCTTTATTATCTACCAGAGAGATAGTGCGAGGCGTGGTCGGATTGCTGAAATAGTCGATGAAATAGTTTTTTGATTCGCTGAAGACGGGGCGATGAACACCATCCGCGTGGGCCAGACAAGTAAGCGTGTTTTTGCCGATGCCCGTATTGAGATTTACTTTACAAACGTATTGATTCACAGGTTTTTCCAAAGACGCCGTAAAATAGATATTTTTCTCGTCTTTGTCCATGCCGTAGTACTCGATAATGTCAAAATTACCATCCACCACCTTCTTAAAAAATTTCATATCAGCGCTGTACCAATAAAGATGGTTCCAGCCGTCGCGGTCGCTGAACCAGAGGAAATCGCCGTTTTTCATGAAGATCATGCGCTGAGTCGGTTCCACGTAGCGGCTGTCGCGTTCCTCGATGAGGGTGGCTAATTTTTTACCGGTTTGGAGGTCGTAACGGATTAGTTTGGAGTGGTTCTGCTCGCGGTTGAGGTGCGAAATGTAGATGTATTTTTCGTCGGGGGAGAAGGTTACGTTGGTCAGGAACTCGCCGTCAGCTTTGTCGGTTTGGATATAATGGTATACAGGAGCACCTTTCTCAGCGGATTTGGCCACGTCGAAGATACCGAGGGTCACCACGTGGGAGGTGCGGCCGGCCATCGGGTACTTGATGTTCTCGACCGTTGCGATGGGCGTGCCAGTGTTCACGAGCGGGTAATCCTCCACCATGCTCTCGTCCATGCGGTAGAAGGCGATGAAGTTGCCGTTCGGGGAGATGTACTGTCCCTCGTTGATGCCCCACTCGCTGCGGTGCACCGACTCGCCGAAAACAATGTGCTCACCCGTGTCGGGACAGAGCAGCACCGGTTTGTAGCCGTTCAACGCGCTCTCCACGAACACGCCTTTGTCGTTCTTGATGACGAACACCTTGTTCTTGACATCTTGGTCGATCACATCGTCCCAATCGACTTTATCGAACTCAGCGGTAGTAATCTTACCTTTCAGAACGTTCACGGTTTTATGGTCACTGGGGAAGTAAAGGGTATTGGCGTCGAGCCAATCGTAACCGTAAGGACTGGAAATATCATGCGCTTTTTGCGATGCAGCAGCGAAAAATACAGTTTCTTTGCCGTTTTTGGGATTCACCAGCATCAGATTCTGGTCGTCATCTATATAGGAATACATGTCGGTGCCAGGTTGCCACGCGATGCCGCGGATGTTGTCAATGATGTAACGTTTGGTGAAATCGATGGTCTGGCCGAAAACGGGAGCCAAAAGCATCAGAGAGAGGATGCTCAACAACAAGGTGATTTTTTTCATATTCAATGTTTTATAAATTCTCACAAACAATGGCGCAAAGGTACGAATTTTTTCATATCGCTTTATCACTTTTCGTACAGGCATCCAACCCTATCACTTTTCTGTAATCCTTAAAAAAACGATTTAGACAAAGTCTCACGCGTTACACCTCAAATAGGTAATGAGATTGAAAATACAGTACTAAAACCTAACCCGTAATCCACCTAAAAAGTTGATGCCGGCTTGCGGGAAATAGTGCGGATCATACAAAATCTCGCCGCCATAGTAGCCCTCATACAACGCTGCATTCGTCTCATACTTCGTGTTGAAGAGGTTATTGACGTTCAGGAACAGTTCCAAATCCTTCAACGCTTTGAAGTGGAAGGTGTAGGAGAGGCGCAGATTGGTGTAGGTGTAAGGTTTCAGGATGTAAGTAGCGTCGCCGGAGTTGTTCAAATACTGCTTGCTTACGAACTTGGTAATCAGGCTGATGTTGAAGTCGTTGAGTGGTGTGAAGGTGAAATCATTGCCCAGTATGATGTTCGGGGAATAGGCGATGGGCGTGTTGCCGATTTGCTGCTCCACATAGCCGCCGTTCTCCCAATCTTCGACATAGTGCGTGTAGTTGAGGATGCGGTTGAGACTGAAGCCGCCGTTGATGTGCCAGGTGAAGAAACGCACAGGCTTGTAGGCAGCAGACAACTCAATGCCCACGCGGTAGCTCTTATCGACGTTCGTCATGAGCGGGTCGCCGGTCTGGTCGAGTTCGCCGGTGCGCACCAGCTGATTTTTGTAGTACATGCCGTATAACGTGGTGTTAAAGAAGTACTTGTCATTGTAGTTCATGTAGCTGAATTCCAAATCGTAAAGAGTTTCCGGCACGGGCTTGCGGTCATCGGGAGCGCCCACGAGGTCGTTGCGGGTGGGTTCTCGGTTGGCCGTGGCGAAGGAGAGGTCGAAGCTGTGTTTCACCTTCGGGCGCGGCAGGAAATAGTGCAACGCGACTTTCGGGTTCACGAAGTTCCAGTGGTACTCCTGCGGGATGGGCGTCATTTCGTCGTTAACACCGTCAATGGTGTAATCCACCCGGCGGTATTGCAGCTCACCTGTCACGCTGAAGTTCTTTATCCAATAACGCACATTACCGAACACCTTGGTCTGCAACTTCTTACCAGTTCCGCGATACCACTCGTAATTTGCCGGGCACTCCAACACCGTGTTGGGCTGCACCCAGATGATGTTGCCGTAGTGGTTGCCATCGTAGTTGCTCACATCCGCACCGGCCACCCAACGCAAACCTTGGTCTGTATGGTTTTGAAACACTTGTGAACCTGTGTATTGCGCGTGAAGACCATAGTAGTAGTTGTCCAAATACTTTTGCGTAACAAGATCGGTCGTTTCAGACGTGTCATACAAATAGTGAACCTCATAGTTCGCGCTATCAAGTTCATGACCAATAATTCGGATAATGCTTTCTAATCCATATTTGCCCACTTTCTTGTCATCCTTATATTGTTCATAATAGCCGAAACCACGGGTCAGATAGGGCATCACCTGCAAACTATGACGCTGTCGGCCATCTTGGCGAATCCAATCCTTGAGATACTCTAACTGATAGAATGTCTGGGTGTAGTGGTCGTAAGAATTTTCGTAATAGTGGCGCACGCCATTGTCATCATAATATTCGCCGCAAGAGTTGTAAGTGCGGTTGGTGGCAAGACTGTCGTATGGCACGCCGTTCCAGGCGAGACCGGTGTGTTCGGTGCCATAGAGCAAATGAAAACGCAGTTTACCGTTGTCCTTGTTCTTCTTGAAATTATAAAGGTCGAGTTGCGCGGTGAGGAAGCCCGAGTTAAGGCGCACGTCGGAATGGTCGATGTAACCGTCGCTGCGGATGTCGGAGAAAGAGGCCAGCATGGAGAAGCGCTTGCCGATGAGACCGGTGCCTGCGCTCACCATGTTGTTGAACGTGTTAAAGGAACCGTACGCGGTACGGGCCTCGGCGAAAGGTTTCAACGGGATGTCGCGGGTCACGAAATCGACACGGGCACCGTAGGAGGTGCTGCCGTCGGAAGTGTTGGCACCGCTCTGCACGCTCACATTCTCGATATAAGTTCCCATGTCGGGCAGGTTCACCAACCACGAACCCTGCGACTCGGCGTTGTTGATGGTCACGCCGTTGAGGGTGGTGTTGATACGGGTTTGGTCGATGCCGCGGATGAACATGTAGGTGGCGCCTAATCCGTTACCCGACTCGGAAGTGACCACCACGGAGGGCATCAGCTCCAGCAGGTTGTTGACGCTGCCGTTACCCTGCTGCGCACGGATCTGCGGCATCGACATCGTGGTGACGTTCGCCGACTGCTGTACCGTAGGTTTTGTGAATCGGATGGTCACCTCCGGCACCATACCCTGCTGCACCGTGTCAGGCACCTGCGCGAAGAGGGCTGCAGGCAGGCAAAGCAGCAATAAATTGATAATTGATAATGAATAATGGATAATTCCACATTTGCGTTTGAGTCTCGTGGAATTCTCTCCGTGCATTGCGTTTTGTACATTGTTCATTGTACATTGTACATTTTTAAACATAACTCTAACAGTTTGGTTATTAATAAATTAAAACTGAAAGAGGGTTTGTGAAATGAAGAAGCGTTTATTTCCCTACGGCGGCATTATCCGCATCAGGTTCAACGGGTCTGATCTCAGCCTTTCGGCACCCCTTTCAAAACGGCGGCAAAAATAGGAATTTTTCGCTAACGGAAAATAGCTATTTTTGCCGCCCGATAAAATGTTCTCATAAAACATTATAAGTCACTGTCATGCAGAAATATCGCAGCTATGTACTCCCTGTCGCCATCCTGTTGGGATTCCTGTTCCACAGCTTCAGTGCAAGCATTGCCTTTTTGGTTCCTTGGCTTCTTTTCGCCATCCTGCTGCTTAATTTCGTGACGGTTGATTTGCGGCATCTACGTTTCTCGATGCTCCACTTCTGGCTGATACTCTTCCAGTTGACGGTCAGTGCCGGATTATACCTATTGGTGCGGGCCGTGTCGGGCAACGAGACCATGGCGCAGGGTTTCATGATGTGCGCCCTCTGTCCCGTGGCAGCCTCGGTGGTGGTCATCTCCTCGATGCTCGGCGCCGACCGCATGACAACCACCACCTACACCATGTTCTGTAACCTGGTCATGTCCGTCGCCGCGCCGCTCACCTTCACCGTCATCGGAGTGCATCCGGAACTCACCTTCTGGCAGTCGTTCCTGATGATTCTGCGGCGCATCACCCCTACCCTCGCGCTGCCTTTCTTCACGGCGTTGGCGTTGCAGCTGTGGGTCCCGAAAGCCAACAACTGGCTCTGCCGCTACAAGAACGTGTCGTTCTACCTTTGGGCTTGCGCACTTTTCATGACCTTAGGCCGCACCATTGACTATATCTTCCTGCAAGGGCATGGCAATGAGCGCGTTATCCTCTTCGGCGCAGTATTTTCAGCGGTGATGTGTGCAGTACAGTTCGGTTTTGGCAAGTGGTTAGGACACCGTTACGGCGACACCGTGGCGGGCGGCCAACTTCTCGGACAGAAGAACACCGCTATGGGCATCTGGATGGCCAACACCTACCTGCAACCGCTATCTTCCGTGTTCCTGGCATTTTACATCATCTGGCAGAACTTGTTCAACAGTTTGCAGTTGTGGTGGCACGACAGACGAATTAGTAATTTGTAATTTGTAATTAGTAATTGAAAGGGCTTTGGGGAAAAATTTCAGCGCCATTGTAACAAAATGAGGGCTTCGTGCGACAAAGGGAAGACGAAAGAGAACGTCTTATGAATTTTGGTGCAGGAATAATGACTCTAAAGTGCTCTGTAAAAGTGTTTTTATGCACTCTTACAGGATTGGCAGTTTTTGTTTTCGGTTTACGGTTGTCCGCCTTCGCGCAGGATTGCCCGCCGAAAGTGTTGCCGTATTATGAAGATTTCGACAATGATGACTGGACCTTCTTTACCCAACTCGCTCCTTTTGTCGTGGACAATTGTTGGAGGGAGAATGGCGACGATTTTTACGCCTGCATTGCCAATTCGCAAGATGCTTTATTTTCTGACAATCCTCCCGGCAACTGTGCGTGCTGTGGATCCAGCTACAAATGGCCAAATACTTACTCTGGTGGTACCTACGAAGGTTATGTGATGCTGCTAGTCGGCCCCGAGCTGGAGTCCCCGCCGTCGAGCGTTAGCTTCAGCATATTTTCGTACGGCCTTTACGCTCCTTCTTATGCGGGCGACAGTGTGCGGAAAAGGCTTGTGGTGGGTTACATCGCCGACACCAATGACTGGAAAGGCAGTTTTGTGGGGGTCGATACCGTTGAGCTCACCCGCGAACGCCTCACTTGGGAACGCTTCACTGTGACGGGGTTCGAGGACATGCCCGCCCCCTATTTCGTGGCTTTTTACAACGACACGCTACTCCAATATCCGGCATGGCCGCTTCCCCAATTCAGTGTTTATTCCACCAATCCCGTCGCTATAGATTACCGTTTCTACATTGACAGTGTCCTCTTCGATAAAGTTCCCGTGAATCCCGACCCCAACCCTGACCCGAATCCTGATCCCGATCCCGACCCTGACCCTGGCACAGAGGAGCCGCCTGTCACGCCGGTGCCGGACACGCTCGCCTCGGTTCGGCTCTATCTTCCCAATGCATTCACACCCGGGGGTAACCAGCTCAATCCGGAGTTCCGGCCCGTCTTCAGCGACCCTGGCGAAATCGAATACTACCGGATGATGATTTACAACCGCTGGGGCAATCTGCTGTTCTACACCGAAGACCTGGCACGCGGCTGGGACGGCGACCACTGTCCGGAAGGCGTATATGTGGTTCTCGTGTGCTATAAGCCGCGAGGGGAAACGAAGCGAACCGTAAGGGGCACCGTGACACTGATACGGTAATGTGTCGTTTTTTTGTATTTTTGCCTTTTGAAATATA
>JAEEKL010000108.1 GCA_016282395.1 Bacteroidales bacterium
ACACCCCTGAAACGAATTGATGATTCTTTCCAGAAAATTGTCATTGTCAAAGACGATATTATGCCATATCGTGACGAAAAAGGTATTTACTTTACAGGGTTGTTTCAGTTCCTGATGGACGAAAAGATAGCAGTAAGCTGAATATGTCGGTAAAAATTTGGAATATTTCTTCCGGAAGAAAAATGGTACTATCAAAGTATCTTTACCGACCGACATCCGCAAGGAGGGTTCAGCGTACGATTTGACCCTGGCCATCGGCATCTTGGCCGCTTCCGAACAGATTGTGGGAGCGTCGGAGCTGGAGGACTACTACATCGTGGGCGAATTGTCGTTGGACGGTTCGCGGCAGCCCGAACATCGAAATCGGGCATCTGAGCGAGGCCATCAATTTCCGGAATCTGGATAGGGATAATTGGGGGAGACGGTGATTGTCTTGCGGAAACATTTGCGGAAATGCGGAAAGATGCGGAAAATTCTTATCTTTGCCGTCCAAAATCAATCCCAATGCCCCTCCACAGGAAAAAGCATTACGACCAACGCCGGCGACTGATGAAGCAGCCGTTCGAGACGCAGGAAAAGGCACAACGGCGTCTCGATTATGTTTTTTACGCCGTCATCGCGGTCGCGGTTGTCGTTGCTATGTCGTTTTCGCTGTTCAAAGACCACAACAGCGGCAGGGCAGTCTTCTTTTTCCTGTTCCTCATTTGGTGGACTTATTTCGCTTTCAAATCAGATTTGCACCGCCTTGCCAAGAAAAAAGGCTGGGAAACCGTCGCAAAAATGACCTACGACCCGAAAGCGGAGAAACCAAACGAAGAGGCTGCGCTACGGGAAGAACGGCTGAAGAACCCGATTGATACGGAAACGCTCATTGTCATGGAAAATGTTACAAATCTTGAGGATTTGGAAGCAATCCTTTTCGATTATGTGGAGGTGGAATGCAACACACTGTGTGACGACCTGCCCCTGTTGTGGAAGGTTGGAGAGAACCGCTATGCCGTCACGTTTCCCTGCGGTATCTCCCGAAAGCCTTTTTATGAACTGATGGACAATCTGATATGTTTTCTTGACATGGCAACCGTTTATGGTTGGTGCCGGCCCGATCTCTTTAAGAAAAAAGGCGACGGGTGGCTGTTCTTGCGCAATGGAAATGAGGATATGCTCGTTGCCTATTCGGACGACGGAACACTTTGGGATATCGACGCCACAGACGCGATACTCCGTAACCCTCACCCCGCCAGCGGCTATAAGGAATATCTGATCATTGATTGGAATACCACCGAACAATTGGGACTGTATTACTAGCATATTGAAAAAGTTTATGTTGAACCTATTTCATTTGGATACAGAACTAAAGCCAAAAGGGTAGATGTTAAGAGGGTAGAGGAGCGAGTTTTCCCAAAGATAATATAGATTTGTATGATGGTGATTTTATGCGAAACATTGCAGAAAAAATGCAGAAAAAATGTAGAATGTACGGAAATTTTCATTTTAAAAATTGTTTATTTGTCTGATAATAAAATTGTTATATAAAAATAATCTGCATTTGCCATACAAACAAAAAAATGTGTATTTTTGCAGCCTCAAAAAAGGCGGGGTAGCTCAGATGGTTAGAGCGTCGGATTCATAACCCGGAGGTCTCGAGTTCAACTCTCGATCCCGCCACGAAAAACGGTGAAATTACAATATTCAATTTCACCGTTTTTTTATCCATTTCTAAAGAAAAGCTTCTCATTGTTCAAACACGTTCATTATTTATGTACTTTTGCTAATTCATTTCCCTTATATTAAAACGTTATGGAAAATCAGAAATTCGTCATCACCATTAACCGCGAGAGCGGCTCTGGCGGCAAGGAAATTGCCACCAAGCTGGGCAAGCTGCTCGGCGTGAAAGTCTATGGCAAGGAAATCCTCGCCTCCATTCTCGAAAAATACAACCTCACCCATGAGGATGCCGAGAAAATCAAGGCAACAAAACCGGGTTGGTGGGCGGATTTTTGCCGCTTCTACAAGCAGTTCGGCACCACTGCCGCCATCGCATACGAATCCTTTGAGGTCGATTCAAAACAACTCTACGAAGAGGAGGAGCAAATCCTGAAAGAGCTCGCCGCGCAGGAATCATGCATCATCGTGGGCCGCACAGGTTTCCACATTTTCAAAGACAACCCCAACGCCATGCGCCTGCTTATCATCGCTAACCCTGAATGCCGCGTGAAACGGCTGATGGAACGGCAAGGGGTAAACGAGCAAGGCGCCCGCGACATTATGGAACGTACTGACAAGGCCCGCGAAAACTATACGAAATCATTCGCCGGAACCTCCCGCTACGATGCCCGCAACTACGACATGGTCCTCAACGTCTCGGGCTTCACCACCGATCAGGTAGCGCAGTTCCTCGCCGAAAACGTGAGGAGGAAGTACCCGATGTGAGACATGAGACTTAAAGCCTGAAACCTAATACTTTTTAGGGTAATACCTACTACATAGTGGGTTTAAGGTTTAATCACCAATCATTAAACGGAAAAGTGCGGATTCCCAAAAGGTTTCCGCACTTTTCCGCATTTTCCGCTAATATTTCCGCAATCATTCAGGCTTGTAGAATGGCATTTTTACCGTCACGGCTTTCAACAGGCGGTTTCTCACCTTGATGAAGATCTCCGTACCAGCCTTTGCAAACTCCTTCTTGATGAGCGCCGTACCGATACCCTTGTTCACAGACGGTCCGAATGTGCCGGAACGCACTTCGCCGATGACATTACCCTCGGCATCGCACACCTCATAGCCGTTTCTCGGAATACCGCGGTCTATCAGCTCGAAACCGGCGATTCTGCGGGTCACACCGTTGGCCTTCAGGTCTTCCATGTACTTGCGGTCGATGAAGTCCTTGCCATCCACGAACTTCGTAATCCAGCCCAGACCGGCTTCAATCGGGGAAATCGTGTCGTCAATCTCGTGACCGTACAGACAGAAGCCCATCTCCAAACGCAAAGTGTCGCGAGCGCCCAAACCAATCGGTTTGATGTCAAACTCGGCACCAGCCTCGAACACGGCATCCCAAATCTTCATGGCCACCTCGTTCGGGAAATAGATCTCGCATCCGCCACTGCCCGTATAACCAGTCGTGGAGAAGAGAATATTGTCGATGCCGGCGAAGGTGATAATCTGGTTGGTGTAATACTCCATGTCAACAACGTTGGCATTGGTCAGCTTCTGCATGGCCTTGAGAGCCAGAGGACCTTGAACGGCCAATTGGGAAATGCTGTCGGAGATATTCTCAATCTCGGCACCGAAAGCCTTGTTTTGCTCGACCACCCATGCCCAGTCCTTGTCAATGTTGGCAGCGTTCACCACCAACAGGTAATCCTCGTCATGGAGGTTATAGACCAGCAGGTCATCGACGATACCGCCTTTGCCGTTCGGGAAGCAGGAGTATTGCACCTTGCCCGGGAACAATGCGGCTACGTCGTTTGTGGTGATGTGCTGCAGCAATGCCAGCGCCTTAGGCCCCTTTACGGTAAACTCACCCATGTGGGACACGTCAAACACGCCCACCTTGTTACGCACCTGCAGGTGTTCGTTGGTGATGCTGTCATACTGAATCGGCATGTAAAAGCCGGCAAACTCTTCCATTTTGGCTCCTAAAGCCTCATGTTTCGCTCTATAAACGGTTTCTTTCATATTGATTTGGATTATTGTTTGTAACTTTATTTCAACCCGCAAAAATACATTTTTTGTTGAATTATTTATTCGTTAATTTTATACGGATATTCTCTGTTCTCACTCACCTCCACCATACATACGTTCTTTCATTGCCCGCCAATTTTCTAACAGATTCCAAATGTCATCCTCGCTGAGCACGCCACGTATCAGATCGGCGGGCAGAAGTCCAGCCTCGTTGGCTGCAAAATCGACTTCCAATCATTGCAGCCAAGATACTCGTTTAGGACCCTCTTTCTTGCAACGGTCGATGCTTGCTTGGAGGTCCGGGTCGGAGGGCTCCACCATCGTGATTTCCTCGATGTCGGCACCGAGCTTGTTGGCGATTTCCTCCGCCACGGCCTTGGTGTTGCCGGTCTGGGAGTAGTGGAGGACCAGCACCTTGGGAGCCTCCTCTTTCGGGGTCTCTTTCTTGGAACCGCAGGAGACGGCGGTCAGCGTCACGACTGCGAGGAGCATATCTATTTGGAACTTTTCATACGATTATTCTTTTAATACAGGCGTAAAAGTACTACTTTTTCTGATAATTCTCCCGCAGATTTTGCTGATTCACACAAAATGTGCCCTGCGTGATCAGCAAATAATACGAATAATAGGTGATTATTTTCGGATTTTCGGGCAAAAACGTCCCGTTTTCTTGCAATACTCCTCGTACTCCTCGCCAAAGTCGCGGCGGAGACGCTCTTCTTCCGTACGCACTTGCACGAGCATAATGGCCACGAATACTAGGAACACCACCACTGACTGCCAGGTCCACAACCAGAGGCAACAGCCTATCAGATAGACGAATATACCGGTCAGCATCGGGTTGCGGCTGAGACGGTAGGGGCCGTCGGTCATCAGGTGTTTGGTGCGCGGAGCAACCTCGTGACCAAATGCGTCCATCGGGTTGCCGTCACCCACGCGGCGCATATAGACGATGGTCCAGATGCTCAATGCCAAGCCTACTACAGCGAGAATTAACGTGATGATGACTTGTGCGGTATTGACATCTGTGGCGGGCCGACCAGAACAGAGCCACATCACCACGGGCAAAAGCACTACAAAAAGCAGGAACCCGAGTGCATAACCGAATGTTTCTTTCAATTTGTCCATTATACCGTTGTTTTATTGTTTACAGAATCATCGCCCGAATCCTCCGCGCCACCTCTTCCGGTTGGTCCACCAGCAGCTGCCCGTGGTTCATCTTCGGGAACACCTCCACGTGCGCATCCGGACAGAGCGTGAGCAAATGCTTGGCCTGCGGCTTGGCAACGAAGGTCTCCTTGGTGCCGTGCCAGTAGTGGATATCGGGGCCTGCAATGGACTCCAATTTGTTGGTATATACGGATTTGTATCCTTCTCGCACGGCACGAGTTCTGTCCGAAAGGAACACTTTCTTTACCTCATCCAACAGCACATCGAAGTAGTGCGAGTGGAACAGCCATCGCCAGAAGCCGGTCCAGTGGTAGCAGGTCCAGACGTTGAGGGCTTGGTAGTAGCGCAGCGGTCCAACTAACCATCGAGGCAAGGGCAGCAGTGGGGCTGCATCCATAACAGCGTGGTCGATAATGATTTCGTTGCGTTCCAATATCCGCGAGAGGATTTTTCCGCCTAACGAGAGTCCGTAGGCAACATCCAACCGTCCTCCGAAGTTCTCCTGCACATAGCGAATTGTCTGTGCCGCCTGGTCATCCACGGAAGTGAAACGGGAGGGCTTTCCGAGCAGAAATCCGTCAATATCCGCCGTGACAATGCTGAAATCCTCCTTCAGTAATTCTATTAACGGAAAGAAAATCTCGTGCGACACCCCCAAGCCGGGAAGCAGCAGGAGAGTCGGTTTGTTCGGTTCGCCGTAAATGTGGAAGTCCATAGAGCAATGGGGTAAAGCGGCAACGCTGCTAATGACGCGGTTTGACAACAGAGCTGCCGGATGCAGGGCAGTTGATATTGGGATGACACTCGTCGGAATAGGTTCCGTAGGTGAGAGTGCTGGCGCCACTGAGTTCCACATTCAGAGCAGAGCAGACCGTAACATCGGCATCGCTGGCGCCACTCATCTCCCCGTACACCGACATAGCGGAAAGATCAGCTGCTTTCAAAGTGCTGGCCCCGCTCAGGTCTATCCCCATCTTAGTCTGGCAAATACCGCTTATAATGGCACCCGAAGCTCCCGACAAGTCAATGTCCAGTTCAGCGGCTTCGATAGAGCCCCGATAGGTTGACGCACCGGAAAGTTCTATGTTCACATTGTTTCCTCTAAGATCTCCTGTGAATGAAGAGGCCCCACTGAGATCAAGGCCGTACAGGTTGGCAGTGGCAGGGATGACGGCAGCGGCTTTTCCGTTATACATTGTGTTCGGTTTGAATCCGATTTGCAATTCACCATTAACCACTCTCACCACCACCCTGTCGTGAGCCAGCTCGCCTACCGTGACAACCACATCGGTCACTTGGTCGCTGACTGTCACATCAAAAGCGTTACTCACGTCAAGTTTTGTGTAAGCCCCGTTGATGGAATAGTTTTTGGTGGCAGGAGTACCCCAATCTTTTGTACATCCGAAGAATAAGATGCTCAAAGACAGCAAAATGATATTGTTTTTCATAATTCAATACGTTAGGTGTTTTTTTGGCAAAAGTACTATTTTTTACGACTACGTATTCATGAAAATCACGGAGCGCATCAGGCGTGTGTGCTGCGGTAGGCTTCCAAGCGTTGATTCAGCAAGTCGAGAAGTGCCTGGGGTTTCATCGACAAGCGGTAGGTGGGAATGCCCTCTTGAGCGCCGATGAGCATCTTGTTCATTTGGCTGACTGTGTTCCCAACACTATGGGCATTTTCCGATTTTTGCGCTTCAACATCCTCTTTATAGCGGACACCTATTATCTGTTTGGTGATATTCGTAAAGAAGAACTCCTCCACCTCTGAAAAGGGGATCTCCCAACTTTTCAAGCTGTTCATAATCACTTTGTCGTCTGTCACCTCCAAAAACGGTATTTTTTTGTTTTTTTCTTTCCACCACGGAATCAAAAAAAAGAGTCCGAATCCCAAGCAGAAGAGTCCAATCAGCCACGGTGTCCATCTGACACTTCCATCGCTAGTCAGTATTGCCAGCACGTTGATTAATATTTCAGAAAGTCCGGCGACAACAAAACAAATGGCGGCGATAATAGGACCTCTCCCCAAAGAATGGTAAATCTTGACGTTTTCCATAATGTAAGATGTTTAATGTTTTAATTTCGTGAAGATGTCCGATAGAACTCCCACGTGTCGTGGTGGCCGTCGCGGTAGGTGAAACTCCATTGCAGCTTCTTCTCCGTCAGCGTGTCAAGATGGAATTTGTACTCATAGTCGATGCTGCCGCTGACGACCTTGATGATTTCCTGTGCCAGCTCTGCTTCTGGCTTACCATTAACCACCTCCATACGGAAGCTCTCCTTGATGCCGGCGAAGTAGAAATCCTCCCCTTCCAAACGCCACTTGCTGGGACTGACGTAGTTGAACACCCACGTCACGATACTGCTGTCCTGAAGGGTGGCGGTATAGACTTGCCGGGCTGAGTCGAGAGCAGTGCCGTCAGGGTAAAAGTCCATCGTGCCGGTCTCGTGTACATCAAGGTGGGCACCTTTGAGGTCATAGTTGAACGCATGTTCGTAGGTGTAGTTTCCTTCAACTTTAGCCGTGCCATCTACGTTATTTCCGCTCTTACAGGCAGTCATAACAATAACAGATAACATTGTTATACAAATAGTTATAAATTTTTTCATTATTTGATAAATTGAATATTCAGAGCGCAAAAATACATTTTTTAGAGCATTCGCAACGTCTCTGCTGCAAGTCCAACGTCTTACGTCCAAAGTCTTACGTCTTATTTTTGGTTTATGTAAAAATTTTTGGTATTTTTGCCACCGAAAAATTCAACTCAAGTAGCAAAAGGCCAAGAGGGACTTACTTCAGGCTTGAACTGCCTTTTGGGCGGTATGTTTAGTCCCTCAATTGCCTTTTCTTCGAAATACAGAAAGGCCAAGAGGAACTTACTTCACAGGATCGTTAATTCTTCAGTTCCTCAATTGCCTTTTTCTTTATAAAACAAAAAAAATGAACACATTACCACTACAGAAGGTTGCCCTCCGTCAACGGGCGGTTTATTTGGAAAATGCGGATGTACACACGACTTTCAGCCCCTATGCGGCTGATTTTTGCGCGGAGATGTACAAGCTCGGGTATGTGCCTGACGAGAACCTTCTCCACGCTTTGAATGGTGTCAGCGAGGAGCAACTTGCTGATATTTATTCTGTTGTGAAAGAAGTCCTCGGTCTTGACAAGAATTGGACACCGCTTGTGAAGAATTGGCTTGTGCCGACAGGCGAAAGCCGTTTGGACCATTGGGTAACGATGTTCGCCAATCTCATTGACGACGGCAAAAACAGAATCGCGGGTGTGAGGATGCCCTGCGGGCACCTTATTCCCGAAGGCACCTTCCCCATAGAGCGATATAATGGATGCCCTTTCTGCGGCACGCCGTTCGAGTTTTCAAACGAGATTTTCAAGAATCAGGCATCCAAACGCAAAGTGCTCACTTTGTGGACGTTGGATGATGTCCGGAAATTTTATCGCACACTGCTCGCTTCTCCCGTAGCCTTAGATGCCACCCAACGCGACAGCCTCAAAATCCTGCTGGAAAACCTCCCGCTGCCCGAAAATCCGAAAATCGTGGTGAAAGAGACCATTGCTCTGGTGGTGGATGCGCTGCTTGAACAAGGCGAACCTGAAACGGCGACACAGTTCTTCTCTTCGCCAGACGATATAATGCGCTACCTTTGGTATAAAAAAACCGCTCAGATTCAAATTATTAAGCCTTCGGTGTTAATCAGCAACGCCCAAAAATCGGTGGGCTATTTTTGGGGGATGACGGAAGCACAGAAATACGAGAAAGAGTCTGCTGCGGCTGAGGAGAAACGCAAAGAACTTAAACTGCATTTCGACCGAAAGATGTGCCGAATCGTGGCTTCTTGGCTCAACAACTTGAGAATGAGCGCAAAGCAATCGGCTGAAATCATGCACCCCAAGCGTGGAATGTGGGTGAGGCTCATCCGTGCCCTCCGTTTGACAGAATTTGCCAAACAGAAAGGATACGAGAATCTGAAGACGTTGTTGGATGTTTTTTACCGCAACGATTACACCGTTTACCAGGGAGAAATTGATAGTCTGAAACGGGAAGGGGACATGGCCGGCGCACTCAAAATCCTCCAGCAGCGTCCGGGAAGTTTCGCGAGACAGCTGTTTTCCACCATTTTGCAGAGCGGCAACCCCGACACAGTGTTGCAAAAGTTTGCCGACATCGCTGACAAACTTCCGCCGCGACTTCTGGTCACACTCGGCATGTATGCTGAATTATACTTTGATTCATCCAAAATCCGCACTGTAAAAGGCATCACCGGCAAAAGCAAGCGCATCGACAATCCGGTATTGCTCGAACAACTTCCCGAAAGCGACAGACGGGACATCGTTTCCAAAGTGCAGCATATTTACCTTGATGTGATGCGTCGGAAGTTCAAAAGCACGCCTACCGACTCCAAAACCATGTATATCGACCCGCAGCTGTTTGACATCCCGCTTTCGGTGGGCGAGCGCAGCAGCACCGTTCAAGACACAAATTGTGCGCTTCAAGGGACTAAATTCAACGTGGGGGGCAATACTGTGAGACTTTTCATGCAATGGGGGAAAGGGCTACCCGCCCAACATCTTGACATGGATCTTAGCGCAAGAATTATCTATGAATCAGGAAAATGCGATGACTGTGCGTATTACAACCTCTCATTCTGGGGCGCGAAACATTCAGGGGACATTCGTTCAATTCCGGAGCAGATTGGCACGGCTGAATATGTGGAACTGGACATTGATAAACTTCGCAAAACCCGTGCGAAATACGCAGTGTTCACCTGTAACGCCTATTCCTCCGGGAATCTTTCACCTAACCTCATCGTGGGTTGGATGAATTCCGGCTTCCCCATGAAAGTGTCGGAAACAAGCGGTGTGGCCTATGACCCGTCATGTGTACAGCATCAGGTCAGGATTTCGGAAGGAAATCTTTCCAAAGGATTGGTATTCGGCATTTTAGACATTGACGAAGCTAAAATAACTTGGCTGGAAATGCCCTTTGGCGGTCAAATCACCCATGATCTTGATCTGGTTTCTGTCGGGGGATTTTTGCAGAAACTCGCCGCTCGTAGCACTATTGGAGAAATCCTGACCGTAAAAGCCGAAGCTCAAAACATACAGATTGTTGACAATCAAGCTGAAGCTGATGAAGTTTATAACTACCAATGGGCTTTGGACACGGCAAAAGTCAGTTCCTTATTGTTGGGCTAACTTGCTCCAACCAAAATCTAACATCCAACGTCTTACGTCTCACGTCTCGTCAACGCCTATGTCCTAACAGAAACATAAAGTTCCGCTAATGCACTAATTATGAACTTTTTTTGTACCTTTGCGCCCTCAAAAATTAGGGTAGAAAAGGAATGAAACCTTGGCAGATAGCGTTGTTCATCATTTTGATAATCACTTGTTTAGGGATTATCAGCTTCTTCTATCCCGAAGAGGGTATCACGCTTGCCAAACACACCGTTAACTTCCCTTCCATCGAAAAAGTGCTGGCGGACCCTGATGCAGACCTGCCTGATTTGCCCGGTGACAGTCTTTCTCGTGACAAACGCATCCCTAAACCCACACTCTTCAACCGCAAGAA
>JAEEKL010000109.1 GCA_016282395.1 Bacteroidales bacterium
ACATCCATTGCCGAAGAAGCGGCCACGATATATTGGAACAGTGCCTGATAATATTGATAAGCGGGGTCGTTCTCCAACACTTTGTTGGACGGTTTTTTGACAAATTTCTCGAAATTATCCTTGCTGATGAAGATGGAGTTGAGCATGGCTTTTTCGAAAGCGTCGTAGTTGCCTTTATAGTTCTTGGTGAAGAAGGTGAGGTCGGGACGGTTGGCTTCGGAATGGCTCTGCCAAGTCTTGAGGCATGCCACCACGATTTTGGCTTCAGTAGCGGGATCAGTGTCGTTGTTGTACTTGTCAAAAGCTTTCAAAAGCTTCTCCACTTTGCTGTCATCGAATTTTTTCACCCCTTTGTCGAGCTTCAGCTGTCCTTGCAGACGAAGGGTGGCGAGCAGGGTGGGGGAGGCGGAGAACTGCAGGTTGCCATTCAATGCGGATTTGTACTTTGCACCGTCAACCTCTTTGCAGATTTTCTCGATTTCGGCCAGACAATTGCCATATTTCTCTTTGCGCTTTTTGTCGGCATTGATCCATTTGGTCAGTTCGGCCTCTTGCTTTGCTTTGGATTCCACCACCTTGAGGGCTTTGAGGCTTTCCACTTCGCCATGCTGGTTCTTCCAGTAGTTGGCCAGACCGGCGTGTTTGTCGGCATATTGGAGGTTCACCTTGTTGGAAGCCTCCATGGCGTCGTGCATTACGGGCAGGATGACATCCAACGGCTCATAGATGGCCGGAGCATTGATGTCGATCTCGTTCTGCACCTCGTAGGAGGTCATGAAACGGTTGGTGGTGCCGGGATAACCCCAGATCATGGTGTAATCACCAGGTTGATAACCCTTTAAGCTGATGGGCAGATAATGTTTCGGGTGCATCGGCACATTGTCTTTGGAGTATTTGGCGGGAGAACCGTCGGGGGCGGTGTAGATGCGGAATACGGTGAAGTCGCCGGTGTGACGGGGCCACATCCAGTTGTCGGTGTCGCCGCCGAATTTGCCGATGGCACTCGGGGGAGCCACCACAAGGCGCACATCCTCATACATGGTATAGACGAACATGTAGTACTCGTTGCCTTCGTAGAAGGGTTTCACCACGACTTTGTAACGGCCGTCGGCGGAGTTATCTTTGCGCAGCTTCTTGATAGCCTCTTCCACATATTTTGCGCGGTCGGATTCCGAGGTGTTGTTATCGACTTTCTCCAGCACGATGCTGGTCACATCTTCCATTCTCTCAAGGAAATGCACGTGGAAATCAACGGGCAGCTCCTCTTCTTTGCTCATGGCGAAGAAACCGTTGTTGAGGTAGTCGTGCTCCACAGAAGAGAGTTCCACCACAGAAGAGTAGCCGCAGTGGTGGTTAGTGAACATCAGACCGTCTTTGGAGACCATCTCGCCGGTGCAGAAACCGTCGCCGAGTTGCACGATGGCGTCTTTCAGGGATGAATTGTTGATGTTGTACAGTTGTTCGGCCGTCAGTTTCAGGCCCATCTTCTGCATAGTCGCATAGTTGTAGTTCTTGATGAACATCGGCAGCCACATGCCTTCATCGGGCGGATTCACGGCAAAAACAGGAGCCGTAATCGCCAAAACTGCCAATAAAAGCAGCTGTTTTTTCAAAAATGTTAATAATTTCATAGTACTATTGATTAAATTATTGATTGTTTGAATTATTATCTACAGCAGAAGTTTGTTCGTTCTGTAGAGACGTTTCATGAAACGTCTCTACATTTTCATCCATAGACGCATCCACCCTTTCATTTGCTACATTCTTTTCGGCATTTTCATCCAAATCATTGAAAATCCGTTTGTTAAAAATAATAGCCAACACAATGCCGACTGTAATGCAGGAGTCGGCGAAGTTGAAGATGGCAGGGAAGAAGTAAGAACCGCCCCAAAGCGGAAATTTGTCTGGGATAGGGAAGAGCTTGAGGTAGAACATATCGACCACCTTGCCGAAGAAGAAGGGCGCGTAGCCGTGTCCGGGCGACCATTGCGCCACCTCTATAAAGTTGCTTTCGGTGAAGACGAGTCCGTAGAACATGCTGTCGATGATGTTGCCGAATGCACCGGCAATTACCAGACAGAAAATGGTCAGCACGATACCGTCCATCTTTCCCCGTTTAACACGGTAGGCAAAATACCAGCACAGTGCACCGACTAAGAAAATGCGTACCAACGACAGAATGAATTTCCCAATTTGCTGACCAAAACTGATGCCAAAGGCCATTCCCTCGTTTTCTACAAAATGCAAGTTGAACCACTGTCCGAGTAATGGAACCGTCTGACCAACAACCAAATGTGTTTTCACCCAAAATTTGATAACCTGATCGATGACAATCAGGACAATGATGGCTGCAACGGCAATCCAAACGTATTTCTTTTTCAATTCGAACTCAATTTTAAGTTTGAAAAATTTGATTTATCAAACGGCAAAAATACAAAATTATCAGAAAAATTCCCGCGTTTCGAAATATTTTATATTTTTGCATTTCGTTTTTAGAAAATAAACCGTTATGAAAAATTTGAGATTTTTTCTCCCGATAATTATCGCCTTGGCAGGTGTTGTGTTGTTTACCCAGTGCAAGAAAGATCACTCCTGCAAGATGAAGGTCACTTGCAAGTATTCTTCCAATGGCCTTGAGGGGGGCTCTGTGGTACCGTTCGCCGTAATCACTTTCGATACGAGTAAGTATCATAATGGCGCTATAGACACGCTCATCGCCCATGTCAACTTGCCGAATATTGATACATGGCCGATTGACAGCTTGTACAGATGGTTTGAAAATCCAGCCAATTACAGCCATAAAGCGAATGCCAATGGTGTGTTTGAATTTTCTCTTCCTCACCCGGCGTTGCTTCTCGTCAATGCGATAAAAGTTGATCCCATCAAGGATACGCTTGGCAATATCACGGGCTATGTCAAATACACTGGTACCACTCAGGTGCAGGTGAATGAGGGAGAGACCACCGAGAAGACCATTTTGATGGTTGAGACTAACTAAATGGTTGGTTTTGAAGAAGAAACATCTTAGTTATCTGTTTTTAGCGATTGCCTCTATTCTTCTTGCTGTCGGTGTATTCTCGCACGGACGGTTCATCCCCAAACTGCATATTCCCAGACTGGAAAAAAAACAGAAGGAACACAGCGACACGCTTTCAGTGTGCCTGTTTTACCATGCCGCTGACTATTTCGTCTATCAGGGTTCGGTGATTGGTTTCCAATATGATATGCTGAAGCAGCTCGAAAAGGATCTGCACCATCCGGTCAAGATTTCCATAGAGTCTGATCCCGATGAAATGTTTGTCACCGCCTTGTCCAACAAGTACGACATTGTTTGTTTCGATTTTGACAAGACCCATTACCTGCCAGACTATATCGCCATTTCCAATCCGGTGGCTTACACCTATCCGGTGCTGATTATGCGTAAGAAAGATAGTGCGTATGACACGTTACCACGCATTGTCAATACCGCAGCCAAATATCAGAACAAGTTGGATTTCAGTTCTTTGGTGAATCAAGGAGAATGGAAGGTGAAACACAATCCTAACTTGGCCATTGAAGATTTGATGGACATGCTGGTGGACAAGCAAATTGACTATGCTGTTTGCAATTATAATGAGGCGGTGACGCTGATGCCTTTTTACAATCAGCTGACGATTGGCCCCCGTGTCGGGGAAAATTTCCCTCGGACTTGGATTCTGAACACGCATAACAACCTGCTGAACGATACTATCAACCAGTGGCTCGATGATTTCAAGGAGAAAAACAAGTACCAGGCTTTGTGCGAGAAGTATCTTTCCCCGCATTCGTATGTCATATCCCGTTCCTTCGGCAAGAGTCGAAACAGCACCTCTCAGTATGATGTCGTGCTGAAAAAGGCGGCAGCCAAGCACGGGTTCGACTGGCGGCTGATATCAGCCATCATCTATCAGGAATCGCGATTCATTCCCGATTTGGTCGGCTTTGGCGGCAGCTATGGTGTCATGCAGATGATGCCGGTCACCTGCGAGCGTTATGGCATCACCGACTCCTCCACCGTAGAAGACCAGATTTGGGCGGGCGCCAAGTACATCTCATTTCTGTGCAACATCTTCAGGGAGAAAGTGGACACCGGCGATTTGTACTATTTTGTGGCAGGTGCCTATAATTCGGGTCCCGGACATATTCTTGATGCGATAGAATTGTGCAAAAAGTATGGAAAAGATGCGACCAAATGGCTGGATGTGTCGGAATATCTCATTTTGAAATCCCATAAGGAATATTATCGGGACCCTGTGGTAAAGTGCGGCTATTATCCCGGAAAACATACGGTCAACTATGTGGAAGAGGTGATGACGCGCTATAACGGATTTGCAATAACAAAGGAAGAATGAAAATATTGGTAATCGGACGCGGTGGCCGCGAACACGCCATCGCATGGAAAATGGCACAATCGGCAATGAAGCCGGAAATTTTTATCGCCCCAGGCAACGCGGGCATGACGGAAATCACCCGTCAGACGGGTACACCTGTTACATTGGTCAACATTGACGAGAACGCAACGGAGATGCTGCGCGAATTTGCTTTGCAGAACCGCATCGATTTGACGGTGGTGGGTCCCGAAGCCGCGCTTGCCAACGACATTGCTACGGCCTTTGCTACGGTAGGTTTGCGTATCTTCGCCCCGACCGCCGCCGCCGCTCAAATCGAGAGCAGTAAGGAGTTCGCCAAGAACCTGATGCGGAAATACGGCATCCCTACGGCTGCCTATCGCACGTTTGATTGCTATGAGGATGCGAAAACCTATTTGGACGAAAAAGGAGCACCCATCGTCATCAAATACGATGGATTGGCAGCGGGAAAGGGCGTGGTGGTCGCATTGACTGCGGAAGAAGCTGACAATGCCTTGAAAGACATGTTGTTAGACAATCGTTTCGGCAAAGGCAAAGTGGTGATGGAAGAATTCCTGCAAGGCCCCGAATTTTCGTTGCTTACGCTCGTGAAAGGAGAGCAGGTGGTTCCGCTTGTCATTGCTCAGGATCATAAACGTGCATACGATGGCGACAAAGGACCGAACACCGGCGGTATGGGAGCCTACTCGCCTGTGCCCGTCATCCCACAGGCGCAGATAGACTGGGCGGTGGAGCATATCATGAAACCAACGGCCAAAGCTCTGATCGCTGAGGGATGTCCGTTCTGCGGTGTCCTTTATGGCGGGCTGATGCTGACCAAGGATGGTCCGAAAGTCATCGAATTCAATGCCCGTTTTGGCGACCCCGAGACCGAAGTGGTGTTGCCGAAACTCAAGTCCGACCTTGTCCAATTGATGTTGGATATCCTTGACAATAAGGAAGTAAAGCCGGAATTTCACGAAGATGCCTTTTTGGGCGTGGTGATGGCAGCCAAAGGCTACCCCGGCAGTTATATCAAAAATATTCCGTTGCATAATCCCGCTGACCTTCAACAACAGGTTTTCTGTATGGGTGTGAAAGAGGAAAATGGTCAATTGTTCTCCAATGGCGGCCGCGTGCTGTTCGTGGTGGGCAGTGGAAAAACACTCAAAGAAGCGCAACAGGATGCCTATCAAGGAGTTGAAAAGATGGCACATCCCGACTTGTTCTACCGCAAAGACATCGGCTGGCAGGCGGTGTAACAGTTTAATCAAATCGTTGTGTTATTCGGTGTAGAGACGTTTCCTGAAACGTCTCTGCGGGTATTGGTCATTTCTTTGCGCCAACGTAAATATCCGAGCACAGCGACAATCACGTAAACGATGAACAGCACGCCGGTAGGGTAGAGGCCTTTCCAGAAATACAGGATGGTGGAAACGATGTTGACAACTATCCACAACAGCCACTGTTCGAGATACTTCTGTGCCAGCATCCACGTGGCAACAATGCTGACCGCAGTGGTGAAAGCGTCACCTAACGGTATTGGGCTGTCGGTGACGGCTCTCAAAATGCCGTAGAGAATCATCCACAAGACGAACGTGACGAAGGCTAACGGCAAGATTCGCTTTGCGGGCAGGTGTGTGATGGGCAATTCTGTTGTTATCCCCTTTTCCACTATGGTTTTTTTGCGCGAGCGTGTCCATTGGTACAGCCCGTATGTGTTCGCGCCAATGTAATAAAGGTATATTGCGGCGTCGGCGTAAAACTTGCTATGGAAGAAAATGACCACGTAAAAGATTGACATCACAACTCCCACCGGCCATAACCAGACATTGGCCTTGTATTCCAAATAGAGGTATATCAGTCCGATAACGGCTCCTATTATCTCAATTACAAGCTCTGTTGACATTATTTAATCAGTCTGAAAAAACGTGCAAAAATATAAAATAATTCAAAGGCGATTAACGTTAGATTGTTTATAAAAAGGCTTAGAATAGTAAACGTGAGTCGTAAATAACTATTATTTTTGCAAGTTATATATTTTTATATGAAAAATTTTCAAACAGGACATGGTTGGAAGACAGTTCGCCTGTTGTGTATGTTGGGCTTACTGTTGTTTTCTGTACAAGGGTTCGCGCAGAGCGGGAAGAGCAGTACGCAGCTGAAGAAGGACAAGCAGAAAATTGAAAATGAGATTGCCAACACGCAGAAATTGTTGAAGAAGACGGAATCGAACCAGAAGGCGGCCGTGCAGCAAGCGGCTTTGTTGCGGCAACAGATTCAAAATAGGGAGAAAATTATTACCAACTTAAACTCACAAATTATTCAGATGGAGGACGAGCAGGAGCAAAACCAACAGGAAATCAAACAGTTGGGGAAAAAATTGTCCTATATGAAGGCTGATTATGCGCAGGTGGTCTATAATGCGTACCGCAACCGCCGACTAATGGACAAAGTAACATTCATCTTGGCTTCCGATAATTTTTCCCAAATGTTCCGTCGGTTGCGGTACTATGCCATTTTCTCCCGGAACGTCCGTGAACAGTCTGAAAGAATTGCTAAAACAACAGAAGAACTTAAAAAAAAGAATGAAGAAATTGTCGTATTGAAGAACGACAAACTCAACACCCTTTCGTCTAAAGAGCAGGAGATTAAGAATTTGGAGGTGGATCGTCGGAAAAAGACCCAAAACGCCGAAAAGCTGAGGAAAGAGTCAAAGAAGTTGAACGAGGAGTTGAAGAAACAACAGCAGAAGCGGAAGAATATTGAAGCTGCAATACAAAAGGCTGTGAAAGAGGAGATTGCAAGGGCAAATGCCGAACGTGAGAAAAAAGCAAAGGCATCAAAGGGGAAATCTTCCGGCACTTCAGCATCCACCAGCAAATCCGCCACTTCCTCAAAATCCTCCGCAACCATCTCGTTGACCCCCGAGGAGCAAACTCTGAACGCCTCGTTCATCAACAATAAGGGCAGATTGCCGTGGCCTGTGGCCAAAGGAGCCAAAGTGAGCGATTTCGGCAGCTACCCACACCCAGATGTGCCTTCCGTGCAGGTTGATAACCACGGCATTGACATCATGGTGGAGGCCGGAACTCCCGCCAGAGCTGTGTTCGAAGGAGTTGTGACGGGTGTGATGAACATCCTGGGCACAACGGTGGTCATGGTTCGCCACGGAGAATACTTGACGGTGTATCAGAACCTTTCTTCGGCCAGTGTGAAGAAGGGTGACAAAGTTTCTACGAAGCAGACCATCGGTACGGTGGCCAAGAGTTCCTCCTCCAACACATACGAACTCCATTTCGAGATTTGGAAAAACGATCGATACATTAACCCGAACGAATGGTTGGCAAGAAAATAGGGTAGTGATGGAAATCAAGACGGCTGAATATCTGCAAAGCGAAGTTGACTGGCGGAAATGTCCGGCACCAGACAAGCCTGAGTATGCCTTTATCGGACGGTCCAACGTGGGCAAATCGTCCCTCATCAACATGCTGACGAACAACAGAAACTTGGCCAAAACATCCTCAAAGCCGGGTAAAACACAGACCATCAACCATTTCCTTATTAATAAAACATGGTACCTCGTAGATTTGCCGGGCTATGGTTTCGCGAAAACAGCCAAAACCAATCGCGAAAGATGGAAAAAGATGATTTCCGACTACCTCCTTCACCGGGAGAATCTACAGGTAGTGTTTGTACTTGTGGATTCGCGTCTGGAACCTCAGCAGATTGATGTCGATTTTATCAATAACCTTGGAGAAAACGGTATCCCGTTCGCCATTATTTTCACAAAAGCCGATAAAATATCCACGGGGAAAGCCATGAGCAATATCCAGAAACTGAAAAACAGACTATATGAAACCTGGGAGGAACTCCCCCTGATGATCAAGTCTTCTTCTGTGTCGGGTCTTGGCAAGGAGCAGATTCTGGATTATATTGAAGAAATAAACCAACTGTTTTATAACAATAAATAATATTTTATGAGAAAAGTAATATATTCCCTGACGGCAATAATCCTCATTTTGTCCTGCAGCTGCTGCAAAACATCCAAAAAAAGCGTAAAAACCGAAAAATTTCCATTGGTTGGAACGCAGTGGATGCTGGAGGCGCTGGAAGGGGAGGAAATTAGCAAAGACTTTGCCTTGCATCCCTTTATCGTGTTCGACAGCGCGGGCAGTTTCCATGGCAACCTCGGCTGCAACACCTTCTTTGGCACTTACGAAATTTCAAAGAAGCAGAAAATGAAATTCCAATTCGATGGTGCAACGAAACGTCTCTGTTCTAAAATGGAAGTGGAAAGACGTTTTCTCACTGTGTTAAGGCGCGATGTCACACGGTATGAGTTGAAAAATGATGAGTTAACCATATTCTCCGAGAATGAGGAACTTATGTGTTTCAAAGGGGTGAATATGGACGAGGTTGAGTAGTCTTACAACATCGGACGGCATTCCAGCGTTTCGGAAAGATTTTCTATCCGAAAAGTCTCATCAAAAGGCAGAATCATAATTCTGTCTTTTTTTGTGTCGCCGGTTCCCAAGTCCATGTCGCTTTCAAAGACAGCGTTCGTTTGGGTGTCCATATATCCGAATTTCGCGTAATAGTCTTTCAGCCTTTCATCTGCCGGAATCAAAAAGGTAAAAACAACCTCGTTCTGATGGCATTTTTCCAGCATCTGTTGGATTAATTTGCTTGATATTCCCCGTTGCTGATATTCAGGGAGTGTTGCGATGCCGTACAGATAGGCGGCGAGTCCGAAAGGAGTTTGGCATGGAATCATGAAGACCATGGAAACCACGTGCCCGTCAGCTTTCTCCAACAACGTGCAGTGATTGAAATAGTAGCGGGACAAAAATGTATATACGGAAGAATCTTCCTTTCCGAAACATTTTTCCCAAATGTGGATGATGTCCCGCATATCATCGTTCAGTTTCAGTGCGGTGTGTTTGTAAGCTAACATTGCGGGATGGTAGGAGGTCTTTGACTTGCGCAGTCCGGCTATCCCCATGTCCTCCTCCCTGTTGATGAACGTGAATTGTTCGGGGAGATGTTGTGCAAACAGATAGTTGATCATCTGATAGACCCCTTCGTAGTGGATGTCAGCTTTTTCCACGTGGGTGCAGAATATGTTGTTGCGGATAGCCGATCCGTAGGTGAAAGCCACCAATTTGTCGCGAACATAAAGTGCCCCTCCGAAAAGTCCGAGTGCTTCAAAGTGCTGGAAAGCATTCTGGATGGTGAGATATTCCGCCTGCGCGGAATCGTCCTCTGCATGTTGGCTGATCCAGTCTTCCTCCAGTTGCCTGCATTCAACGATATTCTCCGCTGTAATTGCCTCGTAATGATAATCGTACAGCGATTTGAATTTGTTGATATGGTTTCTTTTGGGGGCATATTTCCGACCTTTCAGCGTTTTCAAATCCTCTACATTATATATATAGTCTGCGAAGTCACGGTTTCTGTCGAAGAAAAACTGTCCGGGATGTTGGCTCTGCAATGTATCGCACTCATCCTTGCTGAGCCCCATAAGGGTCAGGGGCTGGTCGAGGTTTGCGGCATCGGCTTCCAATGCGGGAAGGATGTCAGCGTATGAAGGAATGTCTTTTTGGGAAAAGAGAATGTATGCGGCTCTTCTTTCTCCGTTGATGAACGCACGGATGATGAGGAAGCCGTTTGCCTCGGCCCATTGTGTGTGGAAAAGGTGCTGCCAGCAGAAGGTGTTGGCGAATGTACGGTCGCAAGTTTGCGAGTTTTTAGTCAAATACGGCTGAAAAATACCGCGATGTTGGATTTCAACAGGTTTGAAAGTTAGCGTTGATTGCATAATTACAAAAAAATTGACCTCTTTCGATAGGAAAGAGGTCATATTTATAATGATATGTCGGAAATTATCTGCGTTTGCCTTGGGCTTGGGAACCTACGCGGGCCATAGCGCAACGGAATCCGATATAGTCGGTGGATTCGTCCTCATCAAGATAGCGTCTGGTGCCGGGGGAAGACCAGTAAGGGATGTCTTTCCATGAGCCGCCCTTATAGACACGGGCTTGGTCGCTGACGAGGGAAAAATCGTATGCGGTTGCGGTTTTGGCATACATGATGTCAGTGGCTTCCGTGTTGGTGGTGGCGTTCTTCCAATCGTCCATGTTCTTCAAAGACTGCCAGTCTCCGTCGAGGTAGTTTTTGTTATCGGCGGCGCGGTAGTTACGGCGTCTGTCATTCTTGAAGTCAGAAACGGGAACCATAGGGATTCTACCCACGCTGTCACGTTCGGCAACGGTACCGTCTTCTAACAGCTTTTTGGTTTCAAAGTAGTTACCACGGAACGGGTTGTATTCGGTCACATCATCGTGGGAGGTCTGACGGTAAACGTCCATGACCCATTCGGAGACATTGCCGCCCATTTGATATAGGCCGTAATCGTTCGGCCAATCGGATTTGACTTCTTTGGTATAGAAGCCGCCGTCGTTCAGGGCACTGGCGACACCCATGTAGTCACCACGGCCGCGACGCATGTCGGTCATGTAGTCACCGTAGTATCTCTTGTCTTCAGTACGCAATTGCTGACCGTTCCACGGATACACTTTACGTTCCAGTACGCGCTCGTTCAAGGTGTTGCCGACGGTAGCGTAGGCTGCATATTCCCATTCGGCTTCTGTTGGGAGACGATATTTCGGCAAGAGGATACCGTCTTCCATCTTCACATTGCGGTATTCGCCGCTGGAGATGTAGCGGAGACGTTTTTGACCTTCCGCTTCGTAAGACTCATAAGTCAGGTAAGCATCAGTGTTGAAGTAGCCTTCGGCAGACGGGGTTTCTGCGAACTCGATGTAGCCGCGGTCCACGAGAATCTGTTCATTCACGCGGTCGGTACGCCAGGCGGCGTAGTTGGTGGCTTGCAGCCAGTTGACACCCACAACAGGGTAGTGGCGGAAAGCGGGGTGGCGGAAATAGTATTCCACCTGTGGCTCATTGTAGCCCAAACGGTCGCGCCACACAGCTTCATCGGGAACAGCGTTGTCATAGACCACTTTCAGGTCTTGTGGAATGAAGACACGCTCTAACCAGTAGAGGTATTCGAGATAGTCAACATTGGCAATCTCGCACTCATCCATGTAGAAGGAGGCAACGGAGACACGGCGGGGCGTGTTGTTCCAGTCTTTCATGACATCCTCTTCCATCTGACCCATCACGAAGGATCCGCCTTCGATGAAGACAAGGCCGGGACCGGTGGCCTGTTCCTCAAAGGGCGCCACCTCGAAACCGCCGTTCTTGGCATCGTTGTAGTTCCAGCCAGTGGTGGCGGATTTCTCTTTCTTGCAAGAGGACATTCCTAACAGCAGTGCTGCTACGGTAAACAATCCTAATAATTTCTTTGCTCTATTCATTGTTTGAATGATTATTTCTATTTGTTTGAAAATGTTACATGACTAAGTTAGAACGACGGGCAGTTGAGGTCCTTTATGGCTTTCCGCTTGTTAGGACATGGGAGCAGGAATTGGAGGGATACCTCATGGGAACCACCAGTGTAATTAGCCAATTTACTGATGGTAACATCGTAGGAGTAAGCCACTTTGAACCATTCGTACTCCACTCCGAACATCACGATGAAAGCGTCCATGTTGTGGTAGGAAATAGGCTGGGTGATGGCATTGCCAAGGGTGTCAACACCCACGAATTGCTCACCTTTATAGGTAAGACCGTGGCGGAGCCACAAGCCGACGGTGAAAGGATAGAAATTGAAATAGCACCCTTCACTGAAATAGTTGAAATTCTGTTGATGTTGGAAGATGAAGTTCGGACTGATGGAGATGTCGCCGAAAGAGGTTTCCTTTTTACTTTTGCGCTTCAAATCGAAATAGCCGCCGACATGGGCAGTCCATTTCACGGGACGATAGTCGTAGGGATTTTCCAAACCATTTGAAATAAAGCCTTTTGCGTTGAAAACGGGAACAATGTGGTGGGCAGCGACACCAAAGTAAAGGTGCGGGGTGTAGCCGAGAAATCCCGCCGCCATGTCAAAGGAGTGGATAGCCAATTTGTCAGGTTGTTGCTCTGAGGTTTGGTAGATGAAACCGTATTTGGGGTCTATCATGTCAGGGAAAGTGAGTGCATCCCAATTAAGACCTCGGTACTCGTATGTCGCTTGCAGGGCGAAACGCATGTTGAATTTCTTGGCCACTTTCAATTTGAAAGAATACATGGCGCTGGCCGTATAGGTGTTGATGATGCCGCCCTCGCCTGCGCGGTCGCCGAACAGCAGGACGCCCACACCGCCGGAAATTTTATCAAAATGTTCATCGTATGATGCCGTGTATGTCATGAATGTTCCTGGCGCGGCAGGCCATTGGTCGCGGAAATGCAAGGCAATACGCGGACAAACATTCGTTCCCGCAAAGGCCGGATTCAAATACAGTGGGTTGGCATAATATTGCGAAAACATGGCATCTTGAGCCTGAATCCGCAATCCTGCTAACGCCAACACAACGGTCATTATGATAGCAATACGTTTTTTCATATCGTTTTATTTATAGCGGGCAAAGATACAAAATTATTTAACGCTCCTAACCACTGGTTTGTTACATTTTTTCTGTAATATTTTTAACGCTGTTTCGTTTAGAAAATTGCAAGTATTCTTTTTCAAAAAAACGTAATATGAAGTGTATTTCTTGGGTGCGATTTTTACTTTTTTCTTTTATATTTATACAACTTGTTGATTGTCAGTCTCAAACGATTGAAAAAAAATATTCTTTCACTTGGCGGGAACCGCAATCTTATACGTTTGAAAACGGATATTCAGAGCAATTTCTCTATTTTGAGCAGGCTGTTTTCGGACGTGATTTCCCCGAATTGCCGTCCGTTTATGAGGCCATCCCTGTTGATAACTTTTTTTCCGAATACGAGGTCACGGTCATTGACCAGGAGTTTGCGGAGATGAATGCGGCGGAGTGCCGGCTGGTGCCCTCTGGGTTCCGGCAGCGAAACATCGACTACCAAGTTGTATCCTCTTATGACAGGAAGGAGATTTTCGCATTATTCACTTTCATCCCTATCATTATGACTTCCGAAGGCCACTATCAGAAGCTGCTGTCTGTCACGTTAGTAATTACAGGAAAGAAAATTGCCGAATCCAAAGGCGTGCGCGGACATGCCTCGCAGTCGGTGTTGGCTTCGGGGCAATGGTACAGTTTCTCCTTGTCCGAAACGGGAATTTACAAGGTGACGGGGCAGGAGTTGGCGGCGATGGGGATGGCCATTCCTGTGGCTTCTTCGCAGTTGGCTCTTTTTGGGAACAGTGGCAGGATGTTGCCAGAGTTGAACGCCATGGAACGCATTGACGATTTGCGTGAGATTCCAATACAGGTTTTCGATGGTGGTGACGGTTCTTTCGACAACGGGGACTATTTCCTGTTTTACGGGGAATCGCCGCACGGGATTTCGTTTGACACGGTCAATCACCAGTTCACCCATTCGTACAACATATATTCGGATGCATCAGTTTATTTTATCACGCCAACTATAGGAATCGGTGAAAAAAAACGAATTCAAACGGTTAATAATGAGCAGCTTGTCGAAAACATTACGGTTCAGGATTTCCTTTTTTTCGACTTCTATGAAACGGATGTGATTAATTTGTGTGAATCGGGAAAGACATGGTTCGGAGACCGTTTTGACGCCACGCTTACCCGCAGTTACACTATGCGGCTTTCGGGAACACCCGTGGGTTCGGGACGTGTTTCCATCCGCGGTGCTTCTACTTCTTCCACATCCTCTTTTTTCCAGGTTTCCGTCAACCAGAATAATATCGGCAATGCCACCATGGGACCGGCCAACGGTGTCATTGTCTGCATTAAAACAAGTGATCTGACCATAAATACTTCGTCAAAGGATTTGAATGTCACTTTGACCTACAATAAGCCAACCACCTCATCAGCGGCATATTTAGACTGGCTTGAGGTAGAGATTCCTTGTTCCCTGACTTTGAGGGATGGGCAGACCTGTTTTCGTAACCCTTCCACGGTGGGCAGTGGCAATGTCGCTAAATTCAACATTGCTGGGGTGACCACCTCCGCTTCGCTGTGGGATGTCACGGATCCGTCCCAAACGGTGCGTATCGCTTTGACTTCTGACGGGCAGGGCGTTTCTTTCAAGTCATCCACGGATGTGTTACGTGAATTCATCGTCTTTGACGGTTCCAACTACAAATCCGTGACCCCGCTTTCTTCGGTCCCCAACCAGAATTTGCATGCCACAGGAGCCGTGGACATGGTTATTGTCACACATCCTGATTTCATGGCACAAGCCAATAGGTTAGCAAATTATCGTGCCGAGAATGATGGCTTGACGGTGAAAGTGGTCACAGTGCAGCAGGTTTACAACGAGTTTTCGTGCGGCTCGCAAGATCCATTGGCCATAAGGGACTACATGAAGATGATTTACGACAAAACTGGCAAAGAATATCCGAAATATCTCCTGCTTTTTGGGCGTCCAAGCTATGATTTTCGGGGAAGAGAGCAGGGAACAAGTATCTTCGTTCCCAATTATCAGTACAATACAGAATATTTCCATCTGAATAACCCTACATATTTGTATCTTTCTGATACTCGCCAATATACCAACGATGATGTGTTGGGGCTTTTGGACGATGATGAAGGACAAGATGGTTACGGGTTATTCGACGTGGCTGTCGGCAGATTCCCTTGCATGACTAACGCACAGGCGGTTACAGCGGTGGATAAAAGCATCCGATATACAGAGAAACGGAATCTTGTGGACGAAAATTCCGCACAAATCTCCAATTTCGGCGACTGGCGCAATGTGATGGCGTTTGTGGCGGACGATGAGGAGAGCAACGATTTCGTGATTCATGCGGATATGTTTACCAAAATCGTGGACACAACCAATCCCAACATCAATTTCGACAAGATATATCTGGATGCCTATCAGCAGGTTTCCAATGCCGGCGGGCAGCGCTATCCGGCTGCGGCAGTGGATATTAACAGCCGGATGAACAGGGGGGCTTTGTTCTATACGTACATCGGTCATAGCGGTAAAGACGGTTGGGCGGCGGAGCGCGTGTTCGAGAATGCCGATGTCAACGGATGGACCAACAAGTACAACCTCACATCGTTGCTGTCCCTCTCCTGCACATTTGCCTACTATGACAGAACCACATTGTCTCCCGCTGACCTGATTTTCTTTCATCCTAACGGGGGGGCTTTCTCGGTCATCGCAGCCACCCGAGAGGCGTGGTCGCTCCCGAACAATGACTTTGGCGAGTATTTTTTCAATCTGATGTTTTCGAAAAATCAGGAGGGTCAGTACTATTCCGTCAGTGACATTGAACGCAAAGCGAAAAACAGGTTCTTCCCAAGAAAAAATCTGGAAATGTTCGTTTATATCGGCGACCCATCCATCAAGTTAGCAGTTCCGACATATAATATAATCACCGATTCCATTAACCATCATGCTGTGGCATCCTCTAACGACACGGTCAGAGCATTGTCAATGGTGACAGTCAGTGGGCACGTGACTGACGGCGACATGCGGCCGTTGACCGATTTCAATGGAACCGTTTTCCCGTCGGTATATGACAAAAAGGTACATACGCAGACGTTGCTCAACGACCCGAATCCCAATGTGGATCCTTTTGGCTTTGACGTTCAGAAGAGCGTGCTTTTCAAGGGGAATGTGACGGTCAAGGATGGGCGTTTCCAATTTTCGTTTTATGTTCCCAAAGACATCGACTATAGCTATGGGAATGGGAAGATAAGCTATTATGCACGGAGTACGGATGTTGACGCGGCGGGGGTGTTCGCTGACTTTATCATCGGGGGTGTGGACACAACGGGTATTGAAGACCATGAAAATCCTGTGATAGAGTTGTTTATGAACGATGAAAAATTTGTGAACGGCGGCATCACCGATCCGAATCCGGTGTTGATTGCCAAAATTTCAGACAATTTCGGGGTCAATACGACGGGTAACGGCATCGGACACGACTTAACCGGAGTGTTGGACCACGCTACCGGATCCAAAATCGTGCTGAACGACTATTATCAGACCGAAAAAGACAGCTTCAACTGTGGTGTTGTCCGTTATCGTCTGCAAAACCTGACTCCGGGCGACCATACCATCACTGTCCGTGCTTGGGATGTCAACAACAACAGTGCGGAACAGGAACTTAACTTCAAGGTGCTCAGCGAGGATAAGTTTGAGTTGCGCCATGTGCTGAACTATCCGAACCCGTTCACTTCCCACACCGATTTCTATTTTGAGCAGAATCAGGCGGGCGGGATGTTTGACATCCAAGTTCAAATTTACACTATTTCTGGAAAATTGGTGAAAACCATCTCTGATACACAATATATGGAAGGTTACCGTTGTCGCGCCATCTCCTGGGACGGTTTGGATGACTATGGTGACAAACTGGCGAAGGGAACATATCTATATCGTTTGCGGGTGAAGAACCAAGACGGACAAACGGCGGAGGTGGTTGAGAAGTTGGTAATACTGTAATGTTGAATGATGAATATCCCTTAGCTGACCACAGCTGGCAGTGGAACTCTTTTTTAATATTGTAATAAGGGCTATGGTGGATTCTTGAATCGTGAATGTTGATAAAGCAAAGTGTTTAATATATTGTAATACAAAGTGTTATAATTATATTTTCTTGTGAAACATTTTTTTTGAATATTCGTAATAATAAAAATGCGAAAAGGCCGTTATTGGTTTTTTTGAAATAAATTATAGTAAAAACAATAAAACCGTAAACTAATATCAAATAATCAAATAATGAAAAAAGCAGTATCTGTATTGTCTTTAATTCTACTTCTGGCCACCGTACAAACCAAAGCCCAAAATAATGAAAATGGGCATAATCCTCTTGGCCAAACACTTAACGCCATTACTACGGCTGTTCCGTTTCTAACCATTGCTCCCGACTCGCGTGCGGGTGCTATGGGCGACATCGGGTGCGCCACTTCTGCGGACGCCAATTCGCAAGCTTACAACCCTGCCAAATATGTGTTCAACAAGAACAAGTTCGGATTCAGCATTTCCTATAGTCCGTGGTTGCGGAATTTGGTTAACGATGTGAATCTGGCATATCTTGCAGGATATTGGAGGATTACAGATATGGATGCGATTGGTGCTTCGTTGCGTTATTTCTCATTAGGTGACATCTCGTTCATGGATGAATACGGAAAGTTCATCAGCACACAGAACCCCAACGAGTTCGCCATTGATTTCACCTATTCCCGTAAACTGATTGACGAGTTGTCGCTTGCCATCACCCCGCGTTTCATCTATTCCAATCTGACGGCTGGTCAGTTTGTGGGCGGTGAGGAAACAAAGGCGGGTTTGGCCGGTGCCGCTGACATCTCGTTGTTCTATGAGCAAGATTTTGATGCCAAAGGGTTGAATAACAGTACATTGCGTGCCGGTTTGTGCATTTCTAATATGGGTAACAAGATGTCTTACTCCTCTGGAACGCTTCGTCGCGACTTCTTACCCACAAATTTGAAGCTCGGTATTGGTTATGAGATGGATTTTGACGGATATAACAAGTTGGCTATTAATGGAGAAATCAACAAATTGTTAGTACCCACGAATCCTATTTATGCCACTGATTCCATGGGAAGAATTATTTACAATGAGGCGGGTGACCCTGTTATTGCCGCCGGTAAAGATCCCAATGTTTCCGTACCGATGGGTATGATACAGTCTTTCTATGACGCGCCTGGTGGTTTCAAAGAGGAAATGCAGGAGATTATGTGGGCGTTAGGTGCCGAATATAGCTACCGCAACCTCTTCTTCGTGCGCATCGGCTATTTCCATGAAAGCCAGTACAAAGGCAACCGCCAGTTCCTCTCTGTCGGTGCCGGTATTAAGTACAGCGTCTTTGGCATTGACGTTTCCTATCTGGTTGCTACCAAGCAGTACCACCCGCTGGCCAACACGCTCCGTTTCACGTTGAATTTCGATTTCGTGTCTTCCAACAAGAACGAAATCAAGCAGCAGGGACGTTTAAGATAATGTAATCAAGTTTGAAAAATATGACGGATTTCCGCGTAGGTTTCGGTTACGATTCCCATAGATTCGCCCCCGACAGACCCTTGGTCATAGGGGGCGTTGTCATTCCATACGAGTTGGGCCTTTCCGCCCATTCCGATGGCGATGTGCTGCTCCACGCCGTTTGCGATGCGCTGTTGGGTGCCGCAGGATTACGCGACATCGGCACTTACTTCCCCGACAACGATCCAACGTGGAAAAACGTGGATAGTACCAAACTTTTGACAAAAGTGGTGGAACTCATCACAGAAAGAGGCTGGCGAGTCAATAATCTGGACTGTACGCTTATTTTGGAGAAACCCAAGATGAAGCCGTATGTTGACGCTATCGTCAATCGGCTTTCTGAACTGTTAATGATTGAATCGGAGAGGGTGGCGGTGAAAGCTAAAACTAATGAGAAAATGGGTTTCACCGGAGCTGGAGAAGGCATTGCCGCCATCGCTGCGGTGAGTCTTGTCCGATAGTTAGCAGTTAGTAATTAGTCTCCGAAAGCCAATAGCCAATAGTTAATAGCCAACAGCCAGCAATCAAAGATCAACAATTTCCAGCAACTCAAGGGGATGCTCAATGATATATCGGGCACCGGCTTCCTGCAATTCTTCTAACGGACGATAGCCCCACAGAACACCCACAGGGGTGATTCCTGCGTTGTGCGCGAGTTGCATATCCGTGGCGGTGTCACCTACGTGCAGAGTTTCCGACGGAACGCAACCAGTCTCTTTCAAGATGTCGAGCATGATTTGCGGGGCGGGCTTCACGGGGACACCTTCGCGTTGCCCGATCATTGAATCAAATTGAATTTCAGGGAAATATTTCTCCATCAGCGGCTTTACGGCAATATGCACTTTGTTCGTGGCCACGGCAATTTTCAGTCCACGGGTTTTTAGTACTTTGAGTAAATCTGTAATTCCTTCATAAACAGCTGTTTTGTCTTCCATGTGGACTTTGTAATAAACCACGAATTCCTGTCGGCATTGTTCGATTTGCGCTTCATTCCGTTCCTCCAAAGGAAGAATGCGCTCGATGAGCTTGCGAACACCGTCGCCCACGAAATAGCGGTAGGCATCCACGGGGTGCGTCGGGAATCCGTGCTGTTCCAGCACATGGTTGGCAGAGTCCGCCAAATCCTCCAGGGAGTTGAGCAGGGTGCCGTCGAGGTCGAATACGATAAGTTTCATTTAATGGTTATTGGTTATTGGTTATTGGTTATTGAAGCAGCAGTAGGGGCGTATTGCATACCCCCGCATTGCATACGTCCGCATTGCAGGACTGTCATATTATGGCAGCCGATCAGAAAGTTAACAGTTCAATCATATCATCAATGGTAACGTTGTGGAAATAATCGTTAATGTTGATGTCGCGCAGGGTGTCGGCAATGGATTGTTTGTCCATCCGGATTCCAATCAGTTGGTCGATAAGTTCTTGCGGGTCTTCTTCGCCAAAGAAATCGCCAAAGAATTGCATGTCGCGGATGTGTCCTTCGCGGATGTCGGCAATCACCTGCACGGTGCCGCCTTTGGTGCGGATTTTCTTGTTCATTGAATACTCCGGAGACTTGCCGTAGTTCCATTCCCAGGTTTGATATTTCTCCTCCATCAACCGGTTGACAATGGACTCTTCTTCTTCAGTAAGATTTTGAATTCCAAAGAGATGGTTGTCTTTCATGATGAACTCCATCAGATAGTCCTTAAACTCCAAGACGGTCATGGGGTGGGGGAGATGGTCGGAGATGTTGGTGACGCGGCTGCGCACGGATTTCACCGCCTTGTCGATGAATTTGTCGGGATCGGCTTTCAGGGCATTGGCCAAATCTGACATTTGCGAGGAAAACAGCAGCGTGCCGTGTTCCAACACGCGGTTTCCAAAGAAAGTCATGGCATTGCCGGAAATCTTTTGTCCGTTGATTACCAAATCGTTGCGACCAGAGAAAGAGGCGGGAACGCCCAAAGACTGTAAGGCATCCACAACGGGCTGCAAGTACCGCAGAAAATCAATCTCTTTCTTCCCGGGTTCTACATTCTGGATGAAGGTGAAGTTGAGGTTGCCGATGTCGTGGAATACCGCACCGCCGCCGGTCAATCGCCGTACCACGTTGACATGATGGCTGTCAACGTATTCCTGATTGACTTCCGCCGCTGTGTTCTGGTGTTTGCCTATAACAATCGTATTCTCATTCTGCCACAGCATGAACACGTTGTCGGTGGTCTGTTGCAACAGATACTCTTCCACTGCCAAGTTGTGGTAAGGGGAGGTGCTTTTGAGACTGATGTATCGTATCTTTTCCATATTTTTACGTATGAGCCACACACTGCGCTTCGCTTGTGTGGGGTTATTAGCACTTCGTGCGTCTTGCCTCTTCGAGGCTGCTTAATGAATATGTTTTGTATTATAAATTGAGGTTGTCCGTTCCTATTCCCTTCTAACTGCGAAGGTTCAGGCCTGCGAGCAATGTATCCGGTCGGAAATCCATGACGCTGCGCATCTCGCCGGCCATGCAGAAGCCGCACTGGTCGCATACGCCCGCGCTCTTGCCCACGCATTCGGGCAGGCGTGTGCCATCGGGCAGGATGTAGTTGCACATCCAGCAGACCTTTTCAAACGACAGATTCTTCATTCGTTTCAATCCCGAAATGGAGTTCATGATGGGCATCCGTTTCTTTTTCTGTTCTATCAGTTTGTCAATCACTTCAATACGTTTGTCCCAATCCAAAATCAATGGGTCTTCATCTTTGAAGAAAGCAGGTGTGTAGAAGTTGAAGGCGATGCTTTTGAAGGTGGGATGGTCTTTCACGAACTGTAACGTTTCCATTACGTTCACGTAGTTGTTGGAGTCGATGACCATGTTGGCACTTAGGGCTTTATGACCGCAACTATCTACATTTTTCACTAATTTGTCGAAGGTGCCTTGCCCGCGCACGGCATCGTGATACTCGTGGATGCCGTCCATGCTGACCCATATCGAATTGGCCTTCAGTCCGGCGAAGGGTTGCTGCGCGTTGGTGGTTACGGTGGTGGTGAAGAAGCCGATTTTGTGCGCGAGGTCGATGAGGTCGTTGAGTCGTCGGTCGCCGTCGCGCCAAAGGGTCGGTTCGCCGCCCTCAAAATCGACAAAACGGGAGCCTAAATCGTAAGAATACTGCAGTTCTTCGCGGATTTGCTCGTAGCTTTTGTCGGTCGGGTGCTCGTGGTCATATACGCTGCAGTGCGAGCACGACAGGTTGCACCGGTTGGTGATGAACAATACGGTCTGCAGTGGTTTGCGCCGTTTTAGAAATTTCGTCTGGAAATACCAGTTGCCTAAATAAAAAAGCATCATTCTTTTTCAGGATTATTTGGGTGGCAAACATACATAAAATTTTGGACTTTCAGCAAGGCAATAAATAGGATTACCTACTCTTTGATGCCGTAGGCGAGGTCGCCGGCGTCGCCGAGGCCGGGCACGATATAGGAGTGCGCGGTCAGTTCCTCATCCACGGCTCCGATCCAGAAGGTGCAGCTGTCGGTGGGGAGCTTGCTCATCACATAATCAAGGCCTTGCCGACTGGCAATGACGCTCACGATGTGCGTGTGCAACGGGTCACCTTTGCTCATGAGTTCCTCGTATGCCAAGGCAAGTGACTGTCCGGTGGCGAGCATCGGGTCGCAAAGAATCAGCGTTTTCTCGTCCAAGTCAGGAGAAGAGAGATAGTCAATCTGGATCTCGAAGGTACCGTCCTTATAGTATTTACGGAACGCTGAGATGAAGGCATTGTCAGCGTGATCGAAATAGTTGAGCATGCCCTGATGCAACGGCAGTCCGGCACGCAAGATAGTGGCCAACACTGGTTTTTCCTGCAAACGGGGAATATTGGCAATGCCTAACGGGGTGACCACCTCCTGTTCTGCGTATGCCATGTTCTTGCTGATTTCGTAGGCGAAAATCTCGCCGATGCGCTCCAGATTCCTCCGAAAACGCATACTGTCCACCTGCACCTCGGCACTTCGGACTTCCGAGATGAACTCGTTGAAAAGGGAGTTTTGGATTCCTAAAATGTTTAGATTTTTCATAATGCGATTTTTAATGGTTGTTTCGTTTTGTGAATCTGTAGAGACGTGCCATGGCGCGTCTCTACAACGGTTATTTGCCAAAGACCCGTTCGAAAATTGCGGGCACTTGCTTCAGGTAGTATTCCAGCGTGAAGCACTGGTCGAGTTCTTCGGGAGTGAAGTGGCTCATGACGGTCTCGTTTTGGGAGAGAAGTTCCTTGTAGTCCTGTCCTTCAAACCAGGCCTTCATGGCGATGGGTTGCACGAGGTCGTATGCGTTTTCGCGGGAGAAGCCTTTGTTGATGAGGGCGGTCATAACGCGCTGCGCGAAGATAACTTTGTGGGTCAAGTAGATGTTTTTCAGCATATTTTCCGGGAAAACGACGAGGTTCTCCAAGATGTTGCCGAAGCGGTTGAGCATATAGTCGAGCAGGATGGTGGCATCGGGGAGCATGATGCGCTCGGCGGAGGAGTGGGAGATGTCGCGCTCGTGCCAGAGCGGGATGTTCTCGTAGGCGCTGACCATGTAGCCGCGGAGGATTCTCGCGCATCCGCACATATTCTCGCTGCCGATGGGGTTGCGTTTGTGGGGCATCGCGGAGGAGCCTTTTTGTCCTTTGCCAAAGGCCTCTTCAGCCTCGCGGAGTTCCGTGCGCTGCCAGTGGCGCACCTCGATGGCCATCTGCTCCATGGTGGAGGCGATGAGCGCGAGGGTGCCCATATAGTGGGCATGGCGGTCGCGTTGCAGCACCTGCGTGGAGATGCGGGCGGAGTGGATGCCGAGCTGTTCGCAGACATAGTCCTGCACGAACGGCGGGGTGTTGGCGAAGTTGCCCACGGCACCGCTGATCTTGCCGCACTCCACATCGGCGGCGGCCATCTCGAAACGCTCGATGTTGCGGCGCATTTCCTCGAACCACAACGCCCATTTCAGACCGAGGGCGGTGATGTCGGCGTGCACGCCGTGCGTGCGCCCGATGCAGGGCGTGTCTTTGAACTCGTAAGCGCGTTTCTTGAGAATTTCAATGAACCGCTGGAGATCCTTGCGGAGGATGTTGTTGGCCTGCTTGATGAGGTAGCCGTTGGCGGTATCGACCACGTCGGTGGAGGTGAGTCCGTAATGCACCCACTTCTTTTCATCGCCAAGGCTCTCGCTCACGGTGCGGGTGAAGGCCACAATGTCGTGGCGGGTTTCCTTTTCTATTTCGTAGATGCGCTGCACATCGAAGGTGGCTTTGTCCCTCAGTTTTTGCACATCTTCAGCCGGAATCACACCGAGTTTGCTCCAGGCAGCGGCGGATTCGATTTCCACTTTCAAATAGGCGCCGAATTTGTTTTCCTCAGTCCAGACGGCGCTCATCTCCGGACGCGAATAACGGGGTATCATAATCGTTAAAAATTTTCGCGGCAAAGATACGAATTTAATTGTGAATGGTGATTGGTGATTAGTGATTGGTGAATAATTCCAAGAGGGGTGCAAGCCTGGCAGGTGTCAGCATAAGGTGGACGTGATGCCAGGATTCTTTTTGCGGGAAGTAAAATCGTCTATTCCGGATTCTCGTCTAATGCCAAGCGAAAACCGACATGGTTGAAGGAGCTGTTCGGGATGCTTTGGGCGCGGGCAGAAACGCGGCAGACGTCCCAGTAGCTGGTCATGCAGCCGCCGCGATAGACTTTGGTCTCGCTCAAATTGTATCCGGTGGGATTCTCAAGCGTCACAGTGGAGTTCCACTCATACATGTCAAAGCCGTCGCTGCACCATTCATACACGTTGCCTGACATGTCGTAAATACCCAATTCGTTTGGCTGTTTTGTGCCGACAGCATGAGGCTCATCGTCGCTGTTGTTTTTGCACCACGCCACATTTTCCAATGTGTTGGAACCGCTAAATTTGTAATTTTTGGAAAGATTTCCGCCACGTGCGGCAAATTCCCATTCTGCTTCGGTGGGCAAACGGTAATTCTTGCCCGTGAGCTTGTTCAGTTTGCCGATAAAGGTTTGTGCGTCATACCAGCTGACACGTGTGACAGGCAGACTGTCGCCTATGATTTTTGACGGGTTTTTGCCGCCCATTACCGCCATCCAAAGCTCTTGTGTTACTTCGTATTTAGCAATGTAATAACCGTTTAGCTTTACTGGATGGGCGGGAGCCTCGTTGACTGAACAGTCCGAATGCTTGTCCGTGCAACCCATTAGGAATTTCCCGCCCTGCACGTGAACCATCTCGATGTTAGGAACTTGTGCACAAACCGTCGACGCCAACAGGACGGCAACAATCGCGATAAAAAGATGTTTGTTTTTCATATTTGTATTTTTCTTATTATCCTGATTTACAATAATATACAAATCTAACGATTGTTTTACAGACAATGGCAAAAGTACAAAATACACTGGAATTGCGATTAGTCAAATCACCGGAAAAACATATACAAATATTGGAAATAGTTTTTGGGATTTGGAAAATAGTGTATTTTTGCACCGAATAAAAAAAACGTCATGCGAATATTTTCTAAAAGCACACTCGTAGAGTACTATACAAAAAATCCACAGTCGAGACAACCATTAGAAGACTGGTACCTTATTACAAGTAAGGCGAACTGGCAAAATCTGAGTGACATACGAAAAATGTTCAACAATGTGGACTATGTCGGCAACGACCGGTATGTGTTTAACATCAAAGGGAATCATTACCGACTCGTTGTTGTGATAAGGTTTTCGAAGGGCAGGGTGTTTATACGGTTTGTTGGAACACATGCCGAATATGACAAAATATAGGATATACAAAACATTTAAATATGGCACAGTTAAAAAACGAAGCGGCATACAGAGCCGCATTAAAAAGGATAGACGAGTTACTCCCGCTGACGGGCGATGACGTGCCGGATGACGACCCGAACATGCTGGAAATGGATATGCTTTGCGATATGGTGGAGGAGTATGAGGATATCCATTATCCGATTGGAAAACCGGATTTGGCCGATGTCATCAAACTACGCATGTTCGAAAGGAATCTCACTCAATCAGCTGTGGCAAAACTGCTCGGTATTAGCCCCTCGCGAATGAGCGAGTTGATGCACGGGAAATTGGAACCGTCATACCGTCTTTCTCGGGACCTTTGTACCAAATTAAATATTGAGCCGTCTGTTGTGCTTAATCTGTAAACGAAAAATGGCAAGGCGATGAGTAGTGACGTAAAATTTTACGTCTCTACAACATCTATTGAAGAAAAAAATGTTTGCAAATAATCACCATAGCAGACCATACGGACTGCTCCTCGTTGCGGTCCTGTTAACCACCTCTTGCAGCCGGCCGGAGGTGACACCCTGCGACGACTACCGGCAGGCGATGCGCGGTTTTGTGGTGCGCATCAGCGAGACAGCGCGGTCGCAAACCCCTGATTTCATCGTGATTCCGCAGAATGGCATCGAGTTGGTGACCATGGGCGAGGATGCCGATGCGGAGCTCGCCGCAAGGTATCTGGCCGCCATTGACGGGCACGGACAGGAGGACCTCTTCTACGGGTACGAGCGCGACGACAAGCCCACACCCGCAGCCGAGACAGACTATCTGCTGTCGTATCTCCGCCGCTCGAAGCAGGCGGGGAAGTGCATTCTCGTGACCGACTACTGCTCCCGTTCGGAGTATGTGGCCGGCGCCCGCAGCCGTTGCGACGCAGAGGGCTTTGTCTCCTTCGCCGCCCCGAGCCGCGAATTGGATGTCATTCCCGCCGGCGCACCCACGCACGAGAATGCACAGGCCATTGTCCGTCTGAGCGACGCCCAGAACTTCCTGTATCTTCTTAATTGCGCACACTTTTCCAGCAAGGTAGCGTTTCTGGATGCCGTTTCCGCCACCAACTATGATCTCATCATTATAGATCTGTTTTTTGACAACGACATGGCATTCACGGCGGCTGAGGTGGAACGGATGAAGCATAAGGCGAACGGTGGCAAGCGGTTAGTTGTCTGCTACATGTCCATTGGCGAGGCGGAGGATTACCGTTACTACTGGCAGTCGGAGTGGAAGCGTCACAAACCGGCGTGGCTGGCCCGCGAGAACCCCGAGTGGCGGGGCAACTACAAGGTCCGTTACTGGGATCCCGCGTGGCAGGAGATCATCTGCGGTTCAGGCGACAGCTACCTCAACCGCATTCTCGCTGCCGGCTTCGACGGGGTGTATCTGGATATTATTGATGCGTTTGAATATTTTGAGAAGTAGGTCAATGAGCACTGTGTTATTGTTTGGATATTTGCCGCTGCTGTGGTACTTCTTTATAATTACGAACCATATAAAATTTTGAATATGAAAAAAATCTGCTCACTCTCTTTGTTATTGCTGCTTTGCTGCTCCTTTTCAGTAAAGTGCGAAGCGCAGGTGTCATTGGATTTCAACACACTCGGCGTTAACAATCTTAACAGCTGGACTAATCATAGAACCGATCCGGGAATTTTGTGTGAGTATCCGGGTACGGTTATGTCAGACGTATCTGTCAATATAACAGCCGAATTGACCAATACGAGTGATGCTGTTCTATATTTTGGCGATGAGGTCTATGGCGGTGCTGACAATGTCAGGTTGGCCATGTACTTTTATGAAATGGGTTCCGGATGGAAAAAAATGTATTTGTATAATCCAGCCTCGCACGATTTCAATGTTATGCCAGATATTAATTCGTTGGCTTCTGGAGAAAGTATAGCTCTGCGGGCAGCCGCCGTCTTCCCTGCCAGGCTTTTTGTGAAAGAAACACCGCTGTACTACATGTCCAGCATAGTGCCGACAATGTACTTGGTGCTTGAGATTCCTGGGCAAGAGCCGATATTTTCGGCATTGCCGGAAACTGTTTTTTTGAACGGTGTGAAGCTGAATCCAAGGAAAAGTAAGTGTTATTCTTGTGGAGAAATATATTTGTTGACTCATAATTCAGAGTCCATTGACGAACTGATGGCATGGGTGCCTGGTGAAAGG
>JAEEKL010000012.1 GCA_016282395.1 Bacteroidales bacterium
CCACGCGATAGACCCACGTTTTGGCTGAGCTGCGCCCTTCGAAACTGTCGATGCCCTGCCAGAGGCGTATCAGCACCTCTTGGGCGAGGTCGTCCGCTTCCTGGCGGTCGTTGGCGAAGAGGTAGCACACCGAGTAGATCGTCTGCCGCTGCTCCTGCACTAACCGCTCGAAGTCGCGTTCTTTCTGTTCTTTGTCTTTTTTCTGCTTCATCTTTCAGACATTGTTTTCCTTTTGACTACAAAGGGGGATGAAAAACTACACCCAATCCTCAAAAATTTCAGATGGCGCGAAAATACAATAATTTCATTATGTAGTGACAGAAGAATGAGAGGTGTTAGACAATCCCGACAATTTTGCTATTTTTGCACCTCCAATTCCAACACCACCGCAATGTACCCCAAACAAAACCAAGACAACGCCTCTCTCATCTATGGTATGCGCCCCATCTTTGAGGCCATCGAGAGTGGCAAGACCATCGACAAGGTGCTTTTCCAGAAAGGCTTGCAAGGCGAGCTCTTCAAACAACTCTTCTTTGAGGTGCGCCAGCACAAAATCCCCTTCCAATATGTGCCCCTCGAAAAGTTGAACCGCCTCACGCGCAACAACCACCAGGGCGTGGTGGCCTTCCTCTCCGCCATTGAGTACAGCAGCATCTTCGACATCGTGCCCACCATCTTTGAGGAGGGGCGAGTGCCGTTCCTGTTGCTGCTCGACAAGGTCACGGACGTGCGCAACGTGGGCGCCATCGCGCGCTCGGCGGAATGCGCGGGCGTGGATGCCATCATCTTGCCGCTCAATGGTGGCGCGCAACTCAATGAGGATGCGGTGAAGAGCTCCGCCGGCGCGTTGAACAAGATCCCCGTCTGTCGCCACTCCAACCTCGTGGAGGTGATTCAATATCTAAAAGACTCCGGCATTGAGGTGATAGGTGTGACCGAGAAGGCCAACCACGCGCTTTACAACAAGGATATGACTGGCCCGCTCTGCCTCATTATGGGCAACGAGTACGAGGGCATCGCCTGGGACTACCTGCGCCACTGCAACGACACCATCACCATCCCGATGGTGGGCACTATCCGCTCGCTCAATGTGTCGGTGGCTACGGGCATCACGCTCTTCGAGGTCGTTAAACAACGCAATCCTGTGAAAGAATGAAGAAGATAGGCATCCTTTCCGACACGCACGGCTATCTGCATCCCGACGCCTTCGAGTTCTTCAAGGAGTGTGACGAGATTTGGCACGCGGGCGACATTGTGGACGACTTCATCCTCGATGAACTGGCCGCCATCGCTCCTACCGTGCGCGCCGTCTATGGCAATTGCGACGATTGGGATATCCGTCGAGAAATTCCTGAAAACCAAGTGTTTCAGTGCGAAAAGCATACGGTGGCCATCCGCCATATTGTGGGCTACCCCGGGAAGTATGATTCCAGGGCTTTGGAACTGATCCATGAGGCCAAACCGACCATTCTGGTGGCCGGCCACTCCCATATCTTAAAGGTGATGTTCGACAAACAACACAACCTGATGTTTCTCAATCCTGGGGCGGCGGGACGCTACGGTTTTCACACCCGCCTAACCATGATGCGCCTTAAAATTGACGGGGAACGCATCTTTGACCTTGAAATTTTTGACGAACCCAAACTACAACCCGTGAAATGACAAACGACGAAAAACCTATCATTACGATTCTCGGTCCCACCGCCACGGGCAAGACGCACATTGCAGTGCGTTTGGCTGCCGAGTTGGGCGGCGAGATTGTGAGCGCCGACTCGCGCCAGGTGTATCGCCGCATGGACATTGGCACGGGCAAGGATATCTCCGAGTATCAGTACAACGGGCTGCCGGTGCCGTACCACCTCATCGACATTGAAGAGCCGGGCGTGAAGTACAACGTCTATCGCTACCAGCAGGAAGCGTTCAAGGCAATGCGCGACATTCAGAGCCGTGGCAAGCAAGTGGTGATCTGCGGTGGCAGCGGCCTTTATATCGAGGCCGTGCTGTCGGGTTATCGTTTCAAATGGCAGGAGGACAGCCAGATATTGTCGGATCCTGTGCCGTCGGTCATCTTCGGGCTGCGCGGCGATCGCGATTTGATTCGCACGCGTATTACTCAGCGGCTCAAAGCCAGATTGGAAGAGGGAATGATTGAGGAGGTGAAGGCCCTGCTGGACGAGGGCGTGCCTTCGGAGATTCTGATTCGTTATGGATTGGAATACAAATACGTTACGCTGTATTTGTTAGGACAAATAGATTACGAGGAGATGTTTGCTTCCCTCAACACAGCCATCCATCAGTTCTCGAAGCGCCAGATGACCTGGTTTCGCCGGATGGAGCGCCTCAGCTTCGACATCCACTGGATAGATGTGTCGTTGTCGGAAGATGAGAAGATGGCGGAGATATACAAAGTGCTGAATCAGTAAATATTTTTCTGCGGATCGCTCGGGAAAATATTGCAGGTCCACCCAAGATTTATCATGATTTATTCGTTTCTAATATTGAAACCTATAAATCATTGCCTATGAAATTCCGATCGATTATTTTTGCCTTGCTGTGCGTTGTGTGCTTTAAAGCGACTTTTGCGCAGCAACTTACCCCTAAAATGCAGCAGAAAGTGGCCGCAAATGTGAATCTGACGCCGTTTGTAGGCGAAACCCTGTGCGACAAGTCATATGTTTTGAATGTGGACTGGTTGGAGTACCAATGGTGGTTGGAAAAGACTTATGGAAAAGAGTCAGAACAGTACAAATCCTCCGTTCTCGACCTTTCGGCGGCGCGTGCGCTGATGCCAGACTCTATTGCGGTAGTCTATGCAAATCATCCCCAATTCCGCAATCGACCGGTCTTGGGTGTGTCGCCCGAACAGGCCGCTGCTTATTGCTGTTGGCGCAGCGACCGCGTGGCGGAATCAATGCTGGTTCAGCAATTGAAAGTGCGCACCTTCAAGTTTACAACGGACACCAATATCTTTTCATTGGATGACTATATTGCCCCGGAGAGTGTCCAATTCCTCCGTTTCTTTGTGCCCGCCGACATGGACACGCGTTACGGTTTCTATTGCTTTGCGGTGTGGCGGTGATATGTCAAGAATGTAGGATCTTAGAATCGTCAAATGTATGGTGTGGCCTATGTCAGGTCCGCCACCGTCATGCCCACCGCCGCAATCAGATCCTGCGGGTTTAATACACCATCTTAAGATTGTATTAATGTGATAATGCCATTCTTAAATTGATTGAAACTTTCAGATTTGTTGGCGTTCACATCCATTTGTGCTGCGATCTTTTTAGCCGTATCAATTTGGGAATACTCTCCGACAATTCTCTTTAATCTGTTTTTTGGGGTGATAATGGAGTCGGGATGTTTACACAAATCCTTGTTTTTGTATTTGCTGACCTTGAATAGATGAGGGAAAACAGCTTCTATTGCTTCAGGATCCCCAAAATACCATGATTCTAATTCATGGCATACTATGCGTACACGAAATGGGCAAGGTTTCGTGTTAGATTGGTTGCATAATTCGGATAATTCCTGCTTCAATCGCTTACAATCATTAGCATCTTGATCTTGGACAACTATGATGCCTGTAGTAAAAGGCAACTCGGAAAAAGCTTTGAACTTGCGTGGAATTGACTTTTTCAAGTCAGATTTGCCTTGGTGAGGACGGACAAAAAAATTCTCATTTAAAATCCAACCTTGAGGTAAGATATTGGGCAGGATTACTTTTAAAACCTCCGCTATGGAAGGCTCTTCTACCAGAAATTCTAATCTGTCCATGCCGTCTTAATATTTTGGACCGCTACCTGTAAAATAGCCTTGTTGCCAAAGCCAGCCTAATTTGTCTCCGTTTTCGAAAAGTTTTTTTACGGTTGCGTCTTTTGAGGCTTTCGTGATGGTGGTTGTTCCCTGCTTTTTTGTGAGCCAAAAAAGTTCTTCCACATGAACTGCATTGACAAATTCCGGCGAATGCGTGGAAATAAACACTTGACCTCCGTTTTGCGCATATTCCCTAAATTCTTCCGCTAATTCCAACAAGAGTTCAGGGTGCAAATAGTTTTCCGGCTCTTCAACGCAAAGTAATGGGTGTCTGACAGGATCATTAAGTAGCATCAGATAAGCAAACATTTTAATGGTGCCGTCAGAAACAAAGCGGGAAATGAAAGGATCTTTAAAACTCCCATCCTTGAATTTCAAAATGATTCGTCCATCCGGAGTCTCTTCAGGCTCGACACTGTCGATGCCGGGCACACGTTGTTTGAATTTTTCTATGATCTTGTTGAAAACGTCGCGATGGTTTTCCCAGATGAATTTTGCCACTTGGGCCAAATTGTTTCCTGTCGTTGACAGGTGTTCGCTGTATCCGATATCTTCAATTTCTTTGGCCGTCTGAATCTGGAAATTTGACACATACCAATTGTCAAGCAACCGCCGGAATGCGCTGATAGCTTTAAATTTTTGGAATTGTCCCAAGCCCTTAATGGCCAAAATGTCTGGTGAATCCAATGTCTGTTCTTCGCGTTGATCTTCGAAATTCAGGCTGTCTGTATATTGGTCTTCGTTTGTGATAGCGCTTCCTCTCCCATATTGGAAATCGAGAAAACGATAGGGCTTTCCTTTTTGTCCACGGCGGTAACTTAAGAATTCTTTGGCCACCACGGGAATTGTTGTGTCTTTCTGCAGGGCAATTTCCAAATGATAGGTGATGAGGGGCTGGCTGCCGTGAAGTTCCGTATTCCTGAATTTGATTTCAAAGGTAATAGGACCTTCCGAACCGCGTGTGCACACTTCTTTGTATCCGCCACGTTTGTTGAGGGCGACTTTCACGTTGCTTTTCAACGCGTCACTCAAAAAACCAAATACGTCAAAAAGAGTGCTTTTCCCAGCGCCATTCGCACCAAGAAACACCGAAAAGTTGCCTACATCTGTGATTTCAACGTTTTTGTAAACTTTGAAATTCTCAATAGTTATTTTTTCTATCTTCATAGAGTATATTTCTCAAAATCCATCGCAAAAATACAATTTTTTGGATAAACAAATAGCAATAAAATTTGAATACTTCAGATTGCCATTTCCAATTGTAATTGTTTCAAGATAAACGCTTATTCTTCCTCGCTATAATACACCTTATAGTATTTCCCGCGCTCGTCCTCGCCCTGTTCCACGTGGTCGCGGTTGCCGTCGATGATGATCTGGATCTTGCGGTCGAGGCGGATGACGCGCTTGTAGGAGCGTTGCTGGCGGCGGAAGGCGTAGTCGGAGATGTCGAAGCTGTCGTC
>JAEEKL010000110.1 GCA_016282395.1 Bacteroidales bacterium
GAACTCGGTGGCGCAGGCATCACAGTAGTAAAACTGAAAAAGTAGCGGAAAATTTTTTATTTTCGCCGTTTTCTAAACGATTGAAATTATGGCTCAGAAGAAATTTGCCGTCATAGGCGCAGGTCAGTTCGGTCAGGCAATTAGCTTAGCCCTTTCGGAAAAAGGGTTCGAGGTGTTGGTCATCGACAAAGACATGAAAAAAGTGCAGAATATCAGTGACGATGTAGCTTACGCCGTCTGCACCGACGCCACCGACAAACGCGCCCTGCTCAACGAAAACATCAAGGATTTTGATGCCGTGATTGTGGCTATCGGTGATGATTTCGTGGAACGGTTGCTCTGCATTTCCAACCTCATCGACTTGGGCATTGAAAAGATATACAGCCGAATCAAAGGCACTCACCAGCAAACCATTCTGGAGAAAATGGGCATCACGGAATTCCTGTCGCCCGAAGAGGAACTGGCAACCAATTTAGCGGAGCGTCTGAGCAATCCTAACATCTTGTCCTACTTGCAGATGCCCGATGAATACCGTATCGCCTCCATCATTGCCCCTGACCGTCTCGAAGGACTCACCCTCGGCGACATCAACTTCCGCGACAACCACCACCTCAGCTTGGTAACGATACGCCGTAATTTTGAGGAAATCGAAAACAAGGAACTCACTACAAAACAGCACATTATCGGTGTGCCCGACAACTCCACCGTCATCCGCAAAGGCGATGTTTTTGTACTGTTCGGCAAGGACCGCGATATAGACAACTTCATCAAAATCAATCTGTAATGTTCTTTTTCGGAAATCACGACGAGTACAACGGAAAACTCCGTGTTCACATTGTGAACCACAAAGACCGCATACAGCGGATTTTGCGGATTTGCAGCTTGGTGATTTCCATCGTGACCATTGCGTGTATTTTCTGCTACCACGGCCTCTATATCACCCCGCAGGTTAAAACGCTCATTCGCTGGATAATACACATCAGTCTCTGCTTCTACGTAGCCAAATATTTCGTACAGCTCTTCTACTCGTTGCATCGCAAAGAATACCTCAAACAATCGTGGGTGGAATTTTTGATTATCCTTCTGCTCATTCTACAGTTCGTCTCCATAAATGTTTTCCATATAGACATTGTCAATGCGCATAATTTCGAGAATATCTATCTGATATTCATCCAGTTCTACTTTTTGATCATTGTTCTGGTGGAGATGGCAAAGATGAGCAGCACCTTGGGAAAATACCATCTCAGCCCTCCCATATTGATGGTCGGGTCGTTCCTTTTCCTCATATCCATCGGTACTATTCTGCTGATGATGCCCCGCATGACCACCAACGGAATCTCCTTTATTGACGCACTTTTCACTGCAACCAGTGCCAGCTGTATCACAGGACTTTCGGTGGTAAGCACATCGGCCTGTTTCACCTTCAAAGGGCAGGTGGTGATTCTGATGCTGATCCAGTTGGGCGGTATGAGCATCCTCTCTTTCGCAACGTTCTTCTCTACGTTTTTGTCGCGCTCCATGGTCGGTCTGCGCTACCAGTACATGATTCGCGACATGATGTCTGCAGACCGTCTTTCCGATTCCGTGGGGTTGTTGCGAAGCATTGTGCTGACCACTTTCATCATTGAAGCAGCGGGCGTGGCATTCCTTTTCACCTACTGGAAATCGACTGGTTTCTTCATTTCTGACAAGCAGAACCTTTTTTTCTCCATTTTTTACACGGTATCAGCGTTTAACAATGGTGGTTTTGTGCTCATTGACGATAGTCTGCTAAACCTTGGTGTACCAGGCAGTTATTTCCCGCAAGTGGTGATTATGGCGTTAGTATTCCTTGGCGGCATCGGTTTCCTCACCATCCGCGACTTCTTTAGCTACCGCTACATCCGCGAACGTAACAAATACCACTGGAAATCGCTGATGCCGCAAACCAAAATCGTCCTTTACGTCACCTTTGCCATTCTCATTATTGGCAGCATTCTATTCTTCTTGCTGGAGTACAATAACACTTTGAAGAATATCGATGGTATGGGCAATAAAATTTTCACCACCATCTTCCAAGTGGTCACCTGCCGTACTTCCGGTTTCAACGTATTGGATATCAATATGATGCACTTGTCAACTATCCTCTTGATATTGTTGGCCATCTTTATCGGCGGTTCTCCCAGCTCCACCGGTGGCGGCATCAAAACCACCACGTTGTTCATTGTCATTAAATCTGTGATCGCCACCGTACAGGGTAAGAAAAACATTGAGTTCGATCATAAAGCCATCTCGCCGTCATTGGTGGAAAAAGCAACCACCATCATGATGATGTCTGCGGCGTTCATGCTCATTTCCTGTTTTCTGCTCACGGTCGTGCAACCGGATGTCCAGCTGCTTCATGCGCTGTTTGAGTCCTTCTCGGCCTTCACCACGTGCGGATTGTCCACCGGCGAATGCGCCAATTGGAATTGGATGGCCAAGCTCGTTCTGATTGTCAACATGTACTGCGGTCGTATCGGAACGCTGACAATGGCCTTTGCGCTCACACGCCACAAA
>JAEEKL010000111.1 GCA_016282395.1 Bacteroidales bacterium
GAACTCGGTGGCGCAGGCATCACAGTAGTAAAACTGAAAAAGTAGCGGAAAATTTTTTATTTTCGCCGTTTTCTAAACGATTGAAATTATGGCTCAGAAGAAATTTGCCGTCATAGGCGCAGGTCAGTTCGGTCAGGCAATCAGCTTAGCCCTTTCGGAAAAAGGGTTCGAGGTGTTGGTCATCGACAAAGACATGAAAAAAGTGCAGAATATCAGTGACGATGTAGCTTACGCCGTATGCACCGACGCCACCGACAAACGCGCCCTGCTCAACGAAAACATCAAAGATTTCGATGCCGTGATTGTGGCTATCGGTGACGATTTCGTGGAACGGCTGCTCTGTATCTCCAACCTCATCGACTTAGGCATTGAAAAGATATACAGCCGAATCAAAGGCACTCACCAGCAAACCATTCTGGAGAAAATGGGCATCACGGAATTCCTGTCTCCCGAAGAGGAATTGGCAACCAATCTGGCAGAGCGTTTAAGCAACCCCAACATCTTGTCTTACTTGCAGATGCCCGATGAATATCGCATTGCCTCCATCATTGCGCCCGATCGGCTTGAAGGTCTCACCCTCGGCGATATCAACTTCCGCGACAACCACCACCTCAGCTTGGTAACGATACGCCGTAATTTTGAGGAAATCGAAAACAAGGAACTCACTACAAAACAGCACATTATCGGTGTGCCCGACAACTCCACTGTCATTCGCAAAGGTGATGTTTTCGTGCTGTTCGGCAAGGACCGCGACATAGACAACTTCATCAAAATCAACTTGTAATGTTCTTGTTCGGAAATCACGACGAATACAACGGGAAACTCCGTGTTCACATTGTGAACCACAAAGACCGCATTCAGCGGATTTTGCGGATTTGCAGCTTAGTGATTTCCATCGTGACCATTGCGTGCATTTTCTGCTACCACGGCCTCTATATCACCCCACAAGTCAAAACGCTCATCCGCTGGATAATACACATCAGCCTCTGTTTCTACGTAGCCAAATATTTTGTCCAGCTCTTCTACTCGTTACATCGCAAGGAATACCTAAAACAGTCGTGGGGGGAATTTCTGATTATCCTTTTGCTTATCCTCCAGTTCATCTCCATAAATGTTTTCCATATAGACATTGTCAATGCGCATAATTTCGAGAATATCTATCTGATATTCATCCAGTTCTATTTTTTGATTATTGTTCTGGTGGAGATGGCGAAGATGAGCAGTACCCTGGGAAAATACCATCTCAGTCCGCCGATCTTGATGGTCGGGTCGTTTATTTTCCTGATAGCCATTGGCACTATCTTGCTGTTGATGCCGCGAATGACCACCAACGGAATTTCATTTATTGACGCGTTGTTCACAGCGACCAGTGCCAGTTGTATCACAGGACTTTCTGTGGTGAGTACTTCCGCATGCTTCACGTTCAAAGGGCAGGTGGTGATTCTGATGCTGATCCAGTTGGGCGGTATGAGCATCCTCTCTTTCGCAACGTTCTTTTCTACGTTTTTGTCGCGCTCCATGGTCGGTCTGCGCTACCAGTACATGATTCGCGACATGATGTCCGCCGACCGTCTTTCCGATTCCGTGGGGTTGTTGCGCAGCATCGTGCTGACCACTTTCATCATTGAAGCAGCGGGCGTGGCATTCCTTTTCACCTACTGGAAATCGACTGGATTCTTCATTTCCGACAAGCAAAACCTATTCTTTTCCATATTCTATACAGTATCCGCATTTAACAACGGTGGATTTGTACTTATTGACGATAGCCTGTTAAATCTCGGTGTGCCAGGCAGCTATTTCCCACAAGTGGTAATAATGGCATTAGTATTCCTTGGTGGAATCGGTTTCCTCACCATCCGCGATTTCTTCAGCTATCGCTATATTCGCGAACGTAACAAATACCAGTGGAAGTCGCTGATGCCGCAGACAAAAATCGTCCTTTACGTCACCTTTGCCATTCTCATCATAGGCAGCATTCTTTTCTTCCTGCTGGAATACAATAACACTTTGAAAAGCATTGATGGTTTAGGTAACAAACTGTTCACGACCGTCTTCCAAGTGGTCACCTGCCGCACTTCCGGATTCAATGTGCTGGATATCAATATGATGCATTTGTCCACTATCCTCTTGATATTGTTGGCCATTTTTATCGGCGGATCTCCCAGCTCCACTGGTGGCGGCATCAAAACCACCACGTTGTTCATTGTCATCAAATCTGTGATTGCCACAGTACAGGGCAAGAAAAACATCGAATTTGACCATAAAGCCATCTCGCCGTCATTAGTGGAAAAGGCAACCACCATCATGATGATGTCGGCGGCATTTATGGTTGTCTCCTGTTTTCTACTCACAGTCGTTCAACCGGATGTTCAGCTGCTTCATGCGCTGTTTGAATCCTTCTCGGCCTTCACCACGTGCGGATTGTCCACCGGCGAGTGCGCCAACTGGAACTGGATGGCAAAAGTCATCCTCATTGTCAACATGTATTGCGGTCGTATCGGCACGCTGACGATGGCCTTCGCGCTCACGCGCCACAAGAAAGAATCCCCGCATCAGTATCCCGACTTGTATATCATGCTGGGTTAAGGAGGTCAGGAAATTTTATTACTTTTGCCACCGAATTAAAAACAAAGAGTATGTTGGAATATTTTCACAATGTCCCGTTTTCCGTCACGGTTTGCGACAAAGACGGTAAAATCTTGGAAATGAACGAGACCGCCGAGCGCGTGCTCAGTCACGGCAAGCACATCATCGGGCAAAACCTGCTGGACTGCCATCCGGAACCGGCCCGCACCAAATTGGTAGAGATGCTCAAAAACCACAACCTCAACGCCTACACCATCGAGAAAAACGGCGTGAAGAAACTGGTTTACCAGTCTCCGTGGTTCGAGAACGGCGAGTTCGCAGGCTACATCGAACTGTCGATGGAACTGCCCGCAGAGATGCCGCATTTTGTGCGGGTGCCGAAACCGTAGAGGCTCACCGTAGCACGTCTTTACGGGAAAGACAATCATTCAAAACACTAAAATGCATCAATAATATCCTACCGGGCTGTGGCCTCTACTGGGATCTGTGGCAAACGGGATTCATCGGATCCGGCCCCTGCCGCTCTCTTCGGAATCAAACGCCTACGAGCGATCAAGGATGCGTGTAAATAGGAAGCGATCGGCGTGTGTAATCCATGTTGCAAACAAATGCCTTTTCCAGCATATAATTGCTTTTATACACATCTCCAAACAGACCTGTCAAACTGGTCCTTTCACCAGGCACCCATGCCATCAGTTCGTCAATGGACTCTGAATTATGAGTCAACAAATATATTTCTCCACAAGAATAACACTTACTTTTCCTTGGATTCAGCTTCACACCGTTCAAAAAAACAGTTTCCGGCAATGC
>JAEEKL010000112.1 GCA_016282395.1 Bacteroidales bacterium
CCGCAGCGCGGACAGCTGCCCGAGGGGTGGTTGAACGAGAAGGCGTCGGAGTAGCCCACGAAGGGTTGCCCGATGCGCGAGAAGAGCAGACGCAGCAGGGCGTAAATGTCGGTGTAGGTGCCGACCGTGGAGCGGGAGTTGGAGGCGGGTTTGCGCTGCTCGATGACGATGGCGATGGGCAGGTTCTGGATGTCGCTCACGTGCGGCCGCCCGTACTTGGGCAGGTACTGCTGCGTGAAGGAGGGGAAGGTGTCGTTGAGCTCGCGCCGCGACTTGGCCGCGATGGTGTCTAATACCAGCGACGACTTGCCCGACCCCGACACGCCCGTCACCACGGTGATCTTCCCCTTGGGGATCCTGACGTTGACGTGCTTAAGGTTGTTCTCCGTGGCATCGCGGACGATGATGTGGGGGAAGTCGTTAGAGGGTTCCGTAGTATTAAAATTATCCATATAGTAAACTGTTTTTCAGTTAGTTGTTTGGTGACATCTTAGGTGACATTTTTAATCCGTACTACCCATTCTCCGTCCTTACGTCCACCCTTGCGTGACAGAAATCCCATCTCTTTCAATTGTGAGATGTATCTTTGGAGGGTACGAAATTTGATGTTGAGCTTTTGCGCCAATTCACTTGTTGTAATATAGGTATTTAACTGTATTTCAAAAAGTATAATCTTTTGAATATCAGTTAGTTCTTTTACGCCACCTTTTACGCCACCTTTTACGCCATCTTTGGTGACATTTGTGTCAACCAATAGTGTTTCTTCCAAGAATTCCGGATGGCAAGGAATGTCTATCAGGAAATATGTTCTCTCCTCATCCGTCTCGATGGTTGCTTTGGGCGATCCGTTGGCTTTCAGCTCGTCCTGGATGGTAGGGATACCCGTTCCGCGACCCTCGGTCAGATCCAGTTCTTTCAAAAATTCACCAAGCCTGCGGTTACGATAACGACGCGAACGCAACGACATTCCCTCACGCACCGCCTCCATCGGAATAGTATGGTTGGGACCAGAGAAATTCAGAATTGATATCCTATCTGGTTCAATGGTTATCTCCACTGGTTCGCGTATAGTCCAATCTCTGTGATATAGCGAGTTCACAACAGCCTCTTCCAACGCCTGATAGGGATAGTTGTAGAACTTGTCGGAATGCTCGTCATCCTTGGGCTTCAGAATCTTCTTTTTGATAACGTTGGTACGCAAGTAACTCAATGTTTCTTTAATCATAGTCGGCACGCTGCCCCTGATGGGTTCCACCTCTATCAAGTTGTTGGGGTTCCTCTCTCGTCCTTCGGGGAACAACACGATTTCCACCTGCGCTTGTTTGAAGAAACGGTCAGGACGCTCGGCAAACATCATCGCCGCCACATTCTTGATGCTATATCCCTCTGGAGTCGGTTCTAACAGTTCCATCTGCTCCAACACCGTCTCCATATTGTCCGTCAGTGGCTCGTCGGCAAGGCTGCTTTTCACCTTCACGAGATAGTCGTGCAGCAACAGCGGCGAGATATCCTTCAACGTTATCTGGTCGTTACCTCGGTCGTCAAACGGTGTGCGGTTGGCCAAATCAATTAGTTCCCTCTCATATTCATCCTTGGGTACAATACTGCTGCTGTTGTAGCGGATATAATAGTTGTACATTTTTTGCTTGGCGGTAATGCAGTCTGGCACTTTGTAAGGGCGACGCTCGCCAGCAGACACCTTGATGACCAGAATGGTCTTTCCATCGGCTTCTTCAATATACAGACGTGGCTGATAGTACGGCCGCATCAGGTTGTTGTAGCCCACCATCTCCTTCTCGATGGATTCAATCTTGTCTGGGTCGATGCCGATGACGGGACGGACAGGGCGACCGTTCACTTCTTTCACACCCACGACGATATAACCGCCACCCGTCTCGTCGAAGTCGTTGGCAAAAGCGCAGATGCTGCGGTAGATGGCATCCGGATTCCATCCCGTTTTGTACTCAATGCGGTCGTTCTCCACCGCCTTCCCGCCGAGCAGTTCTTCTATGTTGATTGGTAGTTTCATGAGCATTCAATGTTTGATATCTTCATTCTGTTCAATTTCTTGCTGCTATTGATTTTGAATCGGCAAAAGTACGACATTTTTCCGAAATATGATATGGTTTATATAGATGTTTAAAGCTGGCATGATCGTCAAAGTACATGCGCACATCGCCGGTGCCACCAAATCTGTTCTTTTCCACTATGTTTTCAGAGGGAGTGAGATGAACTCCCTCATCGGACAGTCCATCAACCTCGATGACGAACCTGTGACACCCTAAACCAAAATCGCATTTTCGGTTGTTTGATCAGTTTTTGAAAGCCGTTGCAGTGTGTGACGTTTTTTTTTGTAATTTTGCCGCGTTGTTTGCTTATTTGATGTTTAACGGACTTCGCATCAAAATCAGCCACAACGTGAAGAAGTGAAAAATTGAAGTCCCAACAAAAAATTCCTCGTTTTTTTCGAGGCCAAAACAAAAATATATATGAAAAAACTATTATTAATCTTGGTCGGATTTCTTTCAAGTAGTTTTATTAATGCTCAAAACTGGGAGTTAATTAACAGCAACACTAACAGAGATTTAAACTCTGTACACTTTCCATCTGAATCAATCGGGTACATAGCTGGCCAATATGGAACAATCCTAAAAACAACAGATGGCGGCAATAGTTGGAATACATTGGAAACAGGGATTGACAAAACATTGAATTCTATATATTTTATTGATTCACAGACGGGTGTTTCTGTTGGATATTATAGTAAAATCATCAAAACAACAGACGGTGGGCAGACTTGGACCGAAAAGATGAGTGGCTCTTCATATTATTTTTATTCTGTGTACTTTATTAATAGTCAAATTGGGTTTGTAGCTGGCATTAACAGTGGCGACCCTTGCATCCTTAAAACGACAAATGGCGGAGAGACTTGGACAGCAAAAACAGTAAATAATTCAGCAGAATATTATTTATATTCTGTCCGATTTGTAACCTCAGACATAGGGTTCGCTGTCGGAAATAAATATCATAATGGAGAATATAATGGTTATGTATTAAAAACAACGGATGGCGGAGAGACTTGGAATGAAGAAAGCTTTGGCCATATAAATGCCGAATTATATTCGGTATATTTTGTTAACTCCCAAGTTGGGTATATTGTTGGCGGGAATTACAATGTTAATGGGCAGAAAAAGGGTATAATTTTCAAAACAACTGATGGTGGACAAAATTGGAATAGCACATTAATAGAAACACAAGAACACTTGCAATCTGTTTATTTTATCAACAGTCAAATAGGATATATTGCAGGTTTGTGGGGCGCAGTTTTAAAGACTACAGATGGAGGCTCAACTTGGGCGCCAATAACTATCAGTTCGGCATCCTGGCTTTATTCCATTTGGTTTACGAATGCCCAAAACGGCATTGCTGTTGGATATGGGGGCAAGATTGCAAAAACCACTTTGAACAATAGTGTTACAACCTATGATAAAGAGGCAATCATTCCGTATCCCAACCCATCAAACACAACAATTCATATCCCTATTAGTAACAGTAAGAATAACTCTACCACCTTGGATATTTTTGACATTTCTGGAAAACTGATAGATCAGAAACTGATTATTGAAGGTGCGGAAGAATTAATATTAGATTTAAAATCATATAAGAAAGGCATTTACTTTTTTAGAATAAATGGGCAGGCGGGCAAATTCACAGTAAACTAAAGCAACAAGTACATATATATTAAATATTGACAGGCTTGCCACAAATCCTATCTGGTCAACATGACCAGCATTTCCTACCTTATAAAAAGGAAGGTGACAAAAACGTTGTCAAATTCCACGACAGCGTTTTTCTTTTGTCCTATCCTTTATGGTGATAACGGTGTGCCGTTTTCGCAAGCTGGTGAGTCCGGCTTCGGCCATAGCGGTATTCACTGTGTTTTTGTTCATCCCCCCCCCGATATGCTCGTCTTTTGTGCAATCTTTTGTGAAGTCAAAGTCTCGTTGTCTGCAATCATAAATAGTATTTTCTCTTGACGTTCAGATACTTGCGCTTGACTTTCTTTTACAAAGTCTTTTATGAAATCTTTTATGAAATCCTTGTTCAAGACAACCCTCTCTTTGATAAATTCCAGATGGCAAGGAATATCTATCAGTCATTCCTCCGCAATCGTCTCCCCTTTCGGATTCATTTCGTGTCTCCCGTAATTCTCAACCGCCACCTCCTTGCTCGCGTTCGCGTAGCAGTACTCGCACAGGTGCGGGCAGGTATTATACTCCCCGATGTCTTTGCTCAGGATGCAGCCGCAGAACTGCCGCTGGCCTTTGTCGAGGTTGTCCCTCTTCTTGAGGACGTATTGCGTTTCGCTCAGCCGGATGGCGCTGGCGGGGACCGGCTCCGTGCCAAACAAGGAGTTTTCCACCGTCTTTATCTCCACGCCGAGGAAGTCCATCAAAGCCTTGTCGTGGTACGCAAAACGAATCATCAGCTCGTCATCCACGCAGCGGTTGTGCTGTATGCCGTATTGCCCGATGTCAATCTTCTCGCCGCCGGTGGCCCACTGGTAATGCCATTTCCGGTTGAGTTCCGCAAGCCTTCGGGCGAACTCTTCCATCTGCGGCTC
>JAEEKL010000113.1 GCA_016282395.1 Bacteroidales bacterium
CCTCAGCGACTGGTCTGAAATTCTCATCGCCACGGCTACCAACAGCAGTATTGACAGCTACCTCCTCAATAGTATCGCCCTCTACCCGAACCCCGCCAACGACGTTGTCAATGTAGAATGCACAATGAACAATGTACAATGTTTGGGCATTGAAGTATTTGATGTCTTTGGCAAGTTAATTAACACGGTGAATGTAACCGAAAACACGACCCGCATCAACGTCAGCGGTCTCGCCAACGGCATCTATTTTGTGCGCGTGACCACGGACGCAGGTACGGTTACCAAATCATTTGTCAAGAAATGATAATGGATAATGGATGATTGACAATTAAGGGGGACTCGTCTGGGTTCCCCTTTTTTGCAGTTCACGGCTTGCGGCTTACAACTTTCATAAACCACAAATCATAAACCATAAACACGAAAGTTATCAACAATCGCTTTTAAACAAAAATATATTGTATTTTTGCAAACTTGTTTTTGTTGATATGACTATGACTTAAACTATAACTATAACTATGACTTGAACTTAAACTATAACTATGACTATGGCTATGTTTTAAACCGACTACGATTACTAAACACCTATTAACTATCACCTATTGCCAATTCCTAAAATATTCACATAAATCCAAAAGAATGAAAAAAGTTTTCCAATTTATGCTGGCAATTTTGATGTGCGGCCTGATGAACGCGCCGTTGTCAGCACAGACAACCGGCTGTGATTCGGCCAACATGTGTACCTACACGTTCATCCTCTACGGCGAATGGGATGACAGCTGGGTCGGCAGTAGTTTCTCTATTCTGCAAAACGACTCCATAGTGGCCAACGTGACGCTCGCCGAAGGACTGTACACCGATGTAGTGACGGTGATGCTTTGCAACAACGTGAGTACCTCTTTGGTATGGAATTCAGGAGGTGGTTATGACTATGAATGCAGTTTCGTGATGCTTGACCATGAAGGTGACACTATCTACGCCACTTCCGGCACTCCGTCCGGCACATTGACAACATTCACCACCAACTGCATGCCGCCTTGTCCGAGACCCTCCGATATCACGGTTACCAACATCACTACCAATTCTGCCGAGGTGGGTTGGACTGTTGCTGGTACGGAGACTGCGTGGAACTTGGAGTACAAAGTCAGCACCGATGCCACTTGGACGGTCGTTCCTGTTACCACGAACCCCTACACCTTGACCAACCTGACCAACCTGACCAACTACGATGTGCGCGTGCAGGCCAACTGTGGTGGAGGTGAAGTATCCGATTACAAAGCGACCACTTTCGCCACCGCCGGATGCGATGCGGCTGACCAATGCACCTTCACCTTCACCCTCACCGACAGCTACGGTGACGGTTGGAGTGGCGGTTTCCTGTCAATTATCCAAAACGGCGTCACCGTGGCCACATTAGAACTGGTCAATGACAGTCTTGCCGTTGAGACGGTACCGCTTTGCGGCAGCTATTCCACCTCCATCGTATGGAATGCCGGCCAATACGCAAACGAGGCCGGATTTTCCGTTGTCGGCCCTAACGTGTCGTTCACCCACAACGGAATGAACACCTACACCACTTACACGTTCAACGCCAATTGCGTCATCGAACCCACAGCTGTCACCAATCCTGCTTCCAACATCGAGCAGACCACTGCTACGCTGAACGGCACCATTTTGAATCCCGACAACGTGACCATCACGGCGCAGGGCTTTGAGTGGAAAGCCGCTTCCGCAGCCACCTATACGGTGTTGACGGCCACCGGTACCACGATGACCTCCACGCTCAATAACCTGACCCCGAACACGAACTACACCTACCGCACCTTCGTGACCACCGCCAACGGCACGCACTACGGCGACGACGTAACCTTCACGACCCTCGAAATGGAGCCATGTGATGTTCCGGCAAACCTGCACACCACGAATATCGAAAACGAGTCTGTCTCTATAGCATGGGATGCCAACCCCAATGTAGTTGATTGGAATGTCCGTCACCGTACAGCTGATAACCCGTGGACAGTCGTTACCGTCAACACGAACAGCTACACCATCACAGGGCTTACAGGCTTGACCTTTTACGATATTCATGTGCAGGCCAACTGCGGCGACGGCAACTACAGCGAATGGAGCGGCACTTACGCACAGACCACCAACGTGGGAATCGAAAACCACCTGCTCAACAGCATCAACCTCTACCCGAACCCGGCCAACGACGTTGTCAATGTAGAATGTACAATGAACAATGTACAATTGGAGGGTATCGAGATAATTGACGTTTATGGTAAAATCATCACCACCGTAGGGACGCGATTCATCGCGTCCGCCCAATCCCCCGCGTCCGCCCCGATCCAAATCAACGTCTCCGGTCTCGCCAACGGCATGTATTTCGTGCGCGTGACCACGGATGAGGGTGTGGCGACGAAGACGTTCGTGAAGAAATAGTTATCAGTTAGTAGTTAGCAGTTAGCAATTAAGGGCGGGGAGGAATCCTTGCCCTTTTTGTGTTTTTATCAACAAGTTATCAACAATCCATTTTTGAAAAAAATATATCGTACTTTTGCCGCTTGAATTTTAAAATCGGAAATTTTTAGATTAACTAACTATAATATTCACAAAATCAAAACAGTATGAAAAAGTTACTACGATTCTTGATGCTTGCGGTATTGTTTTTGCCGTTCGCATTGCAGGCGCAGACATTGACTGTTTGTGAAGGCACAGTTTCAAACGAGTACGTCCCCTTCCAGGGCTACAACGCCGACTATGCCCAGCACAACCAGATGATCTACCCTGCCAGCATGCTCACCGACTTGAATGGTGAAACCATCTTACAGATGGAGTTCTACATTGACCCTAATGCCAGCAACGGCACTAACACCGCTGCCGACCGTTTGGGCACATGGACTGTCTCGCTTGGTGAGACAACTGAAACTACCTTGAGCGGTTTGGACAACACGACTCCGCTCACACAGGTCTATCAGGGTTATTTTGATTGCTCAACGGGTATTTTGACTGTTGAGTTTAATTCGCCCTATTTGTACAATGGCGGTAACCTGCTGGTTGATCTCGACCACGCTGCCGCGAGCTGGAACCGCTGGTATTTCCTCGGTGTTGAGGCCACTGGCGCATCCTACACTTACAACAATCAGCGCAACTTCCTGCCCAAGACCACCTTCACCTACGGCAATCCTCCTACCTGCTTCAGGGTGAGCGGCGTGTCCATTGATGCTTCACAGACCACCTCCAATAGTCTGACCCTTACCTGGGTGGATACTATCAACACCGATGCCACCTATAATATTTATGATGTGAACAGCTCTTCCCTTATTGCAAGTGGAATCACAGATTTTACATACACGGTTACCGGACTTAACCCCAACACGAACTATACCTTCGGCATTGAAACCGATTGTGGTGGTGGCGACATCGCCAACGGTTACGCTCTTGTCAACGGTATTACCGCTTGCGGTACAGAAACCTTCCCTTGGAGTGAGAATTTTAACAACTGGGCAACCAAGTCGGAATGCTGGTCATTCTTGAGCGGTGCCCTCAGTTCCACCCCCACCCCCAGCACCTCTGCATGGACGCTCAACACCAGCTACGGAAGTTACATCACCATTGACGGCAAAGCCCTGACGATGAACCTCTATAGCACCAACCGCTACTGGGCCGTCACTCCGCCCGTCGAAATCATGAGCGACGATGCCGTACTGAGTGTCGATGTGGCCGTGTCCGCATGGAGTGCAGCTGCACCCAACTATGACGACAACGACACGCTGGCTTTCCTCATCAGCACCGATAATGGCGCCACGTTCACCATACTGCAGGTACTTGACGGTACACAGCTCAACACTCTCGGCAACACTTACACCACCATTATGTCCCCGGTCACTGGCTACAACGGTCAAGTGGTGCGGTTCGCCATCTTCGGCGGCAGCATCAGCGGCACAAGCCCATACGACAACCGTATCGCTATTGACAATGTGACGGTGGGCGAGACTCCCACTTGTATGCCTGTCTCCAATTTGGCTGTGAGCAACATCACCGCTAACGGAGCCACCTTGACATGGGAAGGCAATGCAGAAGGCTATACCATTTATAATATGGCGGACACTACTGTTGACCAGTATGCCTCAGACCTTACCGCTGACATCTATGCCCTCGCTCCTGAGACGCAGTACACTTTCGGCGTTACCGCTAACTGTGGCAGCGAGGAGAGTCCTTTCCGCACCGTGACTTTCACCACGTTGATTTCTTGTTCTGTTCCAACCAATCTTACCGCTGTGCTGACTCCCGGTGACGGCACCGTGGCCACCTTGACCTGGCATGAGGTCGGTACCGCTCAGGCATGGCAGATTTGTTTCGACGGCGACACGGCCAACCTCATTGATGTCACGGACACCACCTACGATTTCACCGGCCTCACTCCCGAGACCACACATACAGCAATGGTACGTGCCAACTGTGACGTTGAAGACCTAAGCGCTTGGAGCAACACCATCACCTTCACCCCGACGGATTCCTACACGGTTACCGTGAACGAAGGTACCTCCACGAACTCATACGTGCCGATTTATGGCTTGTGGGTTGACAATATTACCCAAAGCCAATTTATCATCCCCGCTGCTAATCTCACCGCTATGCAGTTTGGCGTGATTAACAAGCTCACCTTCTACGCCAGCAACGCCAATATCAACTGGGGCGCTGCCGCGTTCAACGTCTATGTGACCGAGACAAACGAGACCACCGTTCCTGCTCTTGCCGATTATAGCAGCATGACACAGGTGTATGCCGGATCTCTCTCTATCGTTGATAACAAGATGGAAGTGACCTTCACCAGTCCTTTCCTCTATATGGGTGGCAACCTTATGATTGGTTTCTTGCAAACTACCACAGGTACCTACAGCAGTTGTAACTGGTATGGTGTAACCGCCACAGGTGCTTCTATGGGCGGTTATGGCAGTTCCATTTCGCAACGCGACTTCCTGCCCAAAACCACTTTCGGATTCACACCAGGTGAAGAACCCGATTGCTTCCCTGTATCTGGTCTGACCGTCAGTGGTATTACCGCTAACAATGCCACGCTGAGCTGGACTGGTACATCAGCTGACAGCTACTCCATCATCGACATGGCTGACAATACCATTTTGGCCACCGTTTCCGCCGAGACCTATGAGTTCACCGATCTTGAGCCCATGACACACTATTCTATCGGCGTAGTCGCCAACTGTGGTGGTACACAAAGTATTGTGATGTCTGTAATGTTCAACACTGAGTGCGGTGCTGTCACACTGCCTTATACCGAGACTTTTGAGGCGAACAGTGGCTCCAGGGATTGTTGGACCTCAGTAGGTGACAACGAATGGACCATCGGTACGGGTGACTACAGCAGCACTACAGGTGCTTACCAAGGCAGCCAAAATGCCTTGATCACTCACAGTTCAACTGGTAATGTGACCAAATTTGTCTCACCGGTTCTTGACGGTGTTGAGGATGGCGTGATTCTTATGTTTGCATACGTGATGCGTTCCTGGGCTGGCGACATTGATGAACTCCGTGTGTACTCCCGTTCGGCGGCCGATAGCGCATGGCAACAAGTTGCCGAATACACCACTGCTGCTGATAGTTGGACTCAGGCGAATCTTACCATCCCCGGAACTGTCTATCAGATTGCCTTCGAAATGACTGACGGTTATGGCTATGGTGTGGGTATTGACAATGTGGTTCTCATTCCAATGGGCAGCGACTACTGTTACCCTGTCAGCAATATAGCTGTATCTGGTGTCACCTCCAGTTCTGTTTCCCTCACATGGCAGGAGGAGGGCGATGCCACCAGCTGGAATGTGGCTTACGGGCCTGCAGGATTTTCTGTTGGCGGCAATGATGCTACCATTGAATCGGTTACAGAGACCACTGCCACATTTAACGATTTGACAGAGGGTCAAACCTACGATTTCTATGTCCAAGCTGATTGTGGAAGCGGAGTTAGCGCATGGACTGGACCTGTTCAGGCCACACCAGGCTCTTTCACTTTCGGTGTTACCGGCAGTGCTTCCGTTACGGCTTGCGGTCTGGTCATTTATGACGATGGCGGTTCTAACGGAAATTATAGCAACAACTGTCACTACACCTTGACGGTTTATCCTTCCGATCCCGACTCTGTGGTTTCCGTTTCCGGTACCTTCGCAGGTGAAGGCACTGTTGACTATTTGAGTGTTTATGACGGTACCAGCACTACAGGCACCCTTCTCCAGAAGATAACATCCGGAACAAGCGGCACCGTCATCAACTTCGGTCCGCTCACCTCTGAAAGCGGTCCTGTCACCCTGCTGTTCCACTCTGACGGTTCTAATGTTTACGCTGGTTTTGAAGCTACTGTTTCCTGTGTGGCCGCACCGGAATGCCGTACACCATACGGTTTGACGGCCAGCAACGTCTCTGCCGACGAGGCAACCATCAGCTGGACTGCCGACGAGAATGCAACCATTGAGCTTTATTACAAAAAGCACGATGAAGCCACTTGGGTCACGGTCACCTCTTCAGATTTCACCACGACCAACAGCTATCTGATGACCAATCTGGATCCTACCACAGCATACGATGTTTATGTTACTAACATTTGTACAGATGACACGTTAGTGTCTGCCACGATTACATTCACCACTCTCTGTACCGCCGAAATTGCTCCGTACAACGAAGACTTCGCCGGATTTAACACAAGTATCTCACCTTGTTGGGAAAGATACTCCGGTCTGGCCAGCTCTGTCTTTAATGGTGGTGCATTGACTCCCTACTCAGGTGGTTGGTATTTCACAAGCAGCAATGTGTTTCCGCTTGGCCACCCGAAAATCAATATCTACGGCACGTCATGCAATTATTGGTTGGTGTCTCCTTCCATTGATTTGAGTCAGTTGACGAACCCCACTTTGATGTTCAGCTTGGCTTTGACAGACTACTACAATGCGGATCCTATTGAGCAAATGGGTAATCAGCCTGACGACAAATTCATGGTCATTATCTCTACTGACAATGGTACCACATGGTCGGAGGCCAATGCCACTATATGGGATAATGCAGGCACTGGAAACCACTCCTACGATTCTATCAGCACAACAGGTGAGGAAGTCATCATTTCTTTGAGCCAGTATGCAGGACAGACCATCAGAATCGCTTTCTATGGTGAGTCAACTTCAGCTGGTGGTGACAATGACTTGCATATCGCTGATGTGGTGGTGGGTGAACCCGTCACTTGCCCGAGACCCAATCAACTTATTGCCACAGGTGCCACCACAAGCTCTGTGACTTTGTCATGGACACCTGGCGCAGAAGAGACCGCTTGGGACATCATTTATGGAACTCCCGGCTTTGATGTCGCAACAGCAGGCACGTTGATTCAGAATGTGACAAACAATCCTTACGATGTGACGGGCTTGGATGCAGGCACCGCATACGAATTCTATGTCCGCGCCAACTGTGGCGGCGGTGATGTCAGCTACTGGAGCAACGGCGTGACTATCAACACGCAGATGTGCGATGTGGCTGACCGGTGTACTTACACCTTCGTCCTCACCGACAGCTATGGCGACGGCTGGAACGGTGCTTCACTGACTGTGAAACAAAATAATGAAGTGGTAAGTGTACTTGAAGCCAACAACCATGGTGGCGGTAATGTTGCTTCCGTTGATACAGTGACGGTGAATCTCTGTGACGGAGCCAGCACCAGCCTTGAATGGACTTCCGGCAGCTACGACGATGAGGCCGGTTTCACTCTCATCGGTCCTGATGGTACGCAAATCTATACCATTGACGATATGGAAACCTACACCACCTACACCTTCACCACTGATTGTAGCGGTTCCGGTCCTGTGATTACCGATCCTACTGTTGCCACCGCAGCTGCCACCGCAATTGAGCAGACGACTGCCACGCTGAACGCCACCATCACGAATCCCGACAACGTGACCATCACGGCGAAAGGCTTCGAGTGGAAGGCTACCACGGGCGGCACCTACACGCAGATTGCCGGCACCGGCACGGGCAACACCTTTACGGCCAACCTCACCGGCCTGACCGCGAATACGGGCTACACCTACAGAGCGTTCATCACCTTCAACGGCACCACCGTTACGGGCAACGAGATGACCTTCACAACCCTCGAGCAGGGTGTCGAGCCTTGCGATGCGCCTACGGGCCTCACCGCCGGCGATATCACGGGTGAGAGCATTGCCATCTCCTGGAACGCCAGTGCCAATGCGGAAGGTTACAACATCCAGTACAGCCCGCAAGGAGGTTCTATCTCTTCTGCCAACACCACCACGAACAGCTACACCATCACGGGTCTGACACAGAACACCACGTATCAGATTCAGGTGCAGGCCAACTGTGGCAACGGCAACCTCAGCGGATGGTCACAACCCATCTCCGTGACCACCACCGGTATTGAAAGCCATCTGGCCAACAGCATCGCTCTCTACCCGAACCCCGCCAAGGAGTACATCAATGTGGAATGCACAATGAGCAATGTGAAATCGGTTGAGGTAATCGATGTTTATGGCAAGGTGATTAACACCGTCAACGTGATTGACAATCCGACCCGCATCAACGTCAGCGGTCTCGCCAACGGCGTCTATTTCGTGCGCGTGACCACCGACCAAGGTGTGGCGACGAAGACTTTCGTGAAGAAGTAGAATTTTCGGTTTTTGATTTGCGGTTATTCGCAAATCGTAAATCGTGAAATTCATGAAAAAGGGTCGTTGCCGGAACAGGTGACGACCCTTTCTTACCGTATGACTGCGCAATTGTGAGGTCATTTCAAAAAACACAAAGGTAGATAGATATTTGAAGATTTGCGTTTTTAATATAAAGTTCTGATTATGAATAAGATTGTTTTGATAACAGGCGCGACAAGCGGGATTGGACTTGGTTGCGCGAGGAAATTCGCCGAGAATGGAGACAAATTAATTTTGACGGGTCGTAACGAACAACGACTTGAGGAAATCCGCAAGGAACTGACGGTCAAGGGGACAAAAGTGCAGACGCTGGTGTTTGACGTGCGTGACCGCGAAAAAGCCACGCTGTGTGTCAACGGACTGTCCGAAGAATGGCGCGAAATTGATGTGCTGGTGAATAATGCCGGTTTGGCACTTGGCTTGGAACCCGAATATGAAGGCAGTTTCGACGATTGGGATACGATGATTGACACCAACCTCAAGGGACTGCTGACCATGACACGTCTCATTGTTCCAGGTATGGTGGCCCGTGACCGCGGACATGTCATCAATATCGGCTCAGTGGCAGGTGATGCAGCCTACGCCAACGGAAACGTCTATTGCGCTACCAAGTCTGCAGTGAAAACTCTGACCGATGGGCTGCGTCTTGATGTGGCGAATACTGCCGTAAGAGTGACGAATATTAAGCCTGGACTGGTGGAAACGAACTTCAGTAACACCCGTTTCCATGGCGACAAGGAACGGGCTGCCAATGTCTATAAAGGCATTAAGCCTTTGACAGGCGATGATATTGCCGATGTGGCTGTGTATGCCGCCAATGCCCCTGCACACGTGCAGATAGCCGAAGTGCTTGTTTTGGCTACCCACCAAGGCAGCGGCAGCGTAATCGTAAGGAAATGATTGCCTTATGATTTCGTTAAACGATTGGTTGTAATCCATCGTTCTCGAACAGTCATCTGTTGGAAACAAAAAAAGGCGCGGAAACCCCAAAAAGTTTCCGCGCCTTTCCGCATTTTCCGCAATAATTTCCGCAATCTATCTCAAATACGTATCGAACCAGTCAATGAAGTTGCGATGCCACAGCAGGCTGTTCTGCGGTTTCAGCACCCAATGCGTCTCATCGGGGAAATAGAGATAACGGCTCGGAATGTGGCGCATCTGCGCAGCATTGTAGGCGGCCATGCCTTCAGAAGCGACGATACGGAAGTCAAACTCGCTGTGAATCACGCAAATCGGCGTGTTCCATTTGTCAACATAAAGGTGAGGTGAGCAGGCGTAGCTCTTCTTGACCTGCGGGTTGTTCCAATCCCAGTACGGACCGCCGATGTCCCAGTTGTCAAACCACATCTCTTCGGTCTCCAAATATTGCTGTTCAAAATTGAACATTCCGTTGTGCGCTAAAAAGGCTTTGAAACGGCGGCCTTCGTTGTATCCCTTCACATCATGGTTGTGACCGGCGAGCCAATAGACGCTGTAACCACCAAAGCTGGCACCGCACGCGCCAAGACGCTCTTTGTCAATCTGTTTCACATTGTCGGCGAAATAGTCGGCGGCGGTCATGTAGTCCTGCATACAAAGTCCGCCGTAGTCGCCGCTGATGGCCTCTGTCCACTCCTGGCCGAATCCCACGGTGCCACGACGGTTGGGGGCGATGATGAAATACTCCGCACCGCTCATCACCATGAAGTTCCAGCGCGTGCTCCAGAATTGGCCGACCTCGGATTGCGGACCGCCCTCACAGTAGAGTAGGGCAGGATAGACCTTCGTACTGTCGTAGTTGTAAGGATAAATCAGCCAAGTGAGCATGTCCTTGCCGTCATGGGTTTTGATCCAGTGCTCCTCAACCTTACCCATACGTACCTGCGATAGGATGTCATCGTTGATAGCGGAAATCTTCTTGCCTTCGGCCTTGACACCGTTCGCGTTATATACGTAAATTTCGGAAGGATACTGCATGGAGACTTGGTCGCAGTAGAGCTTGCCGTTTACAAGCTCGAAGCTGTGGATGTCGTGACAACCATCGGTGACTTGACGGAATTCTTTGGTGGCGAGGTTGCAGGCGAAAACCTGGTCGGTGCCACGGTAATAGACCACACCGAGGATTTCCTTGTCATCATCCGACCAACCAATGCCGGTGAAATAGTAGTCGAAATTCTCAGAATAGTTGGTGCGTTCACCAGTGGTCAAATCCATCACCATCAGACGGATCAGGTCGCTTTCGTAGCCGTCGCGCTCCATGCTCTCCCAGGCGATGTATTTGCCGTTATGGCTGAACACGGGGTTCTGGTCATAGCCCATGATGCCCTCGCTGAGGTTCTTTGTGGTCTTCTTCTCAATATCATAGAGGAAAATGTCGCTGTTGGTGGAGTGTGCGTAGTCGTAACCCGTTTTCTTGCGGCAAGTGTAGGCGATTTTCTTGCTGTCGGGGCTGTAGTTGTACTGTTCCACGCCACCCCACGGGCGCATCGGACACTCGAAGGTGCTGTCAATGAGACAGACGGCATTTTCGACATCGACTTTGTCGCCAAATTCAGCGAGGAAGATTTGCGGGTACTCATCCACCCAGCAGTCCCAGTGGCGATACATGAGATCCTCGTTGATGCGGCCAGTGGTCTTGTCGAGACCGGCATACAGCTTGTTGAGGTGGCCTGGACGCTCCACCGGTTTGGTGGTGATGAAGACGATTGACTTTCCGTCAGGAGCGAGCTTGAACCCCTCGAAACCGCGTTCGTGGGTGGCGATTTCCTTCTCGCGGCCGTTTTTCACCGTCATGGAGACGATGTTGTTGTCGCGGCAGAAGAGCATCGTCTCGTCATCTTTCCACACGAGGTTGAACTCGGAGGCTGCGGTGGTGGTGAGGCGTGCGACATTGCTGCCATCGGCATTCATAAGGTAGATCTCCGCGTTGCCTTTGTTCTGCTCCATATCGTAGTAGGTCACGATGTAGGCGATTTGAGAACCGTCAGGTGAGACGGCTTTTTCGGTCATTTTACCCAACGCCCACATCACTTCGGGGGTGAAACGACCGTCCTGAACCTGGATTTCAGGCTTGCCGATGACTTTCCCATCGGACTGTTCCTGTTTCTTCGTGCAGGCACAAACCAGTGCCAGCAAAGCAATTGCGATAAAAAATTTCTTCATAAGAATGGTATTTTATTCTTCAAATTTATTAAAGCGCAAAAGTAACATTTTTATCCGAATATATACAGATGCGTGACTTGTGGCGGGATGAAAAGCCTTTGGCAAAATATTTTTCCGAACAAATATGCGCCGTGTGAAAAAAAATTATACCTTTGCACCCGCAAAAAAGGAGAAACTCAAATTCATTTTTTATAAACCTCAAAAAAAATTAAAAATTTATGAGAAAAAAAGTAAGAAATGTGATCATCATTGGTGCTGCTGGAAGAGACTTCCACAATTTCAACACCTTTTTCCGTCACAACAAGAACTACAACGTAGTCGCTTTCACCGCTGAGCAAATCCCCGGTATCGACGACC
>JAEEKL010000114.1 GCA_016282395.1 Bacteroidales bacterium
GCAACAACGTCATTGAGGCGTGCCATGTGCGCAAGGCCTTCGGCGACAAGCTGCTCTTCGACGACCTTAACTTCAACCTGCCGCCCAACGGCATCGTGGGGGTCATCGGACCGAACGGTGCGGGGAAAACCACGCTGTTCCGCCTCATCATGGGACTCGAAAAGCCGGACAGCGGCGACTTTAAAGTTGGCGAGACCGTGAAGGTGGGGTATATCGATCAACAACACACGGTCATTGACCCCGAAAAGAGCGTGTGGGAGGTCGTTTCCGAAGGCAACGAGCAGATCATGATGGGCGGACGGCTCATCAACTCGCGGGCCTATTTGTCACGGTTCAACTTCGGCGGCACCGACCAGAACAAGAAGGCCGGGGTGCTTTCCGGCGGTGAGCGCAACCGTCTGCATCTCGCACTTACGCTCAAGTCGGAGGCCAACGTGCTGCTTTTGGACGAGCCCACCAACGATATCGATGTCAACACGTTGCGGGCCTTAGAGGAGGGGTTGGAGAACTTCGCTGGCTGCGCAGTGGTCATCTCCCACGACCGCTGGTTCCTCGACCGCATCTGCACCCACATCCTCGCCTTCGAGGGAGACTCGCAGGTCTATTTCTACGAAGGAAGCTATACGGAGTACGAAGAGAACAAGAAGATGCGTCTCGGCAACGAGGCTCCGAAACGGATTCGATATAAAAAGATTACGGTGATTTAGGGGGAAAGATGCGGTGATCCGCGCCAGACTGCTCGACAAAAAGACGGGCAAAGGCTTCTGCAAATACTAATCGGAAAAGTGCGTCGGGAACGGCGCACCTTTTTTACAATTTGCTATTTTTCTAATTCTTCAAACAACGGACTGAGAAACCGACAACGGCAGGTTCTTGATCGCTCTTTTTCACAACAGCTTCATCCCAGCTCATATACACATCGCATTTCCCTTGTGCAAGGCTGACAGAAGAGCTCCAAAAACGGGCAATCTTACCAAAAAAATCGAATTTACCAACGAATATTCCGGCAGGCAACGCATTAAAACCGGAAACGTTATTCGAAGATGCCTGATTGCCAACTGCGCAATCCATTTCCGACACTGCCCAGCCTGATTTGGCTGCCAACGCTTTAGCAACATACTGCGTATTGTTTTTGCAATTCATAGCAGACTGACCCGACAAATAGCCAAACAAATCCTCCCATTCCGCTATAGAGGGAATATGCCAACCCTCAGGACACATTCCTTGTACGTACTGATTCCCATTGTTTGCTCCTGAATGTGTCACCGCGTTCCAATTGTACAAACAGCCGTATGCATCCACATTTGAAGAATCGCCACCCGGGAAATAGCGCACTGCATGTCGAAAATCAAATGACTGGCCCAGCATAATGCTGTCACCATTCGAGAAACGGGTGGCTCTCATATTTTCCCGCATCCAGCATTGATTTCCAATCGCCAAAGTATGATAGCTGTTCCCGTCAACATCTTTCACCGTCAGCTCAGAACAAGGGGGGACTGGGTTGGCGGGACTTTGTGTCATATCGACAATATTTTCTTCTTGAACGGGGGTCTGAATGGTTTGGGAGTTCTGATGTGTTGTCTGAGCAGCTTGTTCCGATTGTTGCTCAGGTTGTTGCTGCGGTTGAGCCGCACTGGACATAACAGTTTTCGTAACACTGACAGAATCGTTTTTGGGAGCCGTCTTTCCTTCCTGATTTATAATAACAAGTTCCGACTGCGCAACTTCTTGTCCATGAGTCTCTGCGGCTCCATCTGGCATATCTGCAGAACGGTTCTCATCAGGATGGTTTGTTTTGAGATACTCCGGTTGCGGAAGCTTTGACAACAGCGTGTCCGCTTCCAGTATTGCCATAAATTCCGGTTTGGGTTTCGTATAGGAATGCCGGAAAATCACATCGTATTCTTCGGGACCCGCGGTAGTCGGGAAAAAGTGCAATTCGGAAGCAGGCATCTTGTCCGAATTTTTCTTAATCTTTGTTTTTTTGCTTTTTGCGGAATTCTTATTCTCGACACAGAATCCGATTCCCACCTTGAACCCTACGCCTAAGCCATCCGTAAACGTGTGAGCCTTCAAATTATAATTGGCAACAGCCTCCGCAGACAAGACAAATCCGCTCATGTGAAACATAAAGCCAGCGGCGGCCATAGGTCCGTGCACATCTTCCTTCGGCAAATGTCCCCAACTTCCCGACAAGGTCTTGTAGTTCGTGGTTTTGTAATGGTAGCCAACTCCCAGGTGGAAAGACAGGGGCTTGCAGTAACGGAATGTCAACCCGAACAAGCCGTCAAAATAGGAATGGTTGCTGTTACCCGACGGGTTTACTTCTTGTATATCGATTGGCGTTAAAAAACCGTTAAAATAAAAGTTAGACATCAAGCTCAAATACCAACCCGCATTTCGCATCGTTCCTATTTTCAACCCGTATGCGAGATTCTGGTAATGGAAGAAGGGGGCGGTCCGTTGAAATTGGATATTTTCCACATTAAGGGTCATGAATGTGGAATAACAAGCCGGTCTGAACTTATGCTTGTCTTTCTTAACGAGATCAAGCGTGGAAGTACCTGCCGGAGGGATTGAGGCAAAACCCACTTGTGGGTAAAAAAGCAACAGGGAAAACAAAAAAACAGCAGCAAAACTGATTATTTTGCCCATAAATGACATCGTATTTTTCATTTGCAAATAAATTTTCATGTTATCTGTTGTAATTACTTGGCATTAGCTCATCCATGGCGTTTCTCGCCCTGGCATTGCCTTGGTCAGCCGATTTGAGATACCATTCGAGAGCCTCTTTCGTGTCAGGTTTGACTCCTTTTCCGTATCTATAGCACTGACCAAGAAGGAATTGTGCATCAGAATGACCATTTTGGGCTGCTTCTTTGAGATATTTTACAGCCTTGACATAATCTGAAGAGCAACCTTTTCCTTTGTAATAGTAATAGCCCGTCTGGTATTGTGCCTCAACATGATTGTTGTCCGCCGCTTTCTGATACCATTTCAAGGCTTCCGGGTCATAAGGATATACCCCGACACCGTTCTCATAGCAAACGCCAAGGTCATATTGAGCCGGAGCATAACCGTCTTTTGCGAGCCCCTGAAGCAGTTTAGCGCCTTCTACAGGGTCTGAAATCTCAAGTTCTTCCGTCAGAAGCAGCATAGCAAGGTTATGCTTGGCACGTGGAGACCCCGCATCCGAAGCGACTTGGAACCATTTCGCTGCATTTTCATATTCCATCTTGTTGCAGAAATAAACACCCACTTTGTTTGCCGCCTCCGAATGACCTTGTCGGGCTGCCAACGAATACCATTGATAGGCTTTGTCAACGTTGCGGTCACATCCGGACAAGCCAAATTCGTAAGCCATGCCAATCCGGAATTGTGCATCCATATCTCCTTTGACACCCATATCCATGTCCTCGGCAAAGATATCTTGCGGTGTTTTCGATTTCGACCGCCTGGCGATTTGGTTATTGCCGTTCAGATACACTTTGTTGACCATGCCATTGATATGGATGGGGGTCTGCATAGAGATGGTGGCTTTCGTGACCTGCTCTTTCACATCCTGAAACATCTCGTCAAGACTGTAATTCTCCTTTTTCAAGGCATTGACGAGGGCAGTGGCGTACGGACCGTTTTCAGAGTTGTCATCCAAGCCATCCTGTGCCACTTCGCCGGCACGGGTGGCAAACGCGATCAAGGTGTTCGTGGCCGGATCCATCTGACGCAATCCCTCACTCGCAGCCATTGTGCTCCGCGTGAAATTGGTCTTCAGACTTCTGCAAGCATCCAGCACCACCACTACCCGTTTGCACTTGGTGTCATTCAGGCGGTTTAGCAGATACTGGCCGTCCAAGCACTTGTTTTCCACATCCGACCGAAGGCTTGGGTCCACATCCACTGGTACCAGCCAGTTTGTGTTGTTGTGCTGAAGACCATGTCCAGAATAATAGACAAAGACTGTGGAATACTGTCCTTCTTCGACCTCCCGCATAAACAGGTCAAGTGCAACTTCCTGGAATTCACGGGTCGTCACGTCATACATACTCCTCACATCGAAGCCTAATTCCTGCAATTCCTCAGCCACAATCTGCGCATCATGGAGAGTGTTGCGCAAATTCGTGGTTTGTTGATAATTGGAGTTCCCGATAACCAACGCTATCCGTTTGTCTTCAAAACGCTCTTTGTTCAGCCCTTTGAGAGGCAACCAAGAGACCCCGTCACGAGTGGACATTTTCACCTGCTTGATGTATGCCTCGGCCGTGTGAGTGCTTTTCGATTTCATCGCGATGTTGGTGAAATAGGAAGTCTTTCCGTCCGAATCCTGCGCGTAAATATACTGGAAATCTTTGTCGGATGTCCAGTGGATGAACTCGCTCCCGTCAAAACTGGAACCTTCCTTGCACATTTTTGTGCCGATTTGGATGCTTTCCAAGTTCATTTTAGTGATGGTATAGACCGTAGCATCAGCCCAGTTCGCAAACCACAAGAAAAGCACTAAGAGAAATAACGTTTTTTTCATATTTTATGATTTTGATTTAGCATATTGAATGATTAAGTTCAAGAATGAGAGAATCAGAAGCGGCACCTCCATATTAAAGCGGAAGTGCATAAAATGGTAGAGTGCTATAGTCAACAAATAAAGCAATCCAAAAGAACTGATCCAGCGCAACCACGACAACCTTCGCTGGGCTTTTTCATTGTCGGCATATTTTGAATTACGAGCCAGAATGTTTATCATGAGAATCAGCCAGTACATGACCATGTAGCAGAAAAAATGCATCAACAAGAATCCCCAACTCAACAGATGGTTTCCGTTACGAAGAAATTGATAGGCCATCCATGTGATGTATGCGCCGGAGACCTTCCCCACGTAGGTATCATGGAGGTCTTCCTCGAAATTGGCGATGACGATGACCTTGTTCTCCAAGTCACCATTCCATTTTTTGTCTTTCCGCACCTCGTTATTGACGAAATCACCGCCAAGATTCAGGTAAAAATAATAGTCGCCATGCTTGGAATCCAACTTGGCGGTTTCTGCCTCCATCCCTGTTTCCAACCCATTCTGCAGCCGTTCCGCTTCTATGGCGGCCTGCATCATCATATAGTCCTCAAAACTAAGGACTGTGCCGGAAAGGAACATCATCGGGGAGTTGATGCACAGGTAGCCGTCCGCAAAATAGACCGGCCAATTGCGCCACTGTTTCACCGAGGTCTCCTGATGATTCAGTTCATCGTACATTTTCAAGGCTATAGACGGTTTTCCTGCTTGGAGGAATGTGTATCTGGAAAAATTCGTCACAATGCTGTACTGATTGTAATCCGACATTCCACACTTATCCAACAGGATACTGTCGGCAATCTCATACATCTCACCATGATCATCCTTCTGATGGCTGGCGATAACCAATCTTGGCATCCGATGAATTTGGGCATACAAAGAATCGTCGTACTCGGTCTCATACCCTTTCTCAAAACGGATATCCATCAAAATGTACTTGTAATTGATGCTGTCTCGTTCTATCTTCTGCAAAAAACGAAGCAGTTTCTGACGATCCGTAATTGCGACATAGCCATCTGCAGGCCTTTTTGGGTTTTCAGGTACCAACTGAAGGTCATAGCTGACATTGATGAAAAATGCCGTATCCTGCAACTCTATCTCTTTGGCTTTGTTAAAACGGTCCAAAAAATAGAACAGCCATGCATCCTCTTTCAAATTAGACTGTTGGTTCTCAACAATATACATCCAAACACAGGTCACTAACGCAAAAACGGCAGCCGTCACGACCGGCATCACCTTTCCTGTACAGATGTAATAGAAAAAATGTTGGATAGGCTCAACAATATATTCTCTAAACCAACTTTTTTTTTGAGGACGTTCAGTCATAATTCGCGACCCAAATGAAAGACACTCCGATTGATAAAAATCACATTTTTTTTAAGCGGTTATTTACGCGAGCATCGTTTTCAACGCATTCAAGATGTACTCCTCTATGGCGAGATGGCGGTCATCTGCTTCCACAATTCTTTGCAAATCAGCTATCAGACGAGTCCTATCCTCATCTGTTGGCACATATTTCGCCTTGTTTTCATCTATGCAGCGAATCAGCTCAGCATCATTCATCTTATTGAATCTCCTGCGCACCTCAGCCACAGATGAAGGTTCGAAACAATCCAAAATCACTCTTACTTCATCCTGGTTAATTTTTCCGTCCACATTGGCGACATATAACATCGCCAATATCATGAATTCTTTTTTTGTATAAATTTCATTCATAGTAAACATCTGTTTATTAACACTTTAAAATCCATATTAAAAAAATTCCCAGCTGTTTTCACACGGTTGGAAATTAGCGCAAAAATAATAAAAAATTGTCAAACCCAGTTTATGGACATAAACAATTCAGTGACAACAATCATGAGAGTGTCGCTATCAGCAACAAATCTCTATGTTTTTCAGAGTATCGAAAATTTTTACAGTTTCAACCACCCCGTTTTTTTGCAACCCAAAAACAACAGGGCCGCCACAACCAGACAACCCTATTCATCATTCTACATTCTTAATCCTTATTATTAATTAGAACACTCCCAGTATCCACGCAATCAGTACCCCCAGATAGTTGCCCGCGGCGTAACCGGCGAGGCCGATGACGATGCCGCTGAGGAGCACCTTGCGGTTGCCCA
>JAEEKL010000013.1 GCA_016282395.1 Bacteroidales bacterium
ATCTTCATCTACATCGCCATCCGTTTCCGCAACTGGCAGTTCGGTATGGCCGGTGTCTTCGCCCTGTTCCACGACTCCTTCCTGACCATCGGTATGTTCTCCTTGTTCTACAAGGTGCTGCCGTTCACGATGGAAATCGACCAGAACTTCATCGCCGCTATCTTGACGGTGATCGGTTACTCCATCAACAATGTGGTGGTCATCTTCGACCGTGTGCGTGAGAACTTGGCTCTGTACCCGAAACGCAGCAACTACGCCAACTTCAACGCCGCTATCAACGGCACGTTGGGCCGTAACGTGAACACCGCCGCCACCACCTTGGTCACCCTGTTGGTGATCTTCATCTTCGGTGGTGAGGTTATCCGCGGATTCGTGTTCGCCATGTTCGTCGGTATCGCGTTCGGTACATACTCCGGTATCTTCGTGTCCAACCCGTTGGCTTACGATTTGTTGAAGCTGAACAAGAAAAAAGCCGATCGCGAAGAGGAACTGAAAAAGTAAGTTTGCGTCAATATAAATATTGCAAGGGGGGTCGGTGTGACTCCCCTTTTTTTTCGGCGAATTTCGCCGTGCTGATGTATGTCTCGCAAAAGGTGAAGAGGAACAAGGTCGAATGATTATTATCAACAATTTTTGTTCAAAAAAAAACGGTATTTCGGTGTCGTTTCTTTTATAAAAAACGTATTATTGCATCCCGTTGAAAGCAGTCTGTTTCCAACATCTAATGTTTTAATAACCAAGTAAAAACCTTAAAATTATGGGCGGCTTTTTCGGTGTTGTATCGACCAAACCTTGTATTGCAGATTTATTCTACGGGGTGGACTATCACTCCCATCTCGGGACAAAACGCGGCGGAATAGTTACTTACCACAAGGATCTCAAACTATTCCGCCGTTCTATTCATAATATTGAGAACACCTATTTCAGGACCAAGTTCGATGATGAAATAGGAAAATTCATTGGAAATTCCGGTATCGGGGTTATCAGTGACACGGATGCGCAGCCTATTGTTGTGAACTCCCACCTTGGCCGGTTCGCCATCTCCACGGTGGCTAAAATCAACAACGTCAAAGAGTTGGAGCAGGAGTGTCTGGACTGCAACCAACAATTTACCGAACTCAGCGCGGATGCCACCAACCCTACCGAACTTGTAGCCCTGATGATCACACGCAAACACGATTTTGTGGAGGGCATACAATATGTATATAGTAGGATAAAAGGTTCATGCTCAATCCTGATTCTGACTGAGGATGGCATCATCGCAGCCCGCGACTATTACGGACGCACGCCCATCGTGATTGGCAAAAAAGATTCTGGGCGCGCCATCGCTTTCGACAACCATAGTTTCTCCAATCTTGACTACCAGACGGATTATTTCGTCGGGCCGGGCGAAATTGTTAAAGTGACCGCCGATGGAATCCAACAGCTGCTCGCCCCGAACAAGCAGATGCAGATTTGTTCGTTCTTGTGGATTTATTATGGCTATCCGTCTGTGAACTACGAAGATATTAACGTGGAGAGTGTCCGCTATGGCCTCGGCTACGCCATGGGCAAAACAGACGACACGGAGGTCGATTTCGTGGCACCCATTCCGGACTCCGGTATCGGTATGGCCATCGGTTACTCCAACGGCAAGCAGATTCCTTACCAGCGCGCGATGGTCAAATACACGCCCACTTGGTCCCGGAGTTTTATGCCTTCCAACCAGGATATGCGCGAGCATGTGGCCAAAATGAAGCTGTTGCCCAACCGCGACCTGTTGAAAGGCAAACGTGTCGTTTTTTGCGACGATTCCATTGTGCGGGGCACGCAGTTGCGCGACAACGTGAAAAAGATGTACGAGTGTGGCGCCAAAGAGGTGCATATTCGCATCAGTTGTCCGCCGTTGCTTTACGGTTGCGAGTTTCTCAACTTCTCGGCTTCCAAGACGGAGATGGAGCTTATCACGCGCCGTGTCATCGAGGAGTTGGAGGGTGACAGCCACAAGAACCTGCATCGCTACATGGACAGCACCACGCCCGAATATGCCAGGATGGTGGAGATAATCCGAAAGCATATTGGCGTGGATACGTTGAAGTTCAATACGTTGGACACCATTACAAAAGCCATTGGCTTGCCCAAAGAACGCATCTGCACCCATTGTTTTGATGGATCATCATTTGGACTCTAACTTCTTGTAGAGACGTTTCAGGAAAAGAGACGTTTCAGGAAACGTCTCTACAACGGCAAAATCAGAATAAAATTGGATTATGGCAACAGAAAACTACCTCCTTCTCGGACAGAAGAAGCGTCTGATTGAGTTGCTCCGACAAAAGGGCATCACGGACGAGAATGTGCTTGCCGCTTTCGATAAGATGGAGCGGCATTTGTTTCTCGAGTCGTTGCTTTGGCCTCGTGCGTATGAAGATGAAGCCTTGAAATTGGCTACGGACCAGACCATCTCGAAGCCTTCCACGGTGGCGTTCCAGTCGCAGTTGCTGGAGGTAAGCAAGGGGATGAAAGTCCTGGAAATCGGCACAGGTTCGGGGTTTCAGGCGGCCATTTTGTATGCCATGGGGGCGCGGGTTTTCACAGTGGAGCGGCAAATCACGCTGTTCAACCGCACGAGGCCGCTGTTGAGCAAGCTTGCGCCGACTGTCATCACGCGTTATGGAGACGGCTTTAAGGGGTTCCCGCAGTTCGCGCCCTACGATCGGGTGATTGTGACTTGTGGGGCTCCGGAAGTGCCTCATGCCCTTGTTGACCAACTAGTTGTAGGTGGAATTATGGTGATTCCCGTTGGTGAAGAGTCACAAATCATGAAACGAATCGTAAAAGTCAGCGATTCGGAATATGAAGAGGAAGATTTCGGGGATTTTTTGTTTGTCCCGATGCTGAAGGAGCAAGTCAGGAAATGACTAATTTACGTTTAGCTCGTGCGCCCCGCTCTCTTCAAAACGCGTCACTTTGATGTTCCTATTGCTTCCGTCTGCCGTTTTGGTGGTTATCCCGTAGTCATAATAGTCGGTGTAATGCAGCAAAGAACAGATGTATGCTGTGTCGATTTTCTTTAATTGTTCATCGTAGAATTGTCGTGCTTTTGCATCCGCTTCGGCAAGGCTTTTGCCCTCAAAAGTGACTATCTTGTTGCATTCCACGTTGGTTTCAAAATAGTCAAGCAACATATTCCATTCTTCTTCGGATCCTTGGATGGATCCGTACTGGAATCCTACACATCCAATGGAATAATCAATTTCAAAGATTTCGTGGCGGCAACTTCCTAACAGCAAGGTTGCGCACACTATGGCAAAAAGGGCAATTTTTTTCATAATCAGTGAGTCTATTTGTATTTGGCAAAGATATAAGTTTTTGTCTGATTTTTTTTTATTTTTTCAAGGATGTAATCAACATCTTTTTGTTACTTTTGCACCCCTAAAAAAGAAAGGATGAAAATTACTGGATTTATTTTTGCGGCAGGATTGGGTACACGGCTCTATCCCCTTACGGCCGAGAGACCGAAAGCGTTGGTCAAATATCAGGGGAAAACGTTGTTGGACAATGCTTTGGACAAGATGAAGGCATGTGATGTCACGGATGTTATAGTCAATGTGCATCATTTTCCTGACATGATCATGGAGGCGGTTGGAAGACATCCTCTTTCTGGGAGAATCCGCATTTCCGACGAACGGGCGTATCTGCGTGACACCGCCGGCGGGGTGAAGTTCGCCGAACCTTTTTGGCAAGGAAGCGATCTTATACTCTGCTATAATGTTGATATACTGTCTGATATAAACCTTGTAAAGCTGATAGATTATCACGTCCGCCATCGGGCGGAGGCTACGTTGGCGGTTCGGAACCGGCAGACGCAGCGGTATTTTCTGTTTAGCGGAGAGGAGTGTGCATTGTGCGGTTGGGAGAACATCCAGACGAGGGAAAAAATTGTTGCAATAGAATCTGTGAATCCTATTCGATTGGCTTTCAGCGGGATACATGTTCTAAATACCGATTTCGCCCGTAGAATACAGTCCGTCGAAAAGTCCTCTATCACCCGTTTCTATCTTGATGAGGCAGAAAAACATCGTGTTCTCGGCTATGTCCATGACGAAGACACGTGGCAGGACGTGGGAAAATTCCAAGAGTTCCACAAATTCCTTTCATGATTTTTTTAAACAGTGTAAAAAAAAGGAATATTCTTTTTTTTCAAAAAATCAATAGTCGAAAAAAAATTTTTTGAACTTATTTTTTGTTAATTTTGCGGGTTGAAAAAATAGCAGAGTGTGTTCCGCTAAAATATTCATATTAAGTATGATAAACTAAAACCAAATTTCAGAAACTGCAAATGGAGAAAGAACTACCCTCATATACAACGGTTTGGAGCCAATGTTTGGAAATCATCAGAGACACTGTTTCTCCTGAGGTGTATTCCACTATCTTTGAGCCGATAAATGCTGTGTCGTTGGATAAGAAGCAGCTCACCTTGGAGTTGCCAAGTTTGTGGTACAAGGAGATTTTGGAGGAACAGTACGTGGATTTGCTGCGCACTGCCATACGGAAGCTGTTGGGTAATGATGCGAAGTTACGTTACAAGGTCTTGATGGAGCGCGGGAAAACCCCTGAGCAAAATTCCACGGTCACCATCCCCTCCACATCTCGCAAGGCGGTGAAAAACCCGCTCATGATGCCCCCGTTGGATGTCAACAGCATGGATCGGAAGGACATCCCCGGCCCATTTGTCGTTCCCGGCATCAAAAAGCAACGTATTCCGTCGAATCTTTCGGAAACGCTTACGTTTGACAACTATGTGGTGGGCGACTGCAACCGACTGGCATGTGCTGCGGGCATGTCCATCGCCAAAGCCCCAGGGCAGACCCCGTTCAATCCGCTGTTTATCTACTCTGATGTTGGTTTGGGTAAAACGCATCTGGTCAACGCCATAGGCATTCAGACCAAGATCAATTTCCCGGACAAGATTGTCATTTATGTCAGTGCGGATACGTTCTACCAGCAGTATATGGAGGCGGTGAAGAGCGATAATCTCAACGATTTCTACTGGTTCTACCAGGCCGTGGACATGCTCATCATCGATGACATCCAATTCATTTCAGGCAACAAGACGAAGACCCAGGAGGCTTTCTTCCAGATTTTCAACCACCTGCACCAGATGAAGAAGCAAATTGTCATGACCTCCGACAAATCTCCGGTTGACATCACGGGCTTTGAACCGCGTCTGCTGAACCGTTTCAAATGGGGGTTGGCTACTGATCTACAGGCACCCGACTTGGAGACCCGCACCGCCATCATCACAAAAAAATTGGAAAACAATGGCATCGAGTTCTCAAAAGAGGTGATTGACTATCTGGCTTTGCGTATCACCGCAAACACACGGGAATTAGAGGGCGCCATGATTGCCATCTTGGCCCAGGCTTCCCTCAACCATCGTGACATCACGATTGACCTTGCCCGCGAGATGGTGGACAAATACGTGAAGTCCACCGCCAAGGAGATCTCTATCGAATACATCCAAAAGATTGTGTGCGACTACTTTGGCATCTCTGTAGAGGCAATCAACGCTAAGACCCGCAAGCGCGAGATCGTCCAGGTGCGCCAGATCAGCATGTTTTTCGCCAAGAAATACACGCACCTTCCCCTCTCTGTTATCGGAGCCTACTGCGGCAACAAAGACCATGCAACGGTTCTCCATGCCTGCCGTACCATCCGAAACCTCAGCGAGACGGACAAAAAAATGAAACAGTATATCTCGGATATTGACAAAAAGATGAAAATTGGAAATATTTAGTATCGTAAAAAAATAATCTATATATTTGCAGCGAATTTTTTTAGATAGGTAAAATGAAAAAACATTGGGTAAAAAAAGAGCTTCCTGACGAGGCAGTGGTTGCGCAATTGTGTGAGCATCTGCATCTTGAGCGTCCGCTTGCCACTCTGCTGGCACAGCGCGGAATCTCAACCGTGCAGGATGCGCGTGACTTTTTTGAACCCAATATAGAAAAACTCCACGACCCTTTTCTGATGAAGGACATGAATGTCGCCGTGGAACGCCTGTCCAAAGCCATAATACATGATGAGAGAATCATGGTTTATGGTGACTATGATGTGGATGGCACTTCAGCAGTGGCACTGCTATATTCCTTCCTGTGCAAAATCCACGGTTCCGATGCTCACGAGTACGTTAAATATTACATTCCTGACCGTTACACCGAAGGTTATGGCATCACAGAAAAGGGCATCCAGTACTGCCGCGATAACGGGATTAATCTACTTATCTCGTTAGATTGCGGCATCAAGGCGAACGACATGGTGGATCTCGCCAACCAGTACGGTATCGATGTCATCATCACCGACCATCACCTTGAAGGCGATACCCTGCCCAATGCCGTTGCTATCCTAGACCCCAAACGAAAGGACTGCACTTACCCATACAAGGAACTTTCCGGCTGCGGCGTCGGATTTAAGTTGGTACAAGGTTACTGCCAGCGTAACGGACTTCCCGACGAACTTTGGCTGGAACGTATGGACCTTGTCGCTGTCAGCATTGCCTGCGATATTGTGGCCATCACTGGCGAAAACCGCATTCTCGCCCATTTCGGGCTCGAGATGATAAACAAAATTCCACGCATGGGCATCCGTTCCATCCTCGATCAGGCGGGGATTAAAATGAGAACCTATCCTCCGTTCAGTGAGGACACGATATTCACGAGGGTCATTTCCATTTCTGACTTGGTGTTCTATGTAGGTCCTCGTATCAACGCCGCCGGCAGAATCAAGAGTGCCAAGGAGTCCGTCCGACTTTTCATTGTGGAAGATGAAGACAAGTCCATGGAAATCAGCACTCGTATCAATAAGCAGAACAACGAGCGCAAGCAGAAGGACAAGAACGCCACTGAAGAGGCGATGGACATGATTCGGAACTCGCATGAGTTTGAGAACCGTAAGAGCATCGTCATCTACAACCCGCAGTGGGAAAAGGGCATTATTGGAATTGTGGCCTCCCGATTGGTGGAGGAGTTTTATAAACCGACCATCGTTCTGATGAGTTCTGACGACGGGTTGATCACAGGTTCCGCCCGCTCTGTGAAAGAGTTCAACATATACGACGGCATCGACTCTTGCGCCGACCTGCTGGAACATTTCGGCGGGCACAAGTATGCTGCCGGTCTGACCATGAAACAGGAAAATTTGGAGGAATTTTCCCAGCGTTTCGAGGAATATGTGAAGGAAAACTTGGATGAAAAGGCATACGAACCCGAAATCACTGTAGATATGATGTTGAATCTTTCGGAGATTACCCCGCAGTTCCTGAAAAACTTGAAAAAGTTCGCACCGTTCGGACCGGGCAACATGGAGCCCATTTTTGAAACGGACGGCGTTGTGGACGAGGGAAATGCCCGCATAGTTGGAGACAAGCATTTGAAGTGCAGGATATTAAGTCCTTACGAACGGGGAAACTCGATAGATAGCATCGCGTTCAATCAGAAAGCGCTTCTTCCTGTCGTCAGTGATTCAAAACCTTTCAACGTACTATATCACGTGGAGGAGAATCGTTGGAACAATACGGTGACCACACAGCTGAATATCAAGGACATTGAACCGGCGGACAACAGTCAGCGGGGTAGGGTGGCGGATATGCAGGATGATTACGCTTACCGTACCAGCAACGACAAGAAAGATTCCCGTTTAGCATAACACTGCCGCATTATCGTCTTGATACCATGAAAATTGCCGTTAACACACGTCTGCTGTTGAAAGACAGATTGGAGGGTATCGGGCAGTTTACGTATGAGACATTGCGTAGGATTACAAAATTGCATCCCGAACATCAGTTTTTTTTTCTGTTTGACCGGAAATATGACGAATCTTTCCTTTTCAGTGATAATGTAACGCCTGTTGTCGTCCATCCGCAGGCACGGCATCCTTATTTATGGTATCTCTTTTTTGAATATGGTATTCCGTTGAAAACCAAAAGGATAAAGCCTGATATGGTTCTTTCTACGGACGGCTGGATTCCGACCAAGTTGGATGTTCCCATAGTGAATGTCATGCACGACCTTAATTTTCTGCACCATCCCGAGTTTGTCCCGGCCGTTGTGCGCCGTTACTATGACCGTTTTTTTCCGAAGTTTGCCCGAAACGCCACACGTTTGGCAACGGTTTCCGAATACAGCCGTCAGGATATTATCCGTTCGTTCGGGATTTCCTCTGACAAGGTTGATGTCGTTTTTTCTGGCAATAATCCGGCATATAAGCCTCTTCCGGAAGAACAGCAGGGCGAGGTCAGACGAAAACACACGGAAGGGTGTGCTTTTTTCCTCTTTGTAGGGCTTATCCACAAACGCAAAAATTTGGACAATATTTTCAGGGCGTTTGATATTTTTAAGGACAGAAGTTCTGATTCCACGAAGTTAGTGGTGGTGGGTGACAAAAAATGGTGGGCCGGAGAAATCGAGGATACGTATTTGAAGATGTCTCATCGCGATGATGTGCTTCTCCTTGGCCGCCAACCGTTGGATGTTGTCTGTGAGCTGACAGCCAGTGCCATCGCTATGGTTTACACATCTCTTTTTGAAGGTTTTGGACTTCCCATCGTGGATTCATTCAACGCGCATGTTCCCATCATCACCTCCAATGTCACCGCCATGCCGGAGATAGCGGGCGATGCTGCCATCTTGGTAGATCCGAACAACCCTGAACAGTTGGCCGATGCTATGTGCAATCTGCGTCAGGATAAAGGTTTACGAAGCTCGTTGATAGAAAAGGAAATTGCCAGAAAAGGACTTTTTACCTGGGATCGCACAGCTGATTTGCTGTGGAATACGATAGAGAAAGTTTTGCCGTAATTCCCATTTACGAAAAAAAAAGCAGGGCTGAACCCTGCTTTTCTATTTGTCAATACAGTTGCTGATTAAAATTTGCTTTCGTTTTCAATCAGTTGCATGTTTTTCTTGTTGTATTTAAGAATCAGCGCAGATTCGATTACCATACAGATAATCATGATCACAATGGCGACAACCACCATTGTGCCGTGGTTAGCTTTAACGTATAGGGCGCCTTCGCGGAAGAACGTGCAGAACAGGATATAATTCATGAGCCACACGCTGCACAACAGGAATCCCCACCAAATGGACATGTAGATGTTGGAGTTGTCCACTGTGTTTTCGTTTCTTTCGGTGGCACCGATGTTTTCAAGAGCGTAGTCGGTCTCATTCCACACTTCTTTGAAGAAAGAGAGCGGTTTTATGAGGTTGTAGAAGGGAACAAACCAAGCCACGTAAGACATCCAAGGTTTCATACCGCTCTGCATCCACGGAGCGATGGAGTGGAGGTTCTTGTTGTTTTTCGCACCCCAGACAGCGAAAAGGAATGTTTTGAAGAGGAAGGCGACAATGGCCAGAACCGCGATAATCCAGAATTTCTTCTTGGCGGCGGCGTTGTCGGCGTTCAGATTCTCCCAGTTTTGAAGAGCCGGGGTGTATTCTTTTTCAAGCTCGGCCACACTGTTCCAGTGTTCCTCTTGTAGTTTTTTCTTGTCGGCTAACGTCTGCTTGGTGACTTCGATGCTTTCGGCAAGGGCTTTTCTCTCATCTTTGTTGGCGGGAACTTTTTGCTGCAGCGTGTCCAATTTGTACTGGTAGTAAGCCACTTCAGCGCTGTCTTGCCGCAAAGGGTGTTGTGCTGTGGCATACGCTTCGTACAAATCATTGTAGTGTTTGCGCTCTTGGATGACCGCTCTGTTGGTCTTGTCGAATTTCATCAAAAAGAGCATAGAGATGATGAAAAGAACAAGCACCACCACGTTGCAGAGCAGAATAAGTTTGCCCAAAGAAGTGTTATTTGTCAATTTTTTCATACTAAAAATTATTTTATATTACTAATTTTCAAAGATTTAGAAAATCCACTCGCTATAAATTAAGCGTAGCAAAAGTAATAAAAAAATCCATATCTTTATATCATGACGAAAAAAAACAAATCACCAACTATGTCTGAGCTAATTATCAGTTATAAAACATGTATTTTTCGGATAAGTTCGAGAGCATTGGTTGTCCTGATATGCAGGATGTAGATGCCGGCGGGAAGGTGGCGGACATCAAATTTGGCGGTCTGTAGAGACGTTTCCTGAAACGTCTCTACAAGGCGGCCTTGTATGTCGTAGAGAGAGATGTTGTCGATTTCCGTTCCTTCAGATAGCTCCACCGTTAGGAAATCTTGTACTGGGTTAGGATAGATATTCACCATTTTGTCGTATTCGGGAATACCTACGGATTTGGACAATTGCACATTCTGTAGTGTTTTTTCACCGTCGGCGACTGTTGTGACGATGGTTTTCGGGAGATATCCCTCGGCCGAGTAGGTCACGGCATACTGTCCTGCTTTGATAGGGCGGTGGTAGTCGCCGTAGGGTAGGGTAGTCTCCACGTAGGAGTGGTCGAGGTCGTGATTGGTGATGTATATCAGCGCCGACAGCGGCTCGCCCGTCAGCGAGTCGGTGACGATGCCGTGGATGCCGTTGTCCGCCTCGGCGACGAAATTCAGGAATGAGTGGAACGTATAGTCCCAATAGCTTGGCAACAGGTTGGACGATAAGACTTTGTCTTCGCAAACCTCTAAAGTGACGTGGCGGGTGCCGAGATACCAGTTGTGGTAATCTTGCATGGAGCCCGTGATGACATACCAGTCGCCGCCCTCCGTGACCCCATTGTCCTCTTCAGTCATGAAGGTGGCGGAATAGTGGTGGCAGGTGTCGGCGAAGTTATGGCCGACATACTCCCACCAGTCGGCATCAGCGTGGCTGTGTTGCCATGTCATCCAGCTGTCCCACGGGTAGTTGAAAACTTCAGCACCCCCGTGGAGGTTGGCCGCGAGCGTGAAGTTGTGCGCTTCCATGAACTGCATCATCGCCTCCACCTCCGGCTCGTATGATGGTTTTGCCGGATTGCCCACTTCCGGGAAAACACGGTTCAAATCCTCCCAGTTTGCGTTGTACCGTGTGGAAACCGGCCAGTCGTTGATTTGATTGTCGGAGGCGAGGTAGGTGCCGTCAGGGTTGTGCAGTGGACAAATCCAGAGGTCAATGCTGTTGACTAAGTCGGTGACGTATGTATTTGTACTGTAATTTGTTAGAAGATAATCAATCAGCCGGATCATCAGGTAATAGCCGACCACTTCGTCGCCGTGGATGGTGGAGGTGTAGAAAACGGATGGTTTGCCTCCGTTGTCGTTGAGGTTGTTGCTGATATGGGCACAGAGAATACTGTGGTTGTTGGTTGTGGCGGCCAAAATCGTGTCTATCTTGCAGAGTTGCGGATATCGAGTCTGGAAGGTGTCCATCATGGCGAGATAGGTACTGTAGGTTGGATACCGGTTCCAATTCGTAGTCATTTCCCCATAATCATGCGCCATCCTTACAATGGCGCGAGTCGGTGTGTAGGTCGTATATGGGATTTGCTTCGACAGGAAGTTGTCAAATTCCTTGTACGAAAGACTGATACGTGTGTTGAAGGTGTTGTCTGCATTACGTTTCACACGGTCAACGGAGAATTCCCGCGACAACTCCTGTAGCGTTGCGGCATCCACCACGGTTTCCACGTATGTGGCGGGATAGATTAGCTGATTGTTTTGTGCCGTGGCCGAGACGGCGATGATTGCGGTGATTAGGGTGATGATGGCTTTTCTATACATACTTCAACATTTGGAAAGGTATTGTTTGAGGTCGGCGGCTTTTTTTGGGCCGATGACGGCGGCGAGTTCGGGTTCGGTGGCGGCGGTGATTTTCGCTACCGTTTTGAATTCTCGTAGCAGTTTGGTCTTGAGGATTTTTCCGATTCCGGGTGCGTTGTCTAACACAGAGGCGATGCTGGTTTTGCTACGGCGTTTGCGGTGGTGCGTGATGCCGAAGCGGTGAACTTCGTCGCGGACGTGCTGCAACAGTTTCTGTGCCTCGGAACGTTTGTCGATATAAACGGGCAGGTCGTCGCCAACTTTGTAGATGTCTTCCAGCCGTTTGGCGATGCCTACCATCATGAGACGGTCTTCGATGTGGAGGGCTTGGATGGCGTTCCAGGCGGCGTGAAGCTGCCCTTTGCCGCCGTCGATGACCACAAGGTCGGGCAGCGGCTTTTCCTCCTCCAACAGTCGGTGGTAGCGACGGTAGATGACCTCTTCCATGGATGCGAAATCATCGGCACCAACCACGGTCTTGATGTTGAAGTGGCGGTATTCGCTTTTAGCGGGTTTTCCGTCTATGAAGCAGCTCATGGCGGCCACGGGTTCCTCGCCCTGCGTGTTGGAGTTGTCGAAACATTCGATGCGGCGCGGCAACGTCTTCATCCCTAACGCCTCTTGCAATGCTAACAACACGCGCTGGTTGCGCCGGTCGGGATCCACCAAATCCTGACGCTTCTTTTTCTCAAGCATGTAGAAGTGGGCGTTATGGACGGCCAGCTCCACCAACTTGTGCTTGTCGCCACGTTGTGGAACTTGAAGATTCCACCCTTCAGGGATGAGAACAGGCATGAAAGGAACTAACAGACTGGGTGACAGACCGCCTAACCGTTCTTGGATTTCTAAAATGCCGGTCCAGAGCGCATCCTCCCGTGTGGAGTCCAATCGGTTGTCGATTTCTAATGTTTGTGCCTGCACGATGGCACCGTCAATGACACGTAAAAAGCTAATGTAAAAACAGTCGTCATCCTCATCCATGCCGAAAACGTCCATATTGGTAAGGGAAGGGTTCACGACTACGGATTTCCCGATGAAATTCTCCAAAGCCTCGATTTTGCGCTTGACTTCTCCTGCTTGCTCGAACTTCCATTCATCGGCGTATCGCATCATCTCTGTTTTCAACTGCCGCATCACCTCTTTTCGGTTTCCCTTGATGATTTGCATCGCTTTTTCAATATTCTCTTGGTATTCCTCTTGTGTGATGAGGTCGCAGCAGGGGGCGGCGCACTTCTTGATCTGGTATTGCATGCATGGTCGTTCGTTTTTCCGTAGTATTTTGCAGTTGCGAATCGGAAACATCTCTTTGATGAGGTCAAGCAATATATTCATCTGTTTCACAGAAGAATAGGGGCCAAACAGATGCATGGTGGCCGCATCGGGACGGCGTGTGGGGAACACTCGCGCAAAGGGTTCTTTCGTGACGGCAATCCAAGGGTAGGTCTTATCGTCTTTCAGCATGATATTGTACTTGGGCTTGAACTGCTTTATCATACTGTTCTCCAGTAACAAGGCATCCCATTCGCTGTCCACCACAACTGTCTGGATGTCGCGGATTTTCGTCACTAACATCCGCACTTTGGCGGATTCGTGGTCCTTGTTGAAGTAAGAGGAGACCCGCCGCTTCAGCCGTTTTGCTTTCCCGACGTAAATCACTGTGCCTTTGTCATCGTAAAAGCGATAAACTCCTGGCTTTTCCGGCAAGGATTTCAGAATCAGTTTTATATGTTCGGCTATATGGTTCATTGTTTCATCATGTCATCGTCTTTCTTCGTTTCATTGGGGTCGTGAGGAACGGGCATCACGAAAAGGTCTTCGGGCTTCCGGGGTCTATAAGCGTCCAACCATTTGAATCCTTGTAATTTGCGGTCTTTTTCCTCGAATTGCTCATCCGGATAAATTTGTCCGTTCGGGGAGTCGAAATAGCGGATTTGCTGTATTTGGTTGCTGTCTAAATAGATGCGCATCTCGCTGGTGATGGAGGTGTTGATACCGATAAGGGAGTTGTCCTCATCCTGAACGTAATAGACACATTCGGCGTTTCCGACAATATCGACACGATGCAAATCCTTGTCTCTCAAGAAACCTTTGATATTCAATCCTTTGATTTGGTTGAATTCCGAATCGTCAAACAGTCCTCCCACGATGAATCCGGATCTGCACAATTCAATGGTTGAGTTAACGGAGTCCAGAATGAAGAAGCGCACGGTGTCGCCGGAGAGCTGGTAGTTGTCGGACCAGAACACGGGATTGTAGTACATCATCATGATGGAGTCGTTGACGTTGTAACTCATGGAATCGCATGCCCCTTGGATGTTTTTGTGTTGGAACTTGGTGTGGAAGTAAGCGCGCAGAAGAGTGGGATTGGAAGCGGTGTCGAAATCAACTTTCAAGGTGTCGCTGTGCAGAAACAGCGTGTCTTTGTTGTCGTCGATATAGATGACGAGGTTGCTGTCGGTGGCAATTGAGGTGCCCCCTTTCTCGTGATGTTCGAGATAGTTGCCAAGGAGGATGAAGTTGTTGGCGGTATCCACAAACCTGGCGTTGTTCCAGGCCTTGCCGAAACGCAGTTTTTTGTCGTAATACAGACTGTCGGCGGACAGAATCTGGTTCTCCCCTGTCAGCAGGACATTCCCATATAGAACGGAGATGTCGGTGTTGGTGTTGTAGGAGCCGTGTTCGGTGTAAATCGTGTTTTCGTCGCTGACGAGGTGGGTGGGGGAAATGAAATAGGCGGTTTTCCGGGCGACGTTGTATTGAAGTGAGTCGCAGTTCATGACGTAGCTACTGCTGCGCAGTTGGACGTTTTGGTGGAGGTAGGCGTCGTCCGTTGAGGTAAAGTATTTTCCGATGTCGCTGGTCAGGGTGTCCTCGTCGCTGAAGATGCGTGCTCCGGTAGTATAGGAGCCGCAGTCGGTGTTGAGGTCGTAGAACAGACTGTCTGTCAGCAGGTAGGAATTTCCGTTTTCCAGGCGGACTCTTTCGGCGATGGCGGCTTGGCGGATGTTGCCGTCGTAGTAGGCGCGCCGCCCGTACAGTACAACGGAGTCGCTGATGACAATACGGACGGGGTTTCCGAAAGCGATGATGTAGTTTTCCGCGTCGTACAGGTAGGCACTGTCGCAATAACCGACCACATTGTCCTGGGCGAATTTCACGTTCCCGATGAGCCGGTTCGCGCCTGCAAGAACCTCCTCGTCATAGTAGCCCATGTCCGCCCGATAAAGAATCTTGCGGTTTTTCTGGCCGTGCAGGTTGCAAACGCACAGCAGGATGGCTGCGGCTATGACGAAAATCCGTTTCATGTTACTTCAGCAGTGTGGAATCGGTTTTGTCGCTGAGGATGCGATCTTCTTTGAAGATGATTTCGCGGTATATGTTGCCTGAAGGTGTGTAATAGATTTCGGAGCCGTCTTTTTTGTTGTTCTTGTAGTGGGTGGTTCTCTCCTTGAGTCCGTTTTTGTCGTAGAAAGTGACCTCGCCATTTCCGTCCTTGAACTGACCTTCGCCTACCAGGACGCCTCGTTCGTCGTAGTAGTTCCAAGGTCCGTCGAACAGGTCGTTATGGAAGCCGCCTTCAATCTTGATGCTGCCGTCGAGGTGGTAGGCTTTGTGAGGACCGTTTTTTATGCCGTGGACGTATGTGTATTCCTGACTTTTGCAGCCGTTGGCGGTGTACATAACCTCCAACCCTTCAATGGAATCGTTCTCATAAACGCAGTAGGTGTCGAGCTGTCCGTTTTTGAAATAGCGGTGGAATTCACCGTTGCGTTTGCCGTTTTTCATCTCCACCTCTATTTCCACGGTGTTTGGGCGGCGATAGAAATAGATGGTTTTGCCATGCTCTTTTTTTCCTCGGTATTGGATGACGGATTGCTTGTTCCCGTCTGGGTAATAGGTGGTTTCGGTATGCGAGCAGCCGGAGCAAAGCAACGCGATAATAGCAGCAACCAATATGTTATACAGTCTGGTCATAATTTCCGATTTTGGGGCGCAAATGTACATAAAATACGAATACACACGGACAGATGAAATTGACGGTGTAGAGACGTTTCATGAAACGTCTCTACAATTTCAGAGGAAAGATACCTTATTAAACAAAAGTAGAGACACAACACATTGTGTCTCTACAGAAATGTCGGGGTGAGAAGACTCGAACTTCCGGCCTCTACGTCCCGAACGTAGCGCGCTACCAACTGCGCCACACCCCGTCCGTTTTGCGGCTGCAAAAATACACTTTTTTTGAAATAAAAGCGCATTCGGGATTTTTTTATTACGGACACCCATGCTGGTTTTACTCAAATCAGCCTTAACAGACTGATTCAAGCACAATTATAGTCTGTCTTTGGATGGGTTAAAACGCTTTCGGGTTGTTAGGGGCGGACAGGGTGAAAGTTTCCTCACCAGTGAGTTTCAGCACATATACGCCTTTGTTGTGCGCATACTTGACAGCACCCGTGTCGTAGCTGATAGCGGCCACGGCCACGAGCAGCTTCTTGTCCGCGAACTCCTTGTAATATTTCTTGCAGTGTTCCATTTGTCCGAGAAAGTAGTCGATGTCGCGTTTGCCGCAGCGAGTCTTCACCTCCACGATGACGGCTACTGATGTGTCACACAGCGCGACATCAATCTCCATCACATCCTGTCCGTCCTCCTTGGCCTTGTGGATGCCTTCGTAAATGCGGTCGATTTCGATGCCTTCCTTTTTGAATAGCTTGAACGCCGCCGGCTTGCACAGAGCTTCTATCAGACGCCCCCACTCGGTGGTGAACACATTTTTCATCTCCTTGATGGCTTTATTGTTTTCCCTGCTGATTCTTTCCATCCTTGCTTCTCGTTCAGCTTCACGTTCAGCTTGTTCCGCTTTCCACTTCGCATCGCGCTCCACTTGTTCCGCTTTCCATTTCGCATCGCGCTCTGCTTGTTCGGTTTTCCACTGCGCATCGCGTTCTGCTTGTTCCTTGTAATAGCGTTCAGCGCTTTCTTGCATGCGGCGGCCGTTCTCTCTGACCGATTCCAGCAATGCCCCGAAATCAGGGTATTGTGGTGTTGATACTGTTGAATTTTCCATCTGTATTTGTCTTTAGGTTAATAAAAATTTTACGCTGCAAAAATACATTTTTTTCAATTCAGTGGATAATGTTGAAAAATATTTTTTATTTCGTTTTTCTTGTTGTTAACTAATGGAGAGGGTGGCGGTTAAATCCTGCCCTTGCGAGTTGTCCGAAATGAAACGTACATTCGCATTTCCGTCATCCCTAATTTAACAGAAAACCCACCTCCATTCCGTTTAGCCACCACAAAGGACCGAAAACAACACGCACCTCCGACAATCACCGCACTAACGAAAAAGCGAGGCATTTACCGGCCAGACGGAACCTCCTCCCCGCAAGGGCACACCGTAACAGCCGCGAAACAAATCACAATTCACAAATAATTCGTGCTCCGTGTAACAATCCCCCGCATTATTCGTTATAAAGAAAAATTATTTCAAAAATGATGAAACAGATACTCAAATTAAGCATACTGCTACTGATGTTTGTCCCTTGGCAAAAGGTCACGGGACAAGGTGACATTATCATGGGAACTACTTCATTTGTGGGCGACATTGATGACCAGCCGAGGTATTTTTACGATCCCGGTGGCACGGGTTATTTTGCCCAAGGTTTGCGCGATACTATTACGTTGCGTACCAATATGAGTACCACGAAATTGTATGTCTTGTTTGAAGAATTTGCCATGGGTGACGGTGATACGCTGTGGCTCTTTGATGGAGACGCTTCCCAGTGTGATAATAACCATTTAGTTGGGTACTATAATCTTGTGAACTCCCCGAGGGAGCATTTGGCATCGGGAAAAACAATGACCTTTGTGTTTCATTCCGATTCGATGAACATTCCCGGTTTGCAGGATGGTTGGAAAGCACAGGTGTATGCCTATGACACCGTTCCTTTGGAAATCAACTATGGGGAATATACTACTGTAGTTACCAGTAATGCCATCTTCTATGATGCTGGTGGCACTGGAAATATTAATGCAAATGGTGCATCGGTTAATAATTTTACTGAATTCACCTCCCCGTTGGGCACGCATATCAAGTGCGAGTTTACTCAGTTTTCGGTGGGCGGGGTGCTGAAGATATATGATGGCCAATACAATGATGTAGCAAACAGACGATTGATTGGACAGTTTTGCACCTCCACGTTGGATGCCACAACCAATAATATGCCCCCAATTTTCTTTTCTTCTACCGGCACGCTTGCGTTTGAGTATGTAAGTGGCGGTAATGCTGATAACAACAGATCAGGATGGAGAGCCATCATTTCCCAACAGGCGGAGCTGTTTGAGAGTGAAGACGGAAATCCTTGCCCTTCGGTGACAAATATCCCAGGGGGGCTCTACGCTGACTCTCCAGATCCGAAAGTGATTGAGTTCGATTGCTCCAAACCGGTGGTCGTGCTTCAAGCTAATGTGATTGCTACTGGACAATACACCAATGACTATACGGTTAAGCAGATACCGTATAATGAGGAAGAAATGCTATTTGGATATGATGCAGGGCCTAATATTGTGGATGCCAATACGGATGATGAGTGGCTGGGAGCGGTAAATTTGCCTTTTTCTTTCAGCTTTTTCGGTAATCGATTTACTACATTATATCCAAGCTCTAACGGAATTATCTCCTTTAATCCTCATTCCGCTGGGAGTTTTTGCGAGTGGGATACATATGTTCCACCTACAACTCCACCATATTCTACCCCACCTTATTTTTATGCTCACTCTGCTTATGAAGTGTATGAAGATATTAATCCTAATAATAATAGCTGTAGTCAGAACGGAACAATTAACTATGGGGTGGTAGGACAATATCCATGTCGAGCTTTTTTGTTCAATTATAATAATATGGGATTGTTCAGTTGCTGTTCCCAAGGCTCCAATATGTATAACACCTATCAGATGGTATTTTATGAGGGAACCTGTATTATTGACGTGTATATTAAACACCGTGCTTGCTGTACTTCTTGGAACGATGGTTTGGGCGTTATCGGATTGCAGAACAAAACATCCTCGCAAATATTGACTGTGCCTGGGCGTAATTTTAATTCCACATGGACTGTCAACAATGGCGAAGCATGGCGCTTTACACCTATTACCCCATTGGACGAAAATGGTGAATTGACTTGGTATAAGGACACGGTGGATGCAAACCACATTATCAGCTACGATCCGCATGCCAGAACAAATCGCATTATCACAGTAAGTCCAACAGATACCACTATGTATATCTCTGAATATAGGTATATTAATGCAGCTCTTGATGAGATTGTCAAACTTGACACCACTATTATCAACGTGAACATCCCCAGAATCAAGCCGGTGAGCAGCAACGGTGAGACTCCTGTGTGTCCTGGCGATTCTGTGTTCCTGACCGTGGAGATAGACACAACCTTGCAGATCAACCCGGCTCTTTACGGCGGTTATACGTGGAGTACGAGCAAGGCGGACACGTTTGCCATTGACACGGTGTTCGCACCTGTCGGCATAGATACTGCCACCTATTATGTGACGGTGACGTTCGAGAACAGCTGCACTCGGCACGACTCGGTGAAGGTGGCCATTACCCAGCTGGAGATGCCCACCATCACAGGTGTGGGAGGTGTCACGGAAAGGGACTCCATCTGTATCGGAGACTCCTATACGATGACGGTTACGCATCCAACTTCCAACATCTTCGAGTGGAACACAAATCAGACTACCCCCTCCATTACGGTGACCCCGCAGATTACGAAAGAGTATGTTGCCAAAGCCACGATGGAGGGCAACTGTATAGTCGCAGACACGTTCACCGTGGTGGTGATGCCGCTGCCCATCCCTTCGTTTGTCCCCTCCCCGACAGAAATCTTTGTGGAGAATGGGATCGGCACGGTGACATGTACGAATACTTCTAACGAGGATTACGCCCATCTTGTGTGGAATTTCGGGGATGTCAATTCCAATGTCAACGTCATCCAGAACGTTGATGATCCCACGCACGATTACACCCGTTCCGGCTATTACACCATCACAATGACTGCCACAGATTCTTTCGGCTGCGTGGATTCTGTTAAGGCACGGGTCTCTGTTTCCGTTCCATTTTTCTTCTATATCCCTAATGCCTTCACCCCGGATGGGGACGGCATAAACGAAACATTTGCCCCGAAAGGCGAGGGTGTGGACCCCGACCACTATTCCATGCAGATTTTCGATCGTTCAGGTGTGTTGATATTCTCCACGAAAAACCCGTACGACTATTGGGACGGTCGTGGCAAAAATGGACAGATGTGTCCCGAAGGGGTGTATGTCTATAAAATCCTGCTTTATAATCTTAACGAAGAGGACAAGGAATACACCGGCACGGTGACGCTGGTGAGGTAAATAATCTGCAAATAAAAAAGAGACGCACCAACGATGCGTCTCTTTTTTATTTTGAAACGTGCCGTTGGCGCGTCTTTACGATTATTGTCCCGCTTTTTTAAGGTCGCGGACGTGCAGATTCATCCATTTCGGCTCGATGCCAGCGTTGAAATAGGTTTCGTCAATTTGTATCAAGGTTTTATCCGAAAAGACCTGTTCGGAAATGAACTGGTCGATAAGGTCGAATTCGTTATAGCAAATGGCTGCCACTTGGTGTCCGAGACCGGAATAGCGGCGGATACGATAATTGTAGCTGTTCTTCTTGAACTGTTTCGCGATGGCGTCAGAACCGAAAAAGCCGAGGTTGGCAAGCTGGGTCTTCTTGTAGTTCACCAAATGATCTTCTGTGCCGTGGCAGAGCAAAGTGGGGGCGGGAGTGTGGTTCTTGTATTTGGGCATCCCGTGGGTGGAGAATATCGCTCCCGCGTATGAGATGACCCCGGCCAAATGGAAATCGGAGGGCAAAATGCTGCTGTTCAGATAGCCGTTGCATATCGAGTAGTCGGTCTGCAGGGCGGTGACGGCCCCCGCGCTGCTGCCCAACACGAGAATGTTCTTGGGATTGATTTTGTATTCCTTCGTGTCAAGCAGGTTTTTCAGGGTGAAATCCAAAGCGGAAATCAGGTCTTCAGAGGCCATGTAGATGGCCGCCTGAAACTTTTTCACGGCGAGTAGCGCCGAATAGTTCGACTGGCCACGCATCCCCAATCGGTAGTCGATGGCAATGACCACATAACCTTTGTCCGTATAATGCTTTTTGATCATTCCCACTTGGTTGTCATCATCGCGTTTTCCACCGATAAATCCACCGCCAAAGACATAGAACAGGCAGGCGTGCTGCTCGTTCTGCACTTGCGGGACATATACGTCCAAGTAGAGCTTTGAAGTGTCTTTTTCAGCGTAAAGATACGTTTCCTTCTTTTGCGCAAAAAGATTGGTGACGCCGAATATCAGCAAAAATAGTGTCAGTGTTTTTTTTGTCATTGGTGAATTGTGATTGGTGAATTGTAAATTTGCACATTATTCATTGTACATTGTACATTGTTCATTGTACATTGTTAAGGATTTGCATCTCAGTATCAGTAGTGGAATCATGATGGCGAAGAAATCCACGCCTGCCCGTCGGTCGAACATACATTCCACAAGACAGTTCAGAAACATCAGCAGGAAGATGGTGAGCAGGAAGATGTCCCGGTGTTTGATGGCCAGTCCTAATGGGGTATAGAAGTATAGCAGTACGAGGACGAGGCCGGGGATGCCGTTGGTGAGGAGGGCGGAGAGGAATTGGTTGTGCGCGTTGTACGGGTGGTGATATCCAATCCAGTGGCCGTTTTCGTGATATTTGTTCATGATCACTTCGTCCCCATCGCCGGTACCTACACCCCAGGGAAGGTTCTCCACAGCACTGTCCCATGCCGCTTGCCAGATAATCAGCCGCCCGTCCGTTTGTTTGTCATTGTCGCGCTCATGCTCGAGCGACAGGTAGTATTCGGTGAACCGGTTGGTGGGTGCGAGGAGAATTAAAATAGTGAAAAAACTGAAAATCAAGAGAATAATCCCTGCGAAGCATTTCCAGCGCGACGGTTTCCGATAGATGGCATAGCCGCTCCATATCAGATGCATAAGCAGGAAGATGAGGATGCCTGAACGGGAATATAGGCAGAAAATGTTGATTGTCAGAAAAATGGCAACAGTATAGAGCAGAATCCTCCTTTTCTTGGGAATGTTCCGGTTGTTTTCGGTAATATAGTGGAAGATGAGGAAATAAGCAAAAGTTGCATATAGAGAAACGTATGCGTGATGCCAGCCAAAGCAGAATATGTTGTTGAACATGCTGTCGATCAACCCTGTTTCGATGGTGTTGTAAATTCCTCGGATGAAAAAGAAAGCGAGCAGGATGATTTCACCCGTCGAGAAGAGGATGAACAGTGTGCTGATGTGCCGTCTTGACCATAGTTTCGCTGAGGTGGTGAGGAAGATTAGTGGGGCGAAGAGAAACCAGATGTTGCCCTCGAACACGCTCCATGCGATGGATTTGTTGGTGGAGTTAGGAAGGCCCAAAATGGGAATCAGAAAGATGCCGAGCATAAAAAATCCGTATGGGATGCCGTCATTCTGTTTGAAGTTTTCCCATTTCTCATGCCAGTTCCATTGGCACACCCACAATGCCAGCAAAGCGACCGCGATAGGCCACATGAAAAAGACGGTGAAAGGGAGCAACAGCATCATGGGCATCATCAGCGTATAACTGATGTTGAAATAGCGGTCGGGCGTGCGCAGTGATTGCCAATATGCGTACAGTTTATTCATGATTCAACAGATCAGGGCGTCGTTCTTGGGTTCTTTCCAATTGCTGGTTCATGCGCCATTCCTCAATCAGTTTGTGGTTGCCGGATAGGAGCACATCCGGCACGCGGTGGCCCCGGAAGTCGGTGGGGCGCGTATAGACTGGGGCGGAGAGCAGGTTGTCCTGGAAGGAGTCGGAGAGGGCGGAGGCTCCGTCGCTGATGACACCGGGGATCACGCGCGCAATGGCGTCGGTAATGACCATGGCCGCCAGTTCTCCGCCGGAGAGCACGTAGTCGCCGATACTAAGGTCTTCGGTGATGTACAGTTCCCGCACACGCTCGTCAACGCCCTTGTAATGTCCGCACAACAGAATGATGTTGTGGAGCAGCGACATCTCGTTGGCTTTCTGCTGGTTGAAAGTGGTGCCGTCGGGAGCCATCAGGAAGATGCCGTCATATTCCCGTTCGCTCTGCAACTGTTCGATGCAGCGGGCGATAGGCTCAACCATCATCACCATGCCCGCGCCTCCTCCAAAGGGATAATCATCGGCGCGGCGATGCTTGTCGAAAGTGTAATCCCGAATGTCGTGGGTGTAAAGCTCAATGTATTGGTTTTGGACAGCCCGCTTCAAAATCGAGCTTCCAAATACACTGGGGAACATTTCGGGGAAAAGGGTCAGTATGTCTATTCTCATTTTATAGTTTTTCAATCATCATGATGCCGTCGCGAAAGGGCAGCAGCAGGTTGCGCACGCGCCCGTCTTGCTGTACCTTGTCGTTGAAAGCTAGTATGGCTTGGGTGTCTTTGTCATTGTGTTGAATTTCATGTATCACCTTGCTGTTCCACAAAGTGTTGTCAATCAGTAGGAAACCATTTTTGCGAACTTGTGGAAACACCATTTCGTAATAATCCTGATAGTCGGTTTTCTCCGCGTCAATGAAGACCAAATCCCATTGTTCGTTCAGCGAGGGGACAATGGTCTTGGCATCTCCGATGTGAAGGGTGATTTTGTGGTTATAAGGACTTTCAGAGAAGTAGGTGCGTATGCGATCCTCGTATTCCTCGTTGATTTCGATGGTATGCAGAATTCCGTCGGAAGTCAGCCCCGTGGCCAGACACAAAGCCGAATAGCCGGTAAAAGTGCCGATTTCCAGAATCCGTCTTGGACGTATCATGTTGGAAATTATCGACAGGAATTGTCCCTGAAGTTGTCCGGATGCCATTCTCGGGTTGATGGTTTGCAGATGGGTTTGTCGGTTCAGCCGATAGAGCAGTTCCGTCTCCTCGGTGGTATGGGCCTCGCAGTAGGCCTCGATTTCAGGGGAAATGAGCTCAAAAGTGGACATTCAGGACAGTTCGGAAATGGTTTTGTTGATTTCTTCCTCTGTTTTGGTCAGTTTGTCTTTGCAGATTTTCATCAGCACGGTGGCGCGTTTCATCTTCTCGGCCAGCTCGTCCACGCTGATGCTGTCATTCTCCAGCTGATCGACAATCTCTTTCAATTCTTCAAAAGCGGCGGTGTAGGTTGGTTCGTTGCTCATAGGGGTTGTTTTTTTTGTAGAGACGCAAAATTTTGCGTCTCTACAGGGTGTCTATACGTTAATATTGTAATCCTAACCGTACTCCTGCAAAGTGATAGAACACGTTTTTTGATTTGTTGGTGGAATAAGCGGAGAAGTCCGGTTCGTCGGGTTGCAGGATGGTATAGCGGATGTCGGTGTATTGGGTTTTGTAGCATGCGGCAAGAACAAGGGAGAGTTTCTCGTTGAGATTGATGCGCATTCCGATACCGGCCTCTCCCATAGGTCCGGTTTTAGTGCCGTGAACCACCCGGTCCATTTTTTCCGGCACGGAAGAGACATACCATTTGAAGCTGTAGCCCAAGTTGGTGTAGAATAAAGGCACGAATTTGGTCTTGGTGAAATTTACGGTGATATTCAGATAGATGGGGATGAAGGCCGTGTGCTTCCAAAAGTCAAAACCTGCGCCCAAACCCAATTGGAAATGCGGATTGAATTGGTATCCCAACAGTTGGTTGACGGAAATGTCAAAGTTCTTGTTCTGGACAGTCTGCTGCTCCAGAATAATTTGTCCAAGTCCTGTCGCATAGCCCACGGAGGTCATGTAAATGAATTTTCTTTCGGGAGTGGGGCGGCGGTGCTGGGCATACATGGTGATGCAGAGGACCATTGCGGTGAGAAAAATGAGTGTTTTTTTCATGATATGGTTTTTTGGTTATTTCTGACTGGATTTAAGCAGCTCGCGGGCGGTGGCGACAGCTGCCTCGGTGCGGTTCTCGCCGCTCATCATGACGGCCAGCATTTGCTCGCGCTCCTGCATGTCAAGTGCTTTGATATGGGTATAAGTTTGGTTGTCAGCAACTTGTTTATAAACCAGATAATGTTGTCTGCCGCGTGCGGCAATTTGTGGAAGATGGGTGATGGCAATAACTTGGTGGTTGTCGGCTAATTGTTGCATCATCAGTCCCACTTTTGAGGCGGTTTCCCCGGAGATGCCGGTGTCTATTTCATCGAAGATGATGGTGGGCAGATACATGGAATCCGTGATGATGGATTTGAGGCAGAGCATGATACGGGACATTTCACCGCCGGATGCGATTTTCGACATGTCTGCGGGGGCGATGCCGGCGTTGGCGGAGAAGAGGAAAGTTGCCAGATCAGAGCCGTTTTCGCGTAACTCGTCGGTTTCTTGCAGGTCAACGCGAAACAGGCTTCCGGACATTCCGAGCTTCCGCAGACGCTCTTCCATGGCACTCACTAATGCGGGAATGGCCTCTTTTCGGGATGCAGTTACTTTTTGGGCCAAATCTCTGACGGTAGCTTCCAAGCGGGAAGTCTCTTTTTCCATTTCAGTCAATTGTCCCCGGTCGTCGGAATAAGTTTCCACTTCGTTGCGCAGGGATTCCAATAGTGTTAACAGTTCTTCATTATCCCGCACATGATGTTTGTTCTGTAGTGAGAAAAGCAAGTCTATCCGTTCGTTCAGCTGTTCCAATAGTTCTGGGTTGATTTCTATTTGGTCGCTCTTTTTGGATATTTCGTAAGACAGATCCTGTGTTTCAGCGAGGAGGTTGTCAACGCGTTGGCGGAAGGTTTCATAGTCACCGCCGAGGTTCTCTAATGCGCGGCACTCGTTCTGCACCGTTTTAAGCATATATACTATATTGTCACCTTCCTGTTCAGAGAGCAGCATGGCGGCATTGTAAAGATGGGATTTGATGCTTTCAGCGTTTGTCAACTCCTTGATTCGTTGTTCAATAGTGGCTTGTTCTCCCGGCTGGATGGCAGCTTTCTCCAATTCACCGATGGTGAATGTGTTATAGTCGTATTTCAAGGCTGCCTCTTCGCATTTGTGTTTCAGTGTCTCCAGTTCGCTTTTTTTTGTCCGCCATTGCCGCAGCATCTGTTGATACGTTTTCACCAGCTCCTGGTTTTGGGCGAACTGGTCGATCAGTTGCAGTCGGAAGCTGGCGTTTTGCAGCATCAGGGTCTGGTGCTGGGAATGGATGTCCACCAAAAAGGAGGCGATGGTCTTCATTGTGACCAGGTTCACTGGCGTGTCGTTGATGAAGGCACGGGATTTGCCGTGTTCATTGATTTCGCGGCGGATGAGGGTGTCATCCTGATAGTCCAGGTCGAATTGGTTGAACCAGGGTTGGAGTTGGAGGTTGCGGATGTTAAAGGCGGCTTCCACTATGCATTTCCGGGATTTGTCGAAGAGTACGTCGGTGTCGGCGCGGTTGCCCAGAATCAGCGAGAGGGCACCCATAAGGATGGACTTACCTGCACCGGTTTCGCCGGTGATGGCGGTCAGCCCTTCATGAAACGGAATTTTCAGTGATTTGATGATCGCATAGTTCTCTATCTGCAAGGAGGTAAGCATTGCTACATTTTGGGTGAGGAGGAGTTGGATGCGGAGTTGATGGCATCGTAGGCGGAGGAGTTGGTGGGGTCAATTTGTTTCATGATGTTAACCACCTGGGTCTTCTCCGATGGCATACCTTCCTTGAAAATATTGATAATCTCGTCTTTCTTGGTGTTCAGGATGATGCGTACAACGGCGAGGTTGGATTTCTGGGCATTGACCTGCTGCAGCAGCTTCAGGCTTTCAAGGATGACGGCGCGCCCGGCATCAGGTGTCTCGTACATCACGTCCAGGCCCATACGGTGATACTGGTAGTAGAAGTCGTGCAGTTTGCTATAGGTGCCGTTGTTGAAATTTTCGGCAATCCAGTAGCGGTTGTTCTGTCCGCTTTCGGCCACGCTCCAGCCCACGTCTTTAGCGTTCAAGTTGGCCGTGTTCTGGCATTTGGTGAAATATGCGGAGCCGCCGTTCGGGGAGAACGAGTCCAATTCGACCCCGATGAAAAGGTTCAGATAAAATGCGACGATGGAAGTCAGCTCCGAGAGCGTGGAGTTTTCGTCATACTCTAAGGGATCTCCGTCCGCATAGCGGAATTTTATCTTTTTGTCCTGGAAACTCATCAGGGTTGTCTTGTAGCTGGCTTTATAGACGGGGCGTTGCAACACCAGTGTCATCGTGCCTTCGTATTCGTCGCCGGACGCTTTGGTGAGGTTTATGGACATGGAACATTCTATGCGTTCGTTTTGTTTCAAGTTATACTGACACCATTTCCGATCGTGGACAAAAGTGTACAGTTTCTGACGCATTTCGTTGAATCGCTGTTGGTTACCCGAGCTTGAAATCTGTGTGGTGTTGATGGAGACCGCGCATTGGAAGTCTTGTGCCTTCAATGTGCTGGCAGCGATGGCCAAAACGAGGAATAATCCGAATAAACGTTTCATAGTTGGGGTTATTGGTGAATATACATTTGGGCTGTTTGAAGAATTTCCGTTGCAATTTCCTGTTTGCTTTTCAGTTCGCTGGCGAACTCCCGGCCATCTTTCGCGAGGATAGTGACCTGGTTGGTGGCAGTACGGAAACCGGCGCCTTTCGTTCGCAGAGAGTTTAGAACGATGAGGTCTGCGTTTTTATTATGCAGTTTTTTCATGGCGTTCTCAATTTCATTTTCCGTTTCTAAGGCAAAACCGATAAGAAGCTGGTTGTCGCGTTTTATTTTCCCGACAGAAGCGAGAATGTCCTTTGTTTTGACCAGTTCGAGGGAGAGCTGAGTGTTCTCCTTTTTGATTTTTTCGGATGCCACGTGTGCGGGAGTGAAGTCGGCGACGGCGGCGGACATGATGATGATGTCATGGCTGTCCACGAGGCTCATGCACTGCTGATACATTTCTTCCGCCGTTTTCACATCGTAGCGTGTGATGTTGTGGTGGTGTGCGGTACAGTTGGAAGGGCCGGTCACGAGGGCGACTTGGGCACCTTTGCGGGCGGCGGCCTCGGCGAGGCAGAATCCCATGAGGCCGGAGGAGTGGTTGCCGATAAAGCGTACGGGGTCAATGGGCTCGTAGGTCGGGCCGGCAGTAATCAGCACGTTCTTGCCTTGCCAGGAATGGTCGTCTTCCAAAATTTCGTCCACGGTTTCAAAAATCTCTTCCGGTTCTTGCATGCGTCCGCTTCCGGTAGTGCCGCAGGCCAGAAAGCCCTCACCAGGAGCCAGGATGACACAACCTCTTTCTTTCAGCAATTGCAGGTTGTGTTGCACCGCTGGGTTTTCGTACATGTTGGTGTTCATGGCCGGGGCGATGAACACGGGCTTTTTGACGGCCAGAAACAGTGTGGAAAGGGCGTCATCGGCAATCCCATTCGCGAATTTGGCGATGATGTTGGCGGTGGCAGGCGCCACCACAAGCGCATCAGCCCATTCCGCCATGCTGATGTGTTCGACCTCTAACGTACGGTTGGTGTCGAACATGTCAATGTAAAGCCTGTTCTGAGACAGGGTCTCTATCGTCAACGGGGTGACAAATTGCAGGGCGTTCCGCGTGGCGGTAACACGGACTTCGTGGCCGCTCTTTTTGAACAGCCGTATCAGTGTCAGGGTCTTGTAGGCCGCTATGCCGCCGGAAATGCCGATGACAATGTGTTTTCCCATAGTCGGTTTTACTGGTCGTTGGTGTCTTTGAAGTAAATCTGGTCGTTCTCAAATTCATAAAGGGCCAACTGGGTGGGCTTTGGAATCTGTTCGTAGAGTTTGGAGAGTTCGATTTGTTCGCGGTTCTCGTAAATCTCTTCGCTGGAGCGGTCTTGCGTGGAAGAGAGATGGGAGTTTTCCTGAAACTCCTGTTTCAGTTCCGCAGCAATTTGGTCGGCGCGCTTCGACATAATCACGATGCTTTTGTAGAAATTGCCCGTCTGCTTGTCGTATTTGCGGATGTCCTTCGTTTTGGCAAAAAGGTCGATTTTCAATTTTTTGTACTCTAAAGCTTTCATTATAATGACTAATTTGTTGATTTTTTCGTGTATTTCTCTAATTGTTTGGTCACGTCTTGCGCGATTTTTTCCGTTTCCCGGATATATTTCGAGTCAGGGAAATTGATGCTCATTTTCTCGCAGGCATCTAAACAGGCTTTAAGGCGTTCCTGTTTTTTCCGTTCGGTGCTCCGCTTGGCGTACTCATAGTTGTTTAAGACCAGATAATAGACCGCTTCTGGCATCAGAGGGGAGTAAGAATACTTGTTGAAGAAGTTCTTGGCGGAGATTTGGCATGCCTCGTAGTGGTCGGTGTTATAGTAGAGTTTCAACACCTCAAGGTCTTTCCGGGCGAGTTTCAGCCGCAGGTCATCCAGCATCTCATTGCATTCTTCGATGTGCTTGTTCTCCGGATAGGCTTGGAGGTATGCGTTTATTTGCTCGATGGCGTAATGGGTGTTGGACTGGTCGAGATAGTAGTCGGGGCTGGTTTTGTAAACGGCGGAGATGCAGTAGTAGAAGGCGTCCTCGGCGCGGTCGGAGTTCGGGTAGCGGCGCACATAGTCGCGGAAATGGAAAGCGGCCATGTTGTAGTCGCCGTTCATGTAATATGAGTGGGCGAAGAGGAAGAGGATGGTGTCGGCGCGGGGTGTACCTAACGACAGCGGGTAGAGCTCCTCAAAGAGTCCAGCAGCGGACAGCCATTGACGGTTGTTGTAGTATTTCAAGGCGCGGGCGTAGTATTGGTCGAAACTCTCGAAAGTCACCCGTTTGGCTGTGCGGCTAACGGTCTTCTTTTTCTTTTCCGGTTTTGCGGTGTTTTTTTGAGCTTGTGTTTCCGGCTTAATGGAGTCTGCTTGTGTTTTGGGGATAATAGTGTCCGTTGCGCCGCGAAAGTCCGCCGCACATACATCCACCGCAAAGGCTAATAATATGACTAACAATATGTTACAAGTCTTCTTTGCCATAGTAAAAAAACCGTGCAAATATAGTATTTTTTTTGGTACGATAGGAGGGGTGTTTTTGTCATCATTGTACTTCTTGTAGAGACGTTTTATGAAACGTCTCTACAGACCATGAAACGTCTCACAGTAGTCATGAAACGTCTCTGCGATGAGTTGATCTGTTAATCGAAATCCAGATGCATGATAGAATCTCTCTTGGTTTCGTTGCAGCCAGACGGGTCGCCGATGTATGCGCTTGGGATGGTGAAACTGTAGCCTGACTTGGCTCCGCGGTTCTCGCCGGAAACGACCGACAGGTAGGGCAGTTTCGGGTCAGCATAGACTTTGCTCATGAAGAGTCCGAACACGGGCATGGCGGTTCTCGCACCTTGCCCGAGTGCTGTGCTGCGGAAGTGTGCCGCACGGTCCTCGCAGCCCACCCAGACTCCGCAGGTCAGCAGCGGGGTGTAGCCCACGAACCAGCCGTCGGATTGGTTGTCAGTGGTGCCGGTTTTGCCCGCCAACGGGAAGGAGATGCCGTATTGGCTGCGCAACCGTCCGCCGGTACCGTAATCCACCACGCCTTGCATCAAACGCACCGTCTTGAACGCGGTGATCTGGTCCATGGCCTCGTTGGTCTTCGGCACTTTCGTATAAATAACGTTTCCTTCCTTGTCGCAGATGTGCGTGATGAAAACAGGCTCAACATAAACGCCCTGATTCGGGAAGCAGTTAATGGCTCCGACTTGTTCGTATAGGGTTAACTCGCAAGCACCTAAGCAGATGGAGGGAACAGCGGGGATGTCGGAGGTCATTCCCATGTTGCGCACGAGGTCGATGACGGCGTTGGGGCCGTAGCGTTTCATGAGGTAGGCGGAGACTTGGTTGAGGGAGTGCGCCAATGCTTCGCGCAGCGGCATCATCTGTCCCTCCTTGTAGCCGCCGGAGTTGTGCGGGGTCCAGGAGCCGCCTGGCGTCTCGATGGTCACAGGCACGTTGGGAACCATGGTGCACGGGTCGAAGTCGCCGCTTTGCATGGCTACGGTATAGACGTACGGTTTGAAAGTCGATCCGACTTGTCGTTTGGAGAGCTTCACGTGGTCGAACTGGAAATACTCGTAGTTGGTGCCGCCCACATAGGCTTTCACGTGGCCGGTGGCCGCCTCCACACACATCAGGCCGCATTGCAGGAACGACTTGTAGTAGCGGATGGAGTCCATCGGGGTCATCACCGTGTCTATCATCCCTTTGTAGCTGTAAACAGTCATGTTGATCTTCTTGTTGAAGATCGCCTCGATTTCGGAATCCGACTTGCCGGCGTCTTTCAGCTGTTCGTAGCGTTCGCTTTGTTTCACGGCGCGCCAGAGGATTCTGTGCGTCTGCTCGTCGCTGATATTGACGAACGGCGCGTTTTTGGCTCCCTTGATGTGGTTGAAGAACAGGGGTTGGAGATAGTCGCAAACGTGTTCTTTCACAGCAGCTTCCGCATGTTGCTGCATCCGCGAATCGATGGTGGTGTAAATCTTGAGACCATCGCAGTAGAGGTCATAGCAGGTGCCGTCGTTTTTTGGGTTCTTGCTGCACCAGTCTTTCAGAACCATGCGCAGGTATTCGCGGAAGTAGGTGGCGATGCCGGCGGTGTGGGCCTGCGACTTGAAGTTGCTCATGTCTATCGGAATCGCCTTGATGGAGTCGAATTGCGCTTCGGTGAGGTAGTTGTATTTTTTCATCTGCCCCAGCACCGTGTTGCGGCGGTCAAGCGATGCCTGCGGGTGTCGGCGCGGACTGTACTTGGAGGGGGCTTTCAGCATTCCCACCAACAGAGCGGCTTCTTCGGTGTTGATTTCCGCAGGCTCCTTGTCAAAATAGGTGCGTGCGGCGGACTTGATGCCCACGGCATTGTTGCCGAAATCCACTGTGTTGAAGTACATGGCCAGGATTTCGTCTTTCGAGTAGGCGCGTTCCAGTTTGGTGGCGACGACCCACTCCTTGAATTTGGTGAACACGATTTTGATTTTCCCGGCGTTGGGGTCGCGGGGGAAAAGGTTTTTGGCCAACTGTTGTGTGATGGTGCTGCCGCCGCCCTTGTGATGGCGGGTGGCCACACCCAAGGCGACGCGGAACAGGGCTTTCACATCGACCCCGGAATGTTTGTAGAAACGGGAGTCTTCGGTGGCGATGAGTGCATTCTTCAGCTCGTCGGAGAGGTCGGCGAATTTGCAGTTGGAACGGTTTTCGCGGTAGTAGGTGCCTAAAAGCACCCCGTCGGAAGAGATGACCTCCGTGGCTAAGTTCGAATCCGGGTTCTCAAGTTCCGCGAACGAAGGCATGTATCCCATCCATCCCAAAGAGATGAAGATGAACATCAGACATACCAGACCGAACAGGATGAAATACACTTTCCAAAAGGTTTTGACCCATTTTGGACGGCCATCCCCGGACCGCTTTTTTTTCGTGTCTTTCTGCGACAAGTCAGATTTTGCCGTGTACATAATTCCTTAATATAATTGAGGCTGCAAAAGTACAAAAATTACAATCGTTCAAGAGTGTGAATTTGAATTGGAATTTTTTTTGAAATTTTTTTTAGAATATTATTTTTGTATTAAAAAAATAGTATCTTTGCGGTATGGAAATCCATTACAAATAAAGGATTGAATTTTAACAAAAATAGAATGTAAAACAAATTAAATCAAACCGTTAAAAAACAGAATATGAAAGAGTTTATTTCTTTATTGCAAAGTGTAGTTGTCAGTCCGGGCGGAATATTAACCGTCTTGTCCTTGTTGATTATTGCTCTCATTTGGTTAAGTCACTGGACAACAAAGAAGTTCACGGAGGTTCATGTCTCGATGCGATTCATGAGGCAAAATCAGAATTTGCAAGACACTAAGATTGACGTTTTGTCAAATAAGATAGACGCATTGTCTGACAAGATGGACTCGAAGTTTGACACCCTGCACAGGGAAATGGACGAGCGTTTCGACAAGATGGATGCGAAGTTTGATGCCCTGCACAGGGAAATGGACGAACGCTTCGAGAAGATGGATGCGAAGTTTGATGCGAAAATAGACGCGTTGTCCGACAAGATGGATGCGAAGATAGACGCGTTGTCCGATAAGATGGATGCGAAGATGGATGCTCGTTTTGACAAAGTGGATAAGCGTTTTGAGAAAGTGGATGAACGATTTGAGAGGGTGGAAGTGCATTTCGACATAGTAGAGGCGAAAATAGAAGAAGTGAAGGACAAACAGAACGACAATGTTTCCACTATCCGGGGAGAAATAATTGCGTTGAAGACAAGGATGGAGTGTTCCGACACATTGAAATTGCCCTCAAGGACAGTGTCTGTGTCGTGAAAAATGCGCTCTCAAGGGTAATTTTAAATCTCGGTGCTATAGCTTTTCCCGGGCAGGGCGAACAACACCCCTTTGAGCTCCAGTGAAAGGAGTATGCCTGCCAGCTTAGACGGTGAAAAACCGACGCAGTGTTCGGCAATCTCATCAATGGTCTTCCTTCCTGTCTGAATATAACGATAGACAAGCGCCTCGTCTTCAGACATGTCAGGAAAGAGCTGTGTTTGCACAGGCTGCGGTGCGGAATCCCAATTCATCATCTCAAGCAGATCTTTTCCGGAGGTGACGATGGCGGCGATGTTTTTGTGGATCAGTTCGTGACAGCCAGCGTGCCGTTCGTCAAAAATAGTGCCGGGAATGGCGAAAACATCCCGGTTATAGGAGTTTGCAATGTGCGCGGTGATGATACTCCCGCCTTTGATGCCGCTTTCCGCCACCAACACCGCATCAGCCATCCCTGCAATGATACGGTTGCGCGCCGGGAAGTTCATCCTGTCAGGTCCAGTGTTGAAATCAAATTCGCTGATGAGGGTTCCCCCGGAAGCCGTTATCCTCTCCGAAAGGTTTTTGTTTGTGGATGGGTAGATAGTGTGCAATCCGTTCCCTAACACTGCAATCGTGGGAATGCCGAGGTTGAGCGACTCCTCGTGCGCCACCGTGTCAATGCCGTAAGCTAATCCGCTGACGGTTGTGATGTCGCTGTCTTTCAAATCGTTGAGAATCTTGGTGAGACTTTTGATGCCGTAAGAGGTGGCGTTGCGAGTGCCCACTACCGCCAGCATCCGTGAACGGTTGAAGCCATCGCTGCCTCGGAAATAGAACGAAACAGGCGCGTCGGGGCATCGTTTCAGCCGATTCGGATAGCTCATATCCAAAAAATGACACAATTGAACATTGTGTTTCTCCATCAGGCCCATTTCTTTGTCAACCAAACCTCTCAACTTGTCGGTGAGTTTGATGTCCACTTGGCAACGTTTGCGGTGTTGCAATCTCCGCTGCCATGATTCAGGGAATTCATAGACATTTTGAGCCGACCCGGCAGCAGTCAGAATCTGTTTCAATGTGGATTTCCCAAGTCCTTCGGTCTTGTTTAAGGCAATTCGGTAGAAAATTTCAGTATGCATTTTTTTTTGCTTTCGGTTGATTTATTTTTATAGTTTTGCATTTTATTTCAATCGGCAAAGATAATAATTAAATATAATAAAATCAATAGAAAAAAAATAATTTTATTAATATGAAGAAAATCAGTTGTTTCGCATTAGCGATAGTGTTGTTGTCCATGACCTCCTGTCATACAAAGTCGGGCGGTTCGGGCATAAAAGTGGAGAATTTTTCCACAGGCAAGGCCGGAGAAATGATCTTGGCCATCGACTCCAACTATTGGTCAAAGTCGGCTGTGAAAGCCATCTACGATGTGTTGCATCAGCCGCAACCGGCCATCAACCAAATCGAACCGATGTTTGATGTGATTCAGTGTTCCAACGCTGATTACAGGGCATCGTTTATGCGTCACCGCAACATCGTGCAGTTCGATTTTAATCCGGATTATTCAGCAAACAGCTTTGAAATCGACAAGAACCCGCTCACAAATCCGCAAATTCTGGTGAAAATCAAAGGAAACAGTCAGGACTCTTGCCTGAAACTGTTCCTTGCCCATCAGGAGGAAATTGTCAAGGCGATGTATGATAACGATATAGCGCGTTTGCAGAATGCTCATCGCAAATTGAACAATCCGGTGATTGAGAAAAAAATCAAGGAGAAGTTCGGGATTTCGATGACGATTCCGGAGGGCTATTTTGTCGGTCGCGAAGAGGAAGACTTCCTTTGGCTGCTTTTCCGCACCCCGAAGAACGACCGTTTCGTCATGATTTACAAGTCTCCCCGCTATCCGTTGACCACCGAGAATATCGTGGCAGAGCGCGATCGCATCACGAAGGCCTATATTCAGGGCGCCGTTGCAGGCGCTTATCCCATTGTTGCGGATATAGAAGGATATCCCATGGCCAAAGAATTGAAGATTCGGTATCATAATGGTGTGGAATTGAGAGGATTGTGGGCTTCTGTCCGAGACAAGATGGGCGGGCCGTTCTACAGTTTCACCCAAATCGCCCCCGACAGTACCTCTTGTATCTCAATAGACGGCTTTGTGTATGCCCCGCAAGAACATAAAAGAGATTATCTGCGTGAGGTTGAGGCAATTGTGAAATCCATTCAATAAATTTTTTTTCTGATGTAACAAAATGACATCTTCGTGCGACAGACCTGAACGTGACGGAAATAGATTCTGAACTCCAGGAAATCATTAACGGTTGTTTGAACAATGATCGTTTGAGCCAACACCGGTTGTACGACAGATACGCGTCGAGGATGTTTGGTGTTTGCCTGCGGTATGCGAATGGCCGTGAGGAGGCGGAGGATATGTTGATGGAAGGTTTTATGCGGGTTTTCAAGAGCTTGCCGTTGTTCAGAGGGGAAAGTTCGTTCACCACTTGGATTCACTCCGTAATGGTGAATACTGCCGTCAGCCACTATCGGTCGATGAAGCGTTTCCGCAAGGAATTGCTTGCCGGCGATGTGATTGAGGAAGAGGGAAAAGCAGGGGAGGAAAACATCATAGCCTCGTTGGAGGCGAAGCAGCTACTGGAGCTGTTGGAACAGATGCCTGATGGAATGCGTGTGGTGTTCAACCTCAAAGCGGTGGAAGAGTACTCTTTTTCGGAAATCGCGGAGAAATTAGGGAAGAAGGAGAATGCCATCCGCATCAGTTACATGCGGGCACGGCAGTGGATGAAGGAGGCGATGAAAAGTTGATGAGTTGATGAGATGATAGGATGATGAGATGATTTTAGAGATAGTATTGATAAAGATATGAAAAACGTAAAAGATGTTTTGAAAACATACGAGGAGAACCCTTCTGCGGATGTGTGGAAGCGGCTGAATGCCCGGTTGGATGCGGAAATGCCGGTGACGGGGAAAGTGCATCGGATTCACCGTGTCACGGTGTGGAAATGGATGGCTGCCGTGTTGTCGGGAATTATTATAGTCAGCGCAGTGGTTTTGGGTGTTCTCCTGCATCAGCGTGGAAATCAGGATGTTATTGTAGAAAATAATACAAAAGTGATTGAAAATACGGGAGATAACTCGTCCGATGCGGTAACGGAATCGAAAGAATCCGTAGAAACGGATGTGGCTCCGGCTGTGATGAATGCCGATTGTGTCGATAAGTCTCGGCATGTTAGCGACAAAGTGGTAGAGAACCCTATTCCACAACCAGAAATACAAGATAAAGAGAAACCTGTTCTCCAACCAGAAACACAAGAAAAAACGATGCCGAATACCAAGGTCCATCAGGTTGTGTTGCCGCCTAATTCAACGTTAGCCAAACAATTAGCTGCTGACCCTGTGCTGAAAAAACTCTCTGACGACAGCGTGGATTGGTCGTTGCCGGTACATTTCAGCATTCCTAACTTGTTCACTCCGAACAATGACGGAGTCAATGACTTTTTCGTGATAGAAGGATTGGAAAGCTATTCATCGCCGAGATTAGTTGTCCGTGACAAAAACAACAAAGTGGTGTATCAAAGCGAGTCATATAAAAACACTTGGAACGGCGGGTCTTGTCCCGATGGAGTATATAGCTACGAGTTCACGTTTTCATACAATGGTATAGAAAACCAGGCATCGGGGAAGGTGAGGATAATGCGATAATAATTTTCCTCAAACTGCGGGTTTTGATTTTTTTTGTATTTTTGCTGCATCAAAAATTATATTTTATGCGAAAAAAAACATATTACTTGTTTCATGTTGTAGCTTTGCTGATGTTGATTACATTCGCCGGCTGCAACGAAAATGCTTTCAATTTTTCACAGCTTGATGAAATTGACAGTAATGGTGACTGGGGATTTCCATTGCTTAATGCAGAATACACTATTGGTGATATTATGGACTTGAGCAGTGATATTGGCTATATTCAAGAGGGCAGTGACGGAACACTTGAGATTCGTTATGAATACACATTTGATTCTGTTATCTCCGCGTCCGAATATCTTGAATCGTACTTCGGTTCGGATATTGTGGCGGATGGGACTTCTGTGATTTCTTCCACCGAGTTGCCCCCAATTCAGGGAAATGTGCAGATGTTATTTGTTGACACGATTGTGGCTCAGTTTCCCGCAGACATAATTCTTTTGGAAAGTGCCTCGCTAAAGTCGGGGCAGATGGTGTTGCATGTGGATTATAATGTCATGCAGCCGACGCACCTTGTGGTCACTTGTCCGCAATTGACCAATGCTGCGGGGCAGCCGCTATACTTGGAGGCACAGTCCACGGGGGGGAGTTATACGACCATGGTGGACATCAGCGGTTATACTCTTACTGTTCCTTCTAACAACGAGATAGACATCTTCATGAGGGTGTCGTGTGTCGCGAACGCAGGGTCGCTGCCTGACGAGCTGATGTTCAACTACAGTGCAACATTCCAGCAGATTTTATTTAGAGAGATACGCGGTAAGTTTGCTGCGGTGGATGTCCAGATGGACAACGAGTGGGATTTTGACAACCAGTTTTTACGCGACCATATTTCCGGCAATATGACGTTGCATAACCCACAGGTCAATTTTGAGGTTTTGAACAGTTTCCCTGTGAGAGGCACAGTTGTGTTTGACCAGGCAGAACTTTCGGGTGGTGGAAACTCGGCGTCGTTGCTCGCGTATTCGCCCGAAACGGTAGAGATTCCCGGCAACACCAATCAGTTTGTCCCCGTTGATTTGCCTACAGCCAGCACATTGCAGCTTTCTCCCGATTATAGTCACTTCAAGCTCAAAGGCAATGCGGTTATCAATCCTGACGGGTTCAGCACTCCGACGTTAGTGTTCCGTGAAGACCAACTCATCAGTCTGCGCATCACTGTCGTTCTCCCCTTGGACATAGACATAGATGACATCGTGTTTTGTGATACGTTGCCGTTCGCTGGTTTCAGCCTCCCGTCCGAATCGGCATTTTCCAATATGCTGCTTCGCCTCGGCATCACGAATGCTTTGCCCTTGAATTTCCAGCTGCAGGCTTATTTCTATGATTCACAAACCGCCACGGTGATGGATAGTTTGTTTATGGAAACCCAGACAGTGTTGAGCGCACAGGGCGGAACACCCCGCTTCAGTGAGATTTTCGCCACCAAGGACAATTTTGAAGAGGTCCGTCGAATGTTCAGTTGCGACAATATTATTTTACGAGCCCGTCTTTATACAGATGGATCCCCGGTCTCTATCAATGTTGCGCAAGCTATTCGTTTTCGATTAGGCGCAAGAATGAATGTTGATATGAACGGTTTGGTGAATATAGGTAACTGATTTTGGCCGCTATGAAGAAAATTATCTTAACTTTAATGGTTGGTGTGTGTTATGCTCTTTCAGTGAGCGGGCAGGCTTTGGATGTGACCCATTTCATGCGTATTTCGCCGTTCCAGCACAACAACTTGCCCTCAAGTTCCACCATTTACAACGGCTATTTCAGTCTTCCCACTGGAAATATTCAAGCGGGTGTGAATTTGGGTGCAATCCGATACAAAAACCTCTTTGAAACCGACGAGGAGGGTTATCCGACAGTGCTGACAGCCACGAAGTTCGTGAACAGTCTTTCCAACAAGAATTACTTTGGCGTTTATGATGACATTGAGCTGCTCGGTGTCGGATTCCGGATTAAGGACCGATACTTTCTGACGGTGGACTACCGGCAACGTGCCAATCTTGACTTCATATATTCCCGGGATGTCCTCGGTCTGCCTATTTATGGTAATATGGCATACGTTGACAATCCTGCCGACTTGAATTTGTCCATCAACCTGAACGCTTACCAGGAACTTGGGGTCAGTTTCAGACATAAGGTCAATAATAGGATTTCGTGGGGAGTGCGCCCGAAGGTTCTTTTCGGCCTTGCCAATGTGAACACCCAGACACTCTCTGCGCAAGTCGCCACAAATCCTAATGACTACACCATCAGCATGAGGTATGCTGCTGCTCTGCGTGCTGCCGCTATTGTTCCGTTTACCATGACGTTCAACCCACAAGATGGCTTCCAGTTTGATGCGGACTATAATGTCGGGATTATTTTGAAAAATGCCTTCAAAAATGCCGGTTTCGGAATCGATTTGGGCTTTTCTTACAAGTTTATGGAATCGCTTGGATTGTCAGCCGGAGTTCTTGACCTTGGCTTTATCAACTGGAAAACGTCCACAACGAGTATGAGCAGCAGTTTGGATGATGCCGGCAGCCTGTACAACGAAGGCGCGTTTACGTTCAGCGGATTGACCCAGTCCGATATTGACGCAATAATGGAAGAAGGCTCTTCCGGTATATTGGACACGCTGGCGCAATATTTTCCGTTAGAAATCGTCCCTACAGGGAGCTATATGTCAGCCCTCACTCCGAGGGTGGTCTTACAGGCGGATTACGAGTTTGCCAAATTTCATCGCGTCAGTGTTGCCACGCAGTTCCGTTTCGCAAATAAGTATTTCCAACCCTCTCTCACTGTGGCATACGACGGACTGTTTTTCAACTCTATTGATGTATGTGTGGCGTATACCATACAACGCAATTCCTATGACAACCTTGGCGTGGGATTGGGGTTCAACCTCGGCTATCTGAACATCTATGCCGGCACACAGAATATCATTGCTGCATTTTCGGTCAAGAATGTTTCCCAGCTGACGGCTACCGCAGGAGTTGTTTTCAACTGGGGGCATTACAAGAATTGGAGGGAAAAATACCCGAAAAAGGAAAAAAAGCCTAAAGAAGGGAAGAAGAGAGGATAAAAGGATAAGAAGATAATAAAAAGCCCCGACCATCGTCAGGGCTTTTTTTATAAGGGAATTTGTTGTTTACCAAGCGAAGAGCGGGCGGTCGTGCATCATGTCGTTGACCGTCTTGCGGGTCTTGGCGATGAGTTCCTCGTTCTCGACGTCGCAGAGCACCTTGTCGATCATCTCCACGATGACGGGCATGTCGTTCTCTTTCAGGCCGCGGGTGGTGATGGCGGGCGTACCTACGCGGATGCCGGAGGTCTGGAAAGCGGAACGGGTATCGAACGGCACCATGTTCTTGTTGATGG
>JAEEKL010000115.1 GCA_016282395.1 Bacteroidales bacterium
ACCTTGTCGGCGCGGTGCAGCAGGATGTCGGCGGCCATGAGCACGGGGTACGTCAGCAGACCGGCGTTCACGTTGTCGGGCTGACGGCGCACCTTCTCCTTGAACGAGGCAACGCGCTGAAGTTCACCGACATAGACGTTCATAGAGAGCAGCAGGGAAAGCTCGCACACCTGCGGCACATCGCTCTGCACGTAGATGGTCGCCTTTTCGGGGTCAAGTCCCGCCGCAATATATTCAATGAGGATATTCCTCACGTTGGAATGAAGGTCCTTCGGGGTCGGGTGAGTTGTAAGTGAGTGATAATCAGCAATAAAGAAGAAACATTCGTTTTCTTCCTGCATTTTGATGAAATTCCGGAGGGCACCGAAATAGTTGCCTAAATGTAAAAAACCGGTCGGCCGGATGCCGCTAACTACTCTATCCATATTCCTAAATATTTAAGGGCGCAAATGTACATAAATTTCGAATACGCACAGACAGATAAAATAGACGCTGTAGAGACGTTTCATGAAACGTCTCTACAATTTCAGAGGAAAGATACAATTTTTTGGGTTAAAGGCAACAGACGGTGATCAACATCCGCAAACGGAATGGTGTACATTAGCTTCACACATTGTGCATCAGGTACTCCACCACTGCGTCCCAGTCGGGGAAGACGGGGGAGCCGAAGTGGATCAGCTCGCCTGAGAAGTTGCCGGCGCCGCATTTGTGGGGACGGTCGTCGATAAGGTAGTCACCGTGGCAGAGGTCCTTGTGGTGCGTGAAGATGATGCGTTTATAGAACACACTCCCCTCTTCGCTGCCGAAGTGTTTCTTCACCCAGTCAAGCTTGTCGTTCAAAGCCGTGGGGTTTTTCCACGGCGCGGTGGAGAGGATATAGACATCGTACTTTTCCGCCAGCTTGTGTACGGCCTCGATGGCGCCGGGCATGGGGTCCATCAGCGCGAAGATGCCCGGCACATCGTCGAGATTGCCTTCGTAGGCCTGTTGCGTTGCTTCGTCCAATTTGTCGATGTCGGACTTGAAATTGACGAGGACGTTGTCCATGTCGAAAAAGAGGATGGGTTTTGTCATAACAGTGTTTTTCACGTGGCAAAGATAGGATTAAAACGGATACGGGCGGCGGAGTTGCAAGTAGCAAACATTTTTAGGTGTTCGAAAAATTTCTCGGCACAGTCAATACGAATTTGTTCTCTTGGACGCAACGTGGATTTTCCCTCAACGCCTTTGGTCTCTGTGTCGTCTTTCTGTTATTATTCTTCCTGCTCGTAATAATAGGAATAGTCGATGCCTTTCATGAAGATTTCACGGTCGTCAATCTTGTCGGTCATTGCTCCTTTCAGTAAGGTTTTGATGGGTTCGGCGTCCGTCACACTCCGTCGCATGGCTTCCAGATAATCGTTTTTGTTGATTTTACTCCAATCCACGCACATTTTCAAACGTTTCTTGAAAATCAGGTCCAGCCAGATGCGCGTCGAGCGGCCATTACCCTCCATGAAAGGGTGCGCTACATTCATCTCAACATATTTGTCCACAATCTCGTCGAATGTGTTTTCCGGCATCCGCTCAATTGTGGCCAAATTCTGCATCAGAAATTCCGCTCTGCAGAACATTGTACCGCCTTTTGATATGGTCTTGGTGCGTATCTTTCCGGCAAAGTTGTAGAGTCCGCCGAAGAGGTAGGCATGGATCTGCTGGAGGCATTCCACAGTGCCGGGGTTCATGCTGTCGAGGATGCCGCTCTCAAACAGTGTATAGGCTTTCTTCTTACTCTGCCCGTCGATGGTGTTGTCGCTATAGACAAACCAGTCGAGGAAAGCGCTTGCACGGTTGTTGGGATAGTTCTTGGCCAAGGTCTGGACACATTGAGCATCCAGCGCGTCAGCATTGCGCTGCTTCCCGTCAGGGGCCAAGAATTTGAACTCGTGAGTGACACTCACGAGTTGAATCCCATTAGCAGTTAGCTTCTTTTTCAACCAACGCCAGTAGTTACCAGCTTTTGCGTAGTCTTCCTCGTCGTTGATGGCGCGCACAATGTCCGTGGCCGAGAACCACCATTGGGAGTTCTCCTCATCCCAAACCGCACGAACCACGTGGTCTTTGTAGAATCTTATAGATTTCTTGCTCATAACACTGTAATAATCCGATGGCAAAGATACATTAAAAATTTGTATTTGTCAAGGGGCTGGCGTTTTTTCGTTCACTGCTGCCAGTCAACATATTGCAATCTTTAATTTAACAATTAAATTTCGAATAGTAAATTTCCAATAGCTAGTTTTGGCATGGAAATAGCAATTGGATGAAAAATTGCCACCGTTTACCTTCCCTCCACTATCCCCTTCATCTCCCACACCTCGCGCTGGAGGAAGCCGTGGACGCGGATTTCGCGGCCGTAGGCGTAGAAGGTAATGGAGGAGAAACCGGCAAGAGGAGTGTGTATCATCACACTCGAAACCGCCTCGTAGGGGATGAAGTCGGTGTTGTGGTGCAGCAGTGCCGGCGTTTTGATGGTAATGCCCTCATCGGTGAAGATGATAGTGGGCGGGAACAGCACGTTGGATTCGGAAACGCGGGATGCGGTGAATTTGCGGTACATGGGGGATAAGGATTTAATTAACTTCTACTATTGTTTGGTCGCTTATAGTCTATTTTCTTTG
>JAEEKL010000116.1 GCA_016282395.1 Bacteroidales bacterium
CTGTGGCAGAAGAAGGATTACGGTCGTTACGCCGACAAGAACGGCAAGCTGCCGGTGGCCTTCATCGCCAGCAACCACACCACGGGCGGCAACTCCGGCAGCCCTGTCATCAACGGCTACGGCCAGCTCATCGGCACCAACTTCGACCGCGTGTGGGAAGGCACCATGAGCGACATCTGGTACGATGTCGATCGCTGCCGCAACATCAGTCTCGACGCCCGCTATTTCCTCTTCATCGTCGATAAATTCGCCGGCGCGAAGAACATTGTCGATGAAATTGACGTGATCGAGTAATCTTGTAGAGACGTGCCATGGCGCGTCTCTACTGATCACAAATCACCATTCACAAATCACCGATCACAAAGATATGATTTCCTTCGAAGACATAGACAAACACTCCTTGTGGTACGACCTGTACATGAAATACTTGTGTGCGGCGCATAACCATGTGTATTACCGTAACTTCTATATCGTGAACAAGGAGAATATCCCGCCGAAGGGAACGCCGACGTTTGTGATTGCCAACCATCAGAACGGCATGATGGACGCGATGGCGATTCTGCACACAATGTACAAGGACGGCCGGCAGCCGGTGTTCATCGCACGCGGCGACATCTTCAAGAAAGACTTTGTGGCGCGGATCATGCGGTTCTTGAAGATTCTGCCAGTCTATCGGAACCGTGACGGCGGTCGCGAGGACATCAAGAAAGATCTGGCCATCTTCAACAGGGCCGCGAAAGTGCTGAAAAAGGGCGGCACGTTGGTCATCTTCCCAGAAGCCGGCCATCAGCACGGGCATTACATGAGTACTTTCAAGAAGGGCTTCAGCCGTATCGCTTTCGCCGCCGAAGAGATGAACGATTTCAAGCTCGGGGTGCAGATTCTCCCGCTTAACATCCACTATTCCAACTATTTCAACTTCCAGAGCGACTTGATGGTCACCTGCGGGAAGCCGTTCACCTACGACGAGTTCTTCGAATTGTACAAAGAGGCTCCGAACCAGGCTTACTTAGCCCTCAACGAAAAGGCCCGCGCCCGCGTCAAGGAGATGACACCCGATATTGATATTCCCGAGTATTACAATGAGATAGAGGCACTTACGCATATCATGAGCGAGCCGTTATTGCGTCGAAAAGGGTTGCGTGTGCGCTTCCTGCCCAACCAGAAGGATGCCGCCATGACCATCATCGCCGCCATCCGTCAACTAAAGGAGGAAAAAACAGAGGATTTCACTGAATTGATGGAAGACACGCGCCAATACACGGGATTGTTGCAGCGGATGGGTCTCCATCATTGGGTGATCAACCGGAAGATTTCCTGGCCCAAACTCATTCTCCGCATCTTCCTCATGATCCTCACATTACCGCTCTTCCTGTTCGGCTACCTCAACAATTTCCTGCCGGACTTCATCACGCAGCGGCTCACCCACAAAATCAAAGACCCGATGATGCACTCCACGTTCCAGTACGCCATCGGCACTCTCGCCACCTTCCCCATCTGGTACATTTTGCTGCTCGTGGTGGTCAGCCTGCTCACCCATCATTTCTGGATAGGGCTGGTTTACATCACGTTAGCCGGGGTTATCGGCATCCTCAACGTCCACTACAAAAGGTCGTTGCGCAAGTTGGGCACCACGTTCAAGGCCCTGCGTCTCCGTCACACCGAGAAATACAGAACCCTTTGCGACCTCAACACGCGAATCCTCGACAGGATGGAACAGCTACTGTACTAATCTTCGTCACGAAACACATCCGTTTCAAAAAAAATGTATTTTTGCCATCGGAAATCAGTGAGCAGTGAGCAGTGAGCAGTGAGTAGTGAGCAGTGAGCAGTTAGTAGTTAGTAGTTAGCAGCATCCATTTCGGTTCGAAAACAAAGACTGATAATAACTACTTCCTTAAACAGCCCCGGCAGGGGCAAAAGCTCGGTAGAATTAGAAATGAAAGTACGTTAATAGATAATAGTCAACGTCACAAATTAAAAACAAACGATATGAACAAATTAATTTCAATTGAAGACGCGGTTGCGCACGTTAAAGACGGAATGACCCTGATGATCGGCGGTTTCTTGGGTGCCGGCACAGGCGTGAAAATGGTGGAAGCCATTGCTAACAAGGGTGTTAAGGATCTGACCCTGATTTGCAACGACACGGCCTACCCCAACAAGGCCATCGGCATGCTGATTTCCAACAAGCAGGTGAAGAAGCTCTACGCTTCGCACATCGGCACTAACGCTGACACCATCCAGCAGCTGAACGAGAAGACCTTGGAAATTGAGTTCTGTCCTCAGGGCACGTTAGCCGAACGCATCCGCTGCGGCGGCGCGGGTCTCGGCGGTGTTCTCACCCAGACCGGCCTCGGCACCGTGGTGGAAAACGGCAAGCGCAAAATCGAGGTGGATGGCAAAGAGTACCTTCTCGAGCTGCCCCTCCACGCCGACGTCGCCATCATCGGCGCCAGCATCTGCGACGAAATGGGCAACGCCATCTACAAAGGCACGACCCAGAACTTCAACCCCATGATGGCCGCCGCCGCTGACACCGTCATCATGGAAACCAAGGAACTCGTCCCCACCGGCTCCATCCCCATGGAACAGATCCACACACCGGGGATCTATGTCGATTACATAGTAAAATAAGACGTGGAACGTAAGACTCATGACAGAGTAGAGATGCATTACGGAGTAGAGACGCAAAATTTTGCGTCTCTACTCTTTCTTATTCTGGTACTCATCACCCTATTCTGTTCGGGTGGCTTCGCGCAAAACAACCCGAACGGTTTTAGTATTGCCTTGGACAAAAAGGTCACAAAATCTCGTTGCGTCCCCTGTTCCGAAAACGGTGTGTGTCTAATTCTTGAAAAGAAAGAGAAGAAAATCAAGAAATTGAATTTCAACCATTTTGACACCCTCTCCAACATACAGTATGACACGACCATGACCTTGCCTTCTGAAGTGACACCGACAAGCTGTTTTTACGAGAACGGCGCATTGACGGTCGTTTGTCAGAAATTCGTCAAATCCCGTTTAACCGATGAGGGAGTCCTCTATATCTACCATCCCGAAAAACGTCGGATGGAGCGGCGCGACATTTCCGGCATCCCTGGAATCACATCAGCTGAGCGGTGGCATCATTTTCAAGGGAATTATTTCTTCACAGTGCATGCCCGAGGCGGCACGGAGGTTTGGTTTCTGCCGGAATCGGCCACGCAACCGATACCGTTCACTTTCACACGGGAGAACCCCGGACTGGTGCTGGCCACCGCCGTGGACACTGCACAGGGGAAAGCCATCATCTGCTTCACCTCCGGCGGGCGCACCATGTATTTCGAGACCGATTTTCTCGGGCAGTCCTCGTTCGCGAACATCCTCAACGAACCGGCAACCCACGCGGAGTGGATATCCGTCTCCCGCAACCACTCTGTCCTGATGTTATCCTACCAAGATGATGAGACCTTCTACATCCATCCCGTCAACATCCTGAACCACAAAGTGATCTCATCCGATACCCTCTACTGCGCAGACATTCAAGTGCCGACAAATATGCCCGCCAATGTCAAAGGGAAGCGAACCATCATCGTCACGCCGCACTCATACGTCAGTTTCCTCCCTTCGCACACACACGTCAATAAAGACAGAATATCCTGTATCACAGAACTTTACCAACCAGAATACTACAACTATTTCAACGGCTGGTATGTGGAGCCTCGCTTCAACGGCTATCGGTTCGAACGCGCCGATGTACATTTCTTCGACACCAACGGCGTGTTCCTGACCAACGTCATCTTCCCCTACGACGAATCCACATCCCTGCATGCAAATGTCACCAAAAACCTGAAAATATTCCCTTTAGAAAACAAAGACCTCCTTCTGTATCAGCAATATGCGCAAGAGCTGACCACCATGCTGCTTGATCCCGACTGCAAGATAAAAGATCCGCTTCGCACCACAGGACTCCCCCTTCCGAAAGTCCCGTTCAAGAAACAATCTGTCGTTGTGGACTGCTTCGAACCTTGGTACGGACACAACCAGTTTCTTCTCACTTGCTTCAGAATCAAAATTCTCTCACAACGGAAAGTGGGCTACGAAATACGAAAAATTGAATACCACTAAGTGTAATTCCGACATATCCGATTTTTTTGTATTTTTGCCGATTTGAGACATACGTATATAATATAAAGGATTACATTAATATAAAAGGTAAAAATATGGCAGAAAAATCAAAACTTGGACTGGATTTCACCCAGGTGGCTGCTGCGAAGCAGTTGGCGAAGCAGATTGCGGACCAGGTTCAGGAGTTTGTCGATGGTTACACGACCGTGACGGTGGAGCGTACGCTCTGCCGACTGATTGGCATTGACGGTGTGGATGAAAACGGCGTGCCGCTTCCCAACCGGGTGGTGGATGCGCTCTTGGAGGCCGGCGTGCTTAGTCAGGGCGTGCTTTACTTCATGGGCAACGCCATCTTGGAGACAGGCGCGAACCCGCAGGAGATTGCCGAGCGCATCACCAACAACCAACTGAACGTCACCGCGTTGCCGTTGCATCCGCTGGCTGACATCCAGAAGGCGGTTCAGCCTTACATCGAACAGTGCCTCACCCGTATCAAGGGCAACGTGGCCAAACGTAACGAATACCTGAACACCATCGGCGAGGGTCCGAAACCGTACCTCTACATC
>JAEEKL010000117.1 GCA_016282395.1 Bacteroidales bacterium
AGGCCAGTTCAGTGCCCTCGATGGCAGCCAATGACTGTGCCAAAGAAAGGGTGCTGGGGTTCCAGTGGCGGGAGTAGAGGAAGTAGCCCTCGGTTTCACCATGGAAGGTGTCGGTCATCGTTTTGGCCTGTTCGAACATGAAGGTTGCGCTATCACAGATAGCCGGGTTGACACCTCTGTAGGCATCTTTTTTGTCCAATCTTTCAAGGTTGGTTGCGGGATCGAATTTTTCCATATTTGGGTTTAATTTTGATGTTAAAATTGAGGTGGCAAAGATACATTTTTTATTCACGAAAAAAACGAAAAATGTGAAAACAAAAAAAGTGTATTTTTGCCATTCTAAATGACATTTTTTTCTGATATGAATGAACAACAACATAGGGATAAAGTGAAAGTGGCGGTGTTAATACCTTGTTTTAACGAAGAACACGCCATCGCTCAGGTGGTGAAGGACTTTAAGGAAGTGTTGCCGGATGCGAGTATCTACGTCTATGATAATAATTCCACGGACCGCACTGTTGAGAGGGCAGTAGAGGCAGGAGCGGTGGTGCGAAGGGAACCGTTGCAGGGAAAAGGGAATGTGGTAAGGCGCATGTTCCGGGAAATTCATGCCGACTGTTATGTCATGGTGGATGGCGATGGCACTTACGACCCGGCGGACGCCCCAGCATTGGTGAATGCGGTATTGGAGGAGCAAGTTGACATGGCCATCGGCGACAGGTTGTCCACCACTTATTTCCAGGAAAACAAGCGTCCATTCCACAATATGGGCAACAGGCTGGTTCGCAATCTGATTAACCGTTTTTGGAACACCGATATTCGTGATATTATGACTGGCTACAGAGCATTCAGCCGTCGGTTTGTGAAGCTGTTTCCGGTGATGAGCCCCCATTTTGAAATTGAGACAGAGATGACGGTTCATGCCCTCGATAAGCGTTTCGTTATCAAGACATTGCCAACCCGTTATGCTGACCGTACGGTCGGAGAGTCCAAGCTGAACACCTATAAAGACGGATTTAAGATACTCCGAACGATATTCTCTCTTTTTGAGGAATACCGTCCCATGCTCTTTTTTGGTGTCATTTCGGCATTGTTGATTTTGATTGCTGTGCTGCTGTTCATTCCCATCCTTGTTGAATTCTTTCGGACAGGATTGGTGCCTCGTTTCCCGACCTTGTTCTGTGCCGGCTTTTTGGCGGTGATCGGGGGGATGTCTTTCTTCACCGGTGTCTGCCTGGATGTCATTATTCGAAAAGATAAGAAAAACTATGAGTTGAAACTTGTTGATTTTCAGAAAGATGAAGAAAAATCTTGTTAAATATACAATTACCTTTTTTTCGCTTATGGCGGCGTTTGTTTTATTTGCCGTCATCGCTTGTTGGCTGCCCGACCGTGCCGTTAAAGAACATGTGTCGCAGATTGCCCCTGTCATGCATGAAGAGGGAATATATCCTCAAGCCATTATCCAAAAAGATGTTTGCCGTCAGGACAACTTCACGGATGCACTGATTCTCAACCAGATGTTTTGCATAGACAGAAAGTCGCCGCTCAAATCGGCCATGGCAGTACAACGTGTTGACTATGAACCGTCTTACGATATGGTGGGATCGTTGCACAAGACTGTTTGCTATGAGCCGGGAGGTTGGATAGTGAGGTATTCCCGCTATTGGCACGGCAGCACGTTTTTTTTCCGCACATTGCTGGTATTCATGGATTACCCCGCCTTGCAGTGGTTGATGTTCGCGGCGAGCTCTCTGCTGTTAGCCCTTTTCCTTTGCATTTTCTATGCTCATGTTGGTATTGCGAAAACGTTGGCCTTTCTTTTCAGTTGGCTGCTGACATACGGGTTTGTGACCCAGTTTTCCATGCAGTTTTTCCCTGCACAAGTCCTTTCGCTCGTGGCTTGCGTGTTAGTGGTGCAACATAAGGACAATATGTCGTACTTGGCCATGCTGTTCTTTGTAATTGCCTGTCTGACATGCTATTTTGATATATTGACCACCCCATTGCTCACGTTGGGCTGGCCGTTGGTTGTTTGGGTTTCCATGCAAGATGTTGCAAAATTGCGGAATCGTGACACTATCGTGGGTATGATAGGATGGTGTCTGCTTTGGGGTGTCGGTTATGCTTTGACTTTTGTGACCAAATGGGGTGTTGGCAGTGCGGTGTTGGGCATGAATGTGTTGAAAGATGCCACCGATGCGGCGTTGTATCGAGTCGGAACGGATGATTCCACCCGATGGGATGCCATTGTTCAGAATTTCAACATGATTTCTTGGGGCTTTGTGGTTATTGCACTTGTGATCATGTCTGTGATTAGTGCATTGCGGTTTCGGCCGGAGGGCGGTTTCAAGGCCGGACTGTTGCTTCTTTTAGCTTTGATGCCTTATATTTGGTATTTTGCATTGTCAAACCATAGTTATCAGCATTTTTGGTTCACCTACCGTTTGCAGGCTGTCACGTTTGCTGCCCTCTTTATGGCGGTGTTGAGCTTGCACCGAGGGGATGCGCTGAAGAAATAACGTTTGTTTCCGTTTGTCTTTGGCGTTCTTGACACCTTAACTATACCTGATAGGTAGGGAAATTACGATAAAAAAAGCAAACCTCAATGCTCCCAATTCACCTCGCTTTTTAAGACAGAGGGAGGATTACCTCCAATCACTTGGTTGCTGCCTGTGAACGCCGATTTCAACAGGGTGCCAGCCGCTATGGTCGTGTTGTCGGGAACTTTCGCGCCTTTCAGCAGCGTACATTTGCAGCCAATCCACACATGATTTCCCACTTCGATGGCCTTGTCGGGGTTGATGCGGTTGCCAGTCTTGTCGAATAGAGGGTGTTCGTCCGTGTCCATCACAAGGACATCCCAACCTATCAGACAGTCGTTTCCGAAGGTGATTTCCTTGGCACACACGATTGTGCTTTCCGCTGTCATGTTAAAGTCGTTTCCGAAAGTCAGTTTGCCGCGTACGGAGATTTTGGAACCGTGTCCGATGCCGGTTGTGCCTCCGAAAGTGACGATGCCGCTCACCTGCCAGATGGTTCTGGAACGTTTGCGGTCGTAGTGCCCCACATCTCCGAATCCGATTCTCACCATAGCGGTGCGTGTTTGCGAAGGTAGGTTCACCATACCGTGCAACTCGCGCAGGAAAGTGCGGTGCGAGACGAAAACCGGCAGTTTTAACGCTGTTTTCAACGGGAAATAATGCAGGTTGAAGCGCAGCGTCTTCGGAATGGAAAAAAGGATGTTGAAAAAATCGAAAATGGTCATCGTAATAGGTTTCAAGTGGCTAAAATACGGAAATGCGGAAAATTAAGGTCGTAAACCTTCGGAAATCATCTTATCGACTCCTTTCGAGGTCAGCGTTGCGCCGGAAATGGCATCCACGCGGTTTTCCTCTGCAATTTCATTGGAAGTTCCCGGCTTCAAAACCCTGACAGATACGAAATTGCCGTTTTTGTCGTAGAGTTTCTTTCCTTTGAAAGCGTTCAGGAACGTCTCTTCTGTGATTTTCGCGCCGAGGCCGGGGGTCTCTGACTTATGGTCGAAGGCGACGCCTTTGAGCGTGGCGCTGTCTTCTGAAATCACTGCGTAACCCCAAATTGGTCCCCACAAACCTTTCCCATCGAGGCGCAGCGCGATACCTTTAGAACCGTCGGCGCAGATAATCCGGTATTGGCGGCCGTCATTGGTCAAGGGTTCAGCAAGGTTCGAGAAGGCTTCCACGGCTTTCGACCGGTCGATGTCGTGACCGGCCGCTCGCAGAATCTGCTGGCACTTCTCGGCTTGTTTGTTGAGGTCGCGGCGTGGCTTCAACCCCGTGGAAACCAGCGTAAGCACCAGCGCAATCACTACGACCAATGTCGTAATATATATAAATATGTAGGTGTTACTGAATTTCTTCATTTAGTGAATAGTGATTAGTGAACTGTGATTTGCGATTATTATCATAAATCATACTTCTAACGTCTTACGTCTCCGTTTGATATGCCGTTGTATCACGCACCAGTCGATGAGAGGGGCGAAGATGTTCATCAGCAGGATGGCGAGCATCATCCCTTCCGGATAGCCTTTGTTAAGGGTGCGGATGAGGATGGCGAGGATGCCGATAAGCAGACCGTAAATGTATTTGCCCTTGCGGGTATGCGTGGCAGTCACGGGATCGGTGGCCATGAAGACTGCGCCGAACAGGAAACCGCCCATTAACAGTTGGTTATAACCTGTAATCGGGCAAAGTCCTGCCACTCGGAAGATTACTGCCGTCACATAGCCGCCGATGAAGACAGAGAGCATGATACGCCAGTCGGCCACTTGGGTGAAGAGGAGGAGGGCCGCACCGATGAGGATGGCGATTTTGCAGGTCTCGCCGATACAGCCGGGGATGGTGCCGACGAACAACTCCCACGTGGAGGGCATCGCCTCGGGGTGACCGTTCATGACGAGAGCGAGGGGTGTGGCACCGGTGACCGCGTCCGCGCCGGAAATCCAAACTTTGTCGCCGGAAATCACCGACGGGTAGGCGAAGAAGACAAATGCGCGGGCTAACAATGCCGGGTTCAGGAAATTGTAACCGGTACCGCCAAAGACTTCTTTGCCGAAAAGTACAGCGAAAATCGTGGCCGCCGCGACAATCCACAGCGGCACGTCGGGTGGCATAATCATCGGGATAAGGAAGCCTGTGACGAAGAAACCTTCCGCGACCTCTTCCTTGCGGATTTGGGCAAACAGCACCTCTACTCCAAGTCCGCTGACGTAGGTCACGATGACCAAAGGCAACCATTTCAGGAAACCGTACCAAAGACATGGCCAAAAGGATGTTTGTTCACCGATGGCAAGGAAATGTTGGAGGCCGACATTCCACCAACCGAACAGCAGGGCAGGGGAGAGCGCTATCATCACGGTAATCATGATGCGTTTCATATCGACCGCGTCGCGCACATGACAGAGCCCCTCCGTGACCGTTTCCGGTGTTCGGAGGAACGTGTCCATAGCATCCCATAATGCGTTGAATTTCTGTTTCAAAATACTGGAAATGTAGATTGTAAAATACGAGAAGAAACTTCAAAATTCATTCGGCAAAACTAACACTTTTTTGCATACCTTGCTGTACGAAATTTCAGAGTAAAAAAAAACGGGTGCCGATTCATCATCAGCATCCGTTTGGGATTATTGTAGAGACGTTTCCTGAAACGTCTCTGAAAAAAGATGAACCTCGTCAATAGAGACGTTTCAGGAAACGTCTCTACAGGGGTTATTCGTGATTATTTCACCTCCTCGAAGTCAACATCTTGAACCTCTGAATCGTTGCCGCTGTTGCCGCCCTGCGGGCCTTGCGGACCGGCCTGTTGGTTGAAGCCGCCGTTGAAGTCGGCGCCGGGTTGCTGTTGAGCACCGCCGCCTTGAGCGTACATCTTCTGTGAAGCCTCGTTCCATGCGGATTGCAGTTCGGCCATGGCAGTGTCAATGCCGTTGAAGTCCTTGTTGTCGTGCGCGGTCTTCAGTTTCGCAGCCGCGGCTTCGATCTTGGCCTTGTCGTCAGCGGGGATCTTGTCGCCGAACTCTTTGAGCTGCTTCTCGGTGTTGAACACCAACGAGTCAGCGTTGTTCAGCTTGTCGATCTCCTCCTTGGCCTTCTTATCGGCGTCGGCGTTGGCCTCGGCTTCGGCCTTCATGCGCTTGATTTCGTCATCGCTCAAGCCGGAGGAAGCCTCGATACGGATCTTCTGCTCCTTGCCGGAAGCCTTGTCGTGAGCCGTCACGTTCAGTATGCCGTTGGAGTCGATGTCGAAGGTGACTTCGATTTGCGGGATGCCGCGCATAGCTGCCGGGATACCGTCCAAGTGGAAACGACCGATGCTCTTGTTCTGGGCCGCCATGGGACGCTCGCCTTGCAACACGTGGATCTCCACGGAGGTCTGGTTGTCGGCTGCGGTGGTGAACACCTGCGACTTCTTGGTCGGGATGGTCGTGTTAGCATCAATCAGCTTGGTCATCACACCGCCGAGGGTCTCCAAACCGAGTGACAGCGGGGTGACATCAAGCAACAGAATGTCTTTCACGTCGCCGCTCAGCACACCGCCTTGGATGCAGGCACCGATAGCCACCACTTCGTCAGGGTTCACGCCCTTGGAAGGCACCTTGCCGAAGAAGTCTTCCACCACCTTCTGGATGGCGGGGATACGAGTGGAGCCGCCCACGAGGATAACCTCGTCAATGTCAGAGGTCTTGTAGCCAGCATCGGCCAAAGCTTTCTTACACGGCTCGATGGTCTTGCGGATCAGGTCGTCGCAGAGTTGCTCGAACTGGGCGCGGGTTAAGGTGCGCACCAAGTGTTGCGGAACACCGTCGATCGGCATTATGTACGGCAGGTGGATTTCCGGGGAGTTGGAGCTGGAGAGCTCGATCTTGGCCTTCTCGGCCGCCTCTTTCAGACGCTGCAAAGCCATGGCATCCTTACGCAGATCCACATTATAGTCTTTCATGAACTCGTTGGCTAACCAGTCGATGATCTTGTGGTCGAAGTCGTCGCCGCCGAGGTGTGTGTCGCCGTTGGTGGATTTCACTTCGAAGACACCATCGCCCAACTCGAGGATGGAGATATCGAAGGTACCGCCGCCAAGGTCGAACACGGCCACTTTGGAATCGGCTTTCTTCTTGTCCAAACCGTAAGCCAGAGCGGCTGCGGTGGGCTCGTTGATGATACGTTTCACGTTCAGGCCCGCGATCTCGCCGGCCTCCTTGGTGGCCTGACGTTGGGAGTCGCTGAAGTAGGCGGGCACCGTGATGACGGCTTCCGTCACTTCCTGGCCGAGGTAATCCTCAGCCGTTTTCTTCATCTTTTGCAGAATCATGGCGGAGATCTCCTGCGC
>JAEEKL010000118.1 GCA_016282395.1 Bacteroidales bacterium
CTCGTCGGTGTCGCACTTGCCGACCACGGCTTTGCCTTCAAACTCGGCGGCGACCTCCTCCACGATGGGAGCGATGCTTCTGCACGGGCCGCACCAGGTTGCCCAGAAATCAATGACGACCAGCTTGTCGCCCTTGATCAGAGTCTCAAAATTCTCATTGTTAATTGCTAATGCCATAGTATTTAGGTTTTAAAATTATTAAGCCGCAAAGATACGATTTTTTCAATTCACAATGCATAATTCATAATTCACAATTGTTTAGGGACTTGAAACGTAAAAAAACGTCCAAAGTTCTTGCGTCTCAAGTCCTACGTCTTACGTCAAAAAATTTTGTATATTTGCCACCGTGAAATTTTTTAGAAAAATGAAACAGATAATACGATTAATGACACTATGCTTTTGCGCGGTGATGACACTCACCGGATGCACAAAATTCGGAACAGCAGTTTCCGAAATCAATACTTACAATTACAAAGACAAACAATTGGCCGTTACCGCGATAATCACTGACAACGGCGGTTGCGACTACTATATGGAACAAGGGTTTTGTTTCCGGCAAGACACTTTTCCGAACCTCAATGACGTATTTACCACGCAAGTGATTGTCAACACCCATTCCGAAGCCGACACGTTCACGGCAAAATTCAGTCTGCCTATCGAAGACACCACCTACTATGTATGCGCCTACGTGAAAAACAGCGCAGGACTCTCCTACAGCAATGTGAAAAAAGTGTCCACCAACCCCGAAGACTATCCAGAAACAGGAGAATAAAATTTAACCTAAATAGTATAATAATGAAAAAAATCCTCGCTATCAACCCCGGAGCAACCTCCACCAAAGTTGCCATTTTCGACGGCAACGAGCAAATATTTTTGAAAAACATCAAACACAGCACGGAAGAATTGTCGCAATTCCATACGATTGCCGACCAATACGAATTCCGTAAGAACATCATCACCTCCACCTTGGAGGCCGAAGGCTTCAACCTGCATGACATCAACATCGTGATGGGCCGCGGCGGTCTCGTGAAACCCCTGAAATCAGGTGTTTACAGAGTCAACGACCTAATGCTTGAGCATCTGAAGATGGGCTATAGCGGACAGCACGCCTGCAATCTTGGCGGACTTATCGCCGACAGCATCGCCAAATACATCGGTTTAGAGTGCGCCTACATCGCCGACCCCGTGATGGTCGATGAGATGCAGGAAATCGCCCGCATTTCGGGACATCCGGATTTCGTGCGGCAGTCCATTTTCCACGCCCTCAACCACAAGGCCATCGGTCGCATGTATGCCAAAGACAACGGCAAAAAATACGAAGAGCTCAACCTCATCATCACCCACATGGGCGGCGGCGTGAGTGTCGGTGCGCACGAGAAAGGCAAAGTCATCGACGTGAACCAAGCTTTGGATGGCGAAGGTCCGTTCTCACCAGAGCGTTCCGGCTCCCTGCCGATGAACCAGTTCTTGAAAGCCTGCTTCAGCGGCAAATACACCCAGCAGGATATGCAGAAAATGCTCGTCGGCAAGGGCGGTTATGTGGGCTATTTCGGCAGCAACGACGCCTACGCTGTGGAGAAGGCTGCCATCGCCGGCGACCCGAAAGCCGAACTTCTCGAAGAGGCTTTCGCTTACCAAGTGGCTAAACAGATCGGCGAGAACGCCTGCGTACTCAAGGGCAAGGTGGATGCCATCATCCTCACCGGCGGCATCGCATACGGCAAACCCGTCGTCAATCGCATCAAAAAATACGTGGAATGGATTGCTCCCGTGGCCGTCTATCCCGGTGAAGACGAAATGGCAGCTATGGCCTTGAATGCCAACATGATTCTGAACAAGGAAATCGAAATCCAGGAATACGTGTAATGCTCACGTTCGCGCTCTACAGTCGCGCCGGTACCGGGCAACAGCCTTTCACCGACACCGTCATTGATTTCCTGCGGCAAAACGGCTGCGGGGTAGTGTTGCATAAGAATATTTCTTCAAAAAGCTCTGATTTTCAGTGTTTTGAAACTTATTTGGATTTGCAACAGATTGATGGTGTGGATTTTATGGTTTCCATCGGTGGTGATGGTTCTTTTATTGACGCCGCCAACCTTATCGGTGACCTGAACATCCCGTTAGTCGGTATCAACACGGGGCGCATCGGCTTCCTGTCAGCCATCAAGAAGGACAACTTCGAAGCATCCATCCGGATGCTCATAGAAAAAAAATACTCCTTGGAATCGCGCTCACTGCTCCACATCGAGGGCAGTGAGCCGTTGTCCTTGGACACGCACTTTGTGGTCAACGACGTGACCATCCGCGCCACCGACAGCGACTCCATCAACGCCATCACCGTCACCACCGACGGAAAGCACATCAACACTTATTGGGCCGACGGGCTGATTGTGGCCACCCCGACGGGCTCCACGGCCTACTCCATGAGCTGCGGCGGTCCCATCTTGCACCCGCAAACCGATGTGGTGGTGCTCACCCCCATCGCATCCCATTCGCTCAGCGTCCGCCCGTTAGTGATTCCTGCCACACAAGTTTTGGACATTGCCGTCAGCGGACGGGGTGGCAGATATTCGCTCTGCGTTGACACCCAGCGGCTTATCCTGAACGACAACGTCAAATTGCGCATCAGCAAAGAAAAATTCACCATCCAAACCGTCCTTTTCGACAACACCAATTTCTACTCCACCATTCGCGAAAAACTGCTCTGGGGATTGGACAAACGCAACGACTGAAAACCGTCAAAACAGGGTGTCATTTTCAACAATTTTGTGTTTATTATTTTATCGGAAAAATTAATATTAAACGTATATTATTTTTAATTTTGTCAGATTAAAAGTAATTGCGCGTTTCTGATGAAATATGTCAAGCCGATAGTTCGTATCTTACTGAGCGTCACTTTGTTAGTGGTGCTGATTTTGGCATTTGTAAAAATGCCGAGGCAGCAGTGCGAACGCATTCAAGCGGTGGCGCACACACAAAACGAAAGCGTAATTCTCTCCCAAGCCGACATTGAATCCCTGCTGTCAGATGCGAAAATTGAAATCATCGGGAAATCGATAAAGGAAATCGACCTCGGGGAAGTCGCCACCCTCCTGAAGAACAACCCGTTCATCGAGACGGTGAATTTCGTACATTTCGCCGGCAAGAAACTGGTAATCGACTATACGTTGAGGGAGATTGTCCTGCATGTGTTCACCCCGAGCGGTGAACATTATTTTGTGGACAGCAAAGGTGAGGTGGTCCCCTTCACCATGAAGATGAAGGACTACCTGATGGTGGTCAACGGCAACGTCTCCGACAACTTCAAAGCGGGAAAGAAAGCCCCCGGCAAACTCCAGGAAGCCCTGGCCCTGACCCGGAAAATCAACGAAAACGACTTCTACCAAGCTCAATTCCGCCAGATATTCCTCAACAGTCGCAATGAAATGGAGCTGACAACGACCGTGGGCGGGCAAACCATCCTTTTCGGCAACATGGACAACGCCGACGAAAAACTCGAAAACCTCAAGACGGTTTACGAGAAAGGGCTTTCGCACAAGGGCTACAACACTTACGCCCAACTGGACGCCCGTTACAAGAACAGAATTATAGCAACAAGAAAATAACCGCGCGTATGGAGAAAAATTACTCTTCCAACAGTTTTGAAACCAACAATATGGCGAGCGACCTCATCGTGGGTCTTGACATCGGCACCACCAAAGTGGCCACTATCATCGGCTATCTCAACAACAGAGGCAAAATCGAGATTCTCGGTCACGGGAAATCGGCCTCCAAAGGCGTGGAGTTCGGCCTCATCATGAACCTGCTCAAGGCGCAGGAGAGCATCAAGACCTCCGTGCAGCTTGCCTCGAGCCACGCCCGGATGGACAGCATCGGCAGTGTCTATGCCGGCATCGCCGCGCGCCACATCCGCACCACCAACTGCAAACACTACATTCTCCGCTCCAACCATAACGCGCTGATCACCCAGGAGGAACTGGATTCGATGAAGAAAGACGTGGAGAACATCGCCCTTCCGCCCGACCAGAAAATCATCGCCATCATTCCGCAAAAATACGTGATTGAGGACTCCGCCGACGGAGCCTGCCACGAATCCATGGAACCTGTTGGCGAACTCGGATCGAAAATCACGGGCTACTATCAGGTTATCACTGGAAATTATCAGGAAATCAAGAAGATACACACCTGTATCTCCAATGTCAATATTGAAACGGAAGACCTGATTCTGGAGCCTGTGGCCTCCGGACTGGCCTGTCTCACCGAAGAGGAGAAACAACGCGGCGTCGCCCTGATTGACATCGGCGGCGGCACCACCGACATGGTCATCTTCCAGAACGGTCACCCTAAATTCTGCAAGGTGATTCCCTTCGCCGGTTCCGTCATCACCAAGGACATCGCCAACGTCTGCAAAATCCCGGAAGACACTGCCGAGGAACTCAAAATCAACCACGGCAGCTGCATACCGGCCAAGAGCAACCCCAACCGCGTGAGCACCATCATGCGCCCGCACCAACAGACGCCTCTTCGCATCACCGACGAACAGCTGGCCAAAATCATCTATAGCCGCGTGCATAACGACATTTTGGGTTATGTGAAGAAAGAACTGGAAAATTCCGGCTGCATGAAGATGCTCCAGAACGGTGCCGGACTCGTACTCACCGGAGGCGGTTCCAAACTGCGGCACATCATCGAACTCTGCCAATACGACCTCGGCCTCAACACCCGTCCCGGCATACCTTGCGTAGGATTCTCCGACTCCCTGTCCAACGAACTGAAACAGCCCCAATATTCCACTGCCCTCGGATTGCTCAAATACGGTATCGAACAACAAACCAAAGACATCCATTTGGGCGATGAAAAAGGCGTTGATATTGTGAATGAACTTGGTGACAATCCCATACCGAATCCAAGACCCAAACCCGATGACGAGGACAGAAAAGGTCACAGACTTTGGGGCGAATTGAAAAACACCCTGACCAAACTGTTTGAACAGATTTCTTAAAAGCCAAAACCACTAACCTTGTAAGTAATAATGAAAAACGATATGACAGAATCTATCAATTTTACACCCGATTTCGGAGCTAAAGAGAACACCGCCGACATCAAAGTGATTGGCGTGGGCGGAGGCGGCAGCAACGCCGTGCAACACATGTATTCCGAAGGCATCCAAGGTGTTGACTATCTGGTCTGCAACACCGACAAATGCCACCTGAACGCATGCAAGATCCAAGAGAAACTTTTGTTGGGCAACGGCCTCGGCGCAGGCGCGAACCCCGAAGTGGCACAAAAATACGCCACCGAAAAGGAAAAAGAAATCAGAGAGTTCATCGGTGAGAACACCAAAATGCTCTTCATCGCCGCCGGCATGGGCAAAGGCACCGGCACCGGCGCATCCCCAGTGGTCGCAAAAGTCGCCAAAGAGATGGGCATCCTCACCGTGGGCGTCGTCACCGAACCCTTCAAATTCGAGGGCAAACGCATTATGAACGCCGCTACCGAGGGCATCGAAGAAATGAGCAAATATGTTGACTCACTCATTATCGTCAACAACCAAAACCTCATGAAGTACTATAACTCCCTGCCCATCAACGAAGCCTACGCCCAAGTGGATGACATTCTCAAAAACGCCGTGAAGTGCGTAGCCGAGATCATCACCGTCACCTACGGTCAGAACGTCGATTTCAACGATGTGAAGACCATCATGGAACACAGCGGCAAGGCGCTCTTAGGCATTGCCACGGCACAAGGTGAAGACCGCGTGCAGCAAGTGCTCGACGAGGTGCTCAACTGTCCTCTGCTCGAAAACGCTGACATCAGCAATGCCAAGAACTTCCTCTTCTTCGTCACATACGGTCCGTCAAAACAGATTACCATGGGCGAACTGGAAGTTCTCCAAGACCGTTTCGACGAAATGCAGTCCGAAAACGTCCACCTCATCTGGGGTCACGGACTGGACGAGACGCTGGGTGACAGCCTCAAACTCTCCCTCGTGGTCACCAATTTCGACAATGCCCATGTGGAGGAGTCCGAAATCGTCATCAACACCACTGGCGAAACCATCGTGAACACCACGGAGGAGAATGTCCAAACCAATGTACCCGAAATCAACATCGAAACGCCGGCCGCAGAGCATATCGAACAACCTGCAGCTGTGGCAGAACCTGTTGACATGGAACAACTATCTGGCTTTGAACCGAACACTCCTTCGATCACAGATTTCCAATTCCCCGATCTGTCTTCCCAAAACACCCCCAATTTCAACGGTGGTGACTATGATGATGATGAGATTTTCGCCAAAATGGTAGGCGAACCGGCCATCAAACGTGATGAAAACTTGTTTGCTTCCGCGCAAAACAAGACCCAAACAACGGTGGAAGAGCCGAGCAACGCGGTGTATTACGAACTTAAAGACGACGTTTTCGATGTCTTCCACGGTTTGGCCGACTAATTTTCGAATCCAGATAAAAATGAAGGTGGAGCAGTCTTGCCCCACCTTTTTTTGTAAACCTGATTTATAAAAATGACCTTTATTTCTTACCGTCCGAAATCATAGACCACTTTGAAACGCATCCCGAAGCCCTGCATCGGGTAATTGCGGATGATTTCGTAATGTTTATTGGCGATGTTCAGCAACTCTAACTTAAGCCCAAGTGTGGATTTGCGGAAATCGAAATCGTGACTCAAAGTGATACTGTGGTCGAAATAGCCAGAAACCTCGTTGGAGGGGATATTCTGCGTCAAAGCATACCGCTTCCCACAGGCAATAAACGCATAAGCGACCGTCACCCACGGGGTTTGGCAACTCAAACTCGCCGACCCAGACCACAACGGCGTATATGGAATTTGGTGATTGAACGTCTTACCGTTTTCATCGGTGCGGTCAACCGCCTTTTGATAGGTGACATTGCCGTTCAACCGAAGAATATACCGGCCTGTTATGCGATACTGCCAGAAAGTGTTCAACTCCGCCCCTGCCACATACACCTTGCCGTAGTTCAGCATCGTCCAGGAAAATAGGTTGTGCGACGGGAACGCCACGATTTTGTCCTTCACAATGTTGAAATAGCCGTCTAACGTGGTGGACACGGTAATCCTGCCAGCGACAAGATGCGCCTCCTTTAGCACCAATCCCAAATTCCACTGATGCGTTTTTTCAGGATTGAGGTTTACATTTCCCACCTCGCGATAGTACAAATCATTGAAGGTCGGCATTCGAAAAATATTCTTGTAGAAGAAGCGCAAATGCAGCGTTTTGGTCAACTCCACCGACCCGCCAACAGAAGGCGAAAAATGGGTGAAATCCTGCATTTCCGGATTTTCCAGTATGATGTTGTTGACGTAAGTAAACAGCAGGTTGGCATTCAGCTTCCAACGATTTCCGGCCAAGATAGCGGACAAAGAGGTAAGGGAAGTCAGCCGTCCAGGGTGCTGGTAATCCAAAGAGTTTGCCCGCATCTGCTGGAAGAAAACATCCTGTGCCAAAGCCAATTGCAGCTTTCGGACACGCTTGAGCGAATCTTTCTCGATAATGGGAGAATACATCACCGTATTCGAGAAATAGCTCTCGTGCTGATGGTAACGGTTATCCAAAAAACCTGCCAAATTCAGATAATCGGGGTCATAATAGCGCGTGTAGTCGTAGTTGAACTTCAGATTAGCCTGATAAGCCCAACGGTCATTGAAATATTTATGGTAATGCACTTGTCCGAAAGCATTCTGATTCCATAGTTTCTGATGGGAATCAGAATTGTAAAAGATGGTGGCGGAAGGGAGTTCTCGAGCCGAATTGTAGTAATAGAGCTTGACATTGAACCGTTGCGTCATGTCTATCTGCCAGACCGCGTTAAACTCCGTATTCAGCGTTCTTGTTTCGGCATTTTTACGAATCTCGTGAGAAACGCTGTCATGAACGCCGCCATAATGGAGCGTGTAAGGGTAATTTCCCTTGGAGCGCATGGCATCTGCCGACAGGTTCCAGAAAAAGATCCGGTCATCGCGCTTTTTGGACTGCACCTTATGGGTGACACCGGCCTGCAAGGAGTAGAGCCCATACATGCCTACCGTGCCGCCCACCCGAAAACTGAACGGTTTTTCGGGGATAATGTTTATCGTGTTGATTTTAAGAAGGCTGCTGTACGAAAATAATCTGGCGGGAACAAAAATTTTATCGTCCAGTCCGACTACAAGAGCGATGGAAGCGACATTTTCAAGGGAGAGTTTCCCAAGGTCGATTTGTCCGGTCTGGCAGTCGGTGAGGGCGATATCGTCGTAGGCCACGCCGGTATGCTGGGTGCCGAGGCCGCGCACGGAGACCGTTTTCATACCGCCGGTGCCACCGTAATCGCGAACCACCACGCCCGACATATACTTCAGGGCATCAGACAATTGCAAAGTTGGCAATTGTTTGATCTGCTGTGCTGAGATCTGCTGCACTGCCGCCGGTCCCGAAAAAACCTTCTGCGGCGCATCGGCGTTGATGTTGACCTCCTGCAACCGTCGCGCACGGAGGCTGTCGCGGTTGGTTTGCGCCCATCCAGTAACACCTGACACCAACATAACTGTCAGCAATACAACTATTTTCAACAGTTTATTCATTTTGCGAATCGGATGCAAAATTACACAAAATTCGGATAGCATTTTGCGAGGCGGGGTGGCACGCAGGGCTTACGCATCAACTTTTTTGGGGGGCGAGTTGACGTGGCTTAGGAGCCGACGCATCCTTGCGTCGTAATACATCCGCTGGCGATTCATCCAACCACTGATATGCAATGCCTGACGCAGTCGGTGAATATGCGTCACGGTTTCATGTACCTCGCAGCCATCCCTGATGAAGTTTACAAGAAAGTGTCGTGAACAATGAGAAAAAATGTATTTTTGCCAGACAGAAATAACAAATTGACCTTTCAACCCGAAGGGGCTGCCCTGCGGCCTCTTCCATGAAAAGTAGTTATATTAGGAACGAAAAAAAACGTCCAAAGGAATGGGGAGTCTAAAAAATAAAATTCCGTTTATTATTAGCAAATTAAAATATATCAAACTCACGTTAATATAACATTGATAATGAATAGGGATTATCGTTTTGACATTGCGCGGGTGCTTTGTATGACATTCATTGTCGCCTTTTGTCATCTTTATGCATACATACATACCGAAGTTTTGGCCGCAAGTGTTATTCCCTGGTGTGCTGTTGTGACATCAGCCTGTTTGGGCCTTTTCTCTTTCACATCAGGCTATCTGTTAGGATCAAAATATTGTTTTAAAAACAGGCAAGAGCTATGGATCTTTTATAAAAAGAGGGTTCTTCGAGTTTTTCCTTTATTTATTGCAGCGGCAATTCTGCTGTATTTGATAGGCTTCAACAATTCAAGGTCCTCCTTGAATGGCATGCTTTGTCTCTCCCCTTTTATCGAACCAAGACCGTTGACCTTATGGTATATACCTGTCATTTTGGTATGTTATATCATTACCCCATTGGTGTGTAGAAAAGGTTTTCGTTGGCGTTTTATTAGCGCGTTGATTGTTATTTTTATAGTAATGGCATTGGGAGTTCTTTTCCCATCGACAGATTGGCGATTAACGTTCAACATGCTCTTCTACCTTATAGGATTGGTATCTGCTCCTTATTTTGATTGGAAATTCAAGAAATCACCGTTCATCAAGTGGCTTACAATAATAATATTCATCATCCTTTGTGCAATAACTCAAATTTACGAACCCGGTAAAACATATATCAGATTGTTTGCGGGATTTGGCGTGTTTGCCATTCTGTTCGTTTCTGAATTTATTACTGATGATATATTTGGGAAAGGTGGTGTTATGACCAGTGTTATGACCAACATTAGTTATGCAAGTATGGCTTGCTATATGTTTCATCGTTTTTTCTTTTGGTTTGGAGAGTTAATCTGGAATCCCGAAATACAGTGGATTAAGTGGGTCTATATGGCGGGAATTGTTTTTCCAATATCAATAATCATTTCGTATTATATTCAACTTGGATACGACAAATTATTGAAAATCATTCCTCTTAATCATGATCACAACTACAGTTAGCCACTAATTATCAAATACTTATTAAAAAATTTTCAAAAGCTGATATTTGGTCAAGAAAGCAAACTATGATCCCGAACTGAACATCTACACAGACAACAAGTACGTCAAAGCAGGAGGTTGTCAAAAAGGCGCAAAGAAAAAGTATGATGCCAAGAATTGCAAATGTTTTTTCATTTTTGTCGCATCAGCCATTCCGTCAACGCGACAATCTCCCCGACGTTCCAGATCGTGCAAGTCCAAATCCAGTCGGAGTTCCGCCTCGTTGGTGACGATGTCGGGCGAGAGCTCGAACTTTATTTTTTGGTAAACTTAAAATCGTTGCCTTCCCTTGAGGTAGTAATAAAGGAGGTGCCATCGAACTCTCTTATATCAATGCTGCTGGTTTCCCCATCTTCATAAGAAAACACTATGTTTTTTTTGTCAGTGGACACTTCCCATATTCCCGTAACCTCATATAATAGAGAATCACCATATTCGCCAAAAACAAAAGTTCCGTCTTCGTTGAATGTGAAAATCTCATTGTTGTAAACGGGAGTGACCTCTTTGCTGTCGTTAATGCTGACGGTCCCAGCTTGAATGGGATGCACCCATGTTCCCACCAGCTGCTCTTTGCTGGGTTGGTTCGAATTGCACGCGAGAGCAAGAATAAAAGTTGCGAAAATCGCAAGTAAAACGTAAATTTTTCTCATAATATTACAGATTGTTTTGAAATAAAGGAAATCTCTGTTTTTATCATTTTCACGCCACATCTCCAGCCCCTGCGAGGTCCGTTAAACAGAATCTGAAAATATGGTGTCGTAAAGATACATAATTTTCTTTTATCAAAAACTCTCTTAGTACATGACAAAACTTCAAATTTTTCCCCATCTAAAAGTTTGCACGTATTTGTCGACTTAAAAATCAAGACGGTTTGTTATTTGCATATACAGGTTCACGGCCTCACATCCCCCACACCACAATCGTGCGCCCGGCATATTCGTAGGGTTGGTGCCAGATGCGCTCGTCCCATGTCTTCTCTTGGGTGCGGTCAAAGATGATGAGGTGGCCTTCGTCCACAGAACCCACCCTGTCCATATAGTCTGCCGTCTGTTCCAGACCTTTCTGAATCACTTTGTCAAGGTCGCCCCGCTTGATTTTCAATTCTAAAACCACACGCTGAACAGGACCGCCGTAGTGGTCGGTCAACGGCTTTCGGATGAGCAGGTCGGTGCGTTTGCGCCCCAAACCGTATTCGCGGTCTATGTAGCCTCCGCCATTGACAATTCTTTGCAGGAAAGCCTGTAGCAGCAGCTGCGGTCCGGCCTCGGCGTAGTCGAATCTGCCAATCCAGGCATCCGCATTCTGGCGGAAGAACTGTTGGAAATCAAGCAGCAGTTTTTCCACGTTGATGCTATTGTCGGGGTTCTGGTACCATTGGGACTGCTGTGTCAGTGCATCTTGTGTGCTCCATGTGAGCTCACGGGGGATGATTTCACGATAGATGCCGTTGGCGATACGACGGGGTTTGCCTCGTTCACGCTTGATCAGCCCCATATCCTCCACATATTGAATATCATCCGTCGGAATCAATGCCTCACTCACTTCGTCTTCATTGGCCAGCATCGGTTCAATGACTCTCCGCACCCGAGGCTCCTCCAACTTGTCGATGAGGATGTCGATGTGTGTGTCCCTCCGATAGATGATGTTCTCGATAGCCTTGTCAATCATCTCGGGGATGATGCGGACGTTGCGGTCGCGGTTTTCGCGGATTTTATATGTAACCTCCCGTCCTAAAGCATTAACTAACCACGGCTGCCCCTCGGTGGCATCCCAAATCATGGGAAAACAGGCCTCGTCAAACTCTTGACCCGTCTCACGGGTATGTTGCATGTAAAGCTCATGTATTTCTTCTTTTGAGAAATTGCCTAACCGAAGCGACTCCGTTTTGATGTTGAAAGCAGAGCCGCCCGTGATGATGTCCTGGTTGGAGAGCACGATGCGGTAGTCGCGCACATCGCGCACACCACAGAGAATGATGCTCTGCGGGAATGAAGCTGGACGGTCTGCATAGCCTGAACGGATTTGGCGGAGAATGGCGACCAAGCTGTCGCCCACCAAGGCATCGATTTCGTCCAAGATAAGGACAATAGGTTTAGCCATTTTTTCCGACAGGCGGCGCAAATAAGTTGCTAACATCGAATCTTTACCCACTTGTTGCACCTCATCACGAATCTGCAAGGGCGTATCGTTTTTAACGACACCTCTAAACTGTTCTGCCAGCGTGTCAACGGTGGATTTCACCACGCTTTGCGCATCGTTTCGCGAAGCCTGTCCGCCCTCCACATTGGCATAGACGGCGATATAGTCACCTTCTTGGTTCAAGTAATCGCGAAGGGCGAGCATACAGGTGGTCTTGCCCGTCTGCCGGGGGGCGTGCAGCACGAAATAGCGCTTTTGGCGGATCATCAGCGAAACATCCTCCAGATCGAACCGGCTCAACGGGTCGATAGTGTAGCTGTCAGAAGTCTGCGGTCCAGCGGTGTTGAAGAATCTTTCCATCCGTAATAATTTTGGCGCAAAGATAGTAAAAAAACGCTAAGCCTCTACTTGGATTTTGAAAAGCATATAGGGGATCTCTGTTTTTAACCTTTCCGCGTCACACTTCCAGACCCTGCGAGGTCCGTTGAACATAATCTGAAAATATGACGCAGCAAAATTACAGAATTATTACTTCAGATGCTTCAGCAGAAAACTGTAATCCACCTCTTCGGGGTCGCCGTAAAGTCGGATGAAGCGTTTCTTCTGGACTTTTATTCTTTCGAGCAGTTCGTGTATGGGGAAGTTTTTGCCGGGGCAGGTTTTTCGACGCTCGGAGGAGTTGGTTCCTGTTTTAGTTTGGCGTCGCCCAGCAGTCCTTGCGGACGCACGAACATCAACACTATCAAAACCAAGCCGTAAATCACCTGCCGTAGGTTGGCGGCCACCGCGTCGGGAAGGCCGACAAACCGGAGCAGTTCGGGAAGAATGACCACCACGGCGGCACCCGCTATCGGGCCCCACACGCGGCTGCCGACGCCGCCGATGAAGAGAGCCGTGATGATGAAGATGCTTTCGTCGAAGGTGAAGCTCGTGGGGTCGATATAGCTCACGTAGGAGGCGTAAACCAGTCCGGCCATGCCTGCGAAGGCTGCCGAAATGAAGAACGCCCCAATTTTCACTTTCGCAATGCTCTGATTAGATGCCTGCGAAGATGGTTCGTCAGTTTGACAGGCTTTCAGCATCCTGCCGCAGAATGAACGTTGCAAATAGCTGAAAAGGAGTGCTACGGCCACAGTCAGCACCAATGAGAAAAAGAAATAGGCGTAGATACCTGTTAGGCTCCAGATGCCAAGCAACTTGATGCTCGGGATGCCGGGGATTCCGTAAGGTCCCCGGGTCACATTGACCCAATTGTAAAGAATGGTATAGACAACCATCTGAAAACCAAGGGTTCCCAATATGAAGTAGTCGCCTTTCAACTTCACCGAGGCATACGAGATAATGAGGCTGGTCAAGCCTGTCGCCAGCATCACAATCAGGGCGATGACGACGAACGGCAGGTTGAATTGCATCAGGAAATAGGTGCCGATGTACGCGCCCACGCCGTAGAACGCCGCCTGGCACATCGTCAGCAGATTGGCCATCCCCACCGTCAAATTAGTGCTCAACACCAAGATGATGTAGATGCAGAGCATGATTCCTATGTGCAGCAGGTATTCCATCAGACAGTGCGTTGTTTATAACCCGCAATACCTTGAGGCCGCAGGAATAGTAATATCAATAAAAGGATAAAAGTGACGGCATTTTGCCAGTTGGAAGAAAACTGATAGACTGCCAATGATTGCAAGACACCTAAGGTGATACCGCCGAGGATGCAGGTTCCGAAGCGGCCAGTACCGCCGAGAATCATCGCCACGATAGCGCTGATAAGGACATCCATGCCAACGTGGGGATCGAACCCTCCGTCGTAAACCGTCAGGCAGCTTGCCAGGGCGATAAAGGCTCCGCTCATCAAAAAGACGAAAGTGCGGGTGTGCGCCGTGTTGTAGCCCATCGTTTCGTAGAGGACGCTGTCGGCGCTCAACGCCCGGAAGCGGACGCCCCAGGAGGTCATTCCGATGAAGACGAGGAATGCCGCGATCACCAGGCCGCCGACCACCAACTGCCACATCTGCGGGGTGGTGATGATGACGCTGCCGAGGGTGAAAGAGCGGTGGATGGTATTGTCGATCACCTTGGTCTCGTTGCCGAAAAACATAGCCAGCAGATTGACAATCACGGTCATCATGCCGATGGAGGCAATCATGGCCACGTTGTTGGATGCCTTACGGTTCTTCAGCGGGCGATAGACGGCGATGTCGGTCAGCAGGCTCAGTCCCATCGTGAGGGTGATGGCGACGATCGCGGCCACCAGCACGGGCATCCCGAAAGTGACGGCGAAAAGGTAGAACATATATGCGGCAAACACGTAGATGGCTGCTGCCACGATGTGGAACAGCCGGGTGGTGTTATACACCAGCGCGAACCCTACTGCCAGCAGGGAATAGAGGATGCCTGTGATGATGCCGTTTATGAGGAATTGAACTAGCATAAACTACAATTTTCTTCCTTCGCTTTTGCAATTTGGAATACGTTTTCGAGAAACGTTTCACCAAATATTTTTACTTGCAAAAATACAAAAAATCCAACACCGAACACCAAGTTTGCGAAATGGAATTTATATCCCGCCAAATTTCCCCAAGTGTGACCATTATTCAAGCTATCCGTTCAAATTAAGCCCACCGCGCTCAATAGCGGGTTTGTCGCTTCTTACCCAAACCTCCTCGCATCCGCCGCGTACCGCTGCAACGCCACGACCAGCCGCTCGGCATCTTTTTTACACGGGCTGTTACCGGGAAGGCTGTCGTAACGTCCCCTTGCGGCAGCGAGAATGCGTGAGATGTCGTCAGGGGCGAGGAAGAGACGTTTGTTGCGGCATAGCTCGGTGAGTTCGGTCAGCGCTTCTTCGTGCCCGGATTGCAGGACGCCGTCCGTGAGGCTTTTCTCCACCTTCTTTATCAGGATGTGCGGGGGAAGTGTCGCTTGGGGAGCGTCGAACTCGTCACACAGCTCCTCCGCCGTCCATGCCGCCCCGTCGTCGTCGGTGCGCCGGAGGACGAGCAGCGAATAGTCGTCCTCGTCGGTGGTGGTGACCTTGGATACGGCTTCCTCCATATCGACCTTGGACAGCAACTCCCGGACGACTTGCGCAAAGTTGGCGGTTCCGTACATGCCGTCGGAGCAGAGGATGAGGCTCTCGCTTGGCAGGAAATCGCACCGTCCAGTGTGGAATTCGCGCTTCATGTCCCCGATGGCGCTGCTGATGGGTGTGGCTGTGACCACCGAGCCGTGGTCGGTATGGACTTTCCCGTTCATCTTCACGGCGATGGGCGTCCCGTGGTCGTCCTCTGTCAGCTGGCACATCCCTTCACGGTAGCTGTACCGGTAGATGCGGGTGTCGCCGACGTGGAACCAGACGGACTCGTTTTCTCCTGGTATCCAGACGATTGCGCAGAAGCAGGCCATTTCATTCTTCCGTGCTAAGACGGGGTCGATTTCCTCGCAAAACCGGCGTAGTTTCGATTCGTCCAACCGGTCGCCGTTTTGCAGGGCTTTCCGGCATTTCTCGATAAACTGGCTGCAGGTGGTCTGCGCCGCTTCGTAGTCGTTGGTACAGTGGCCCACACCGTCGGCCAGCGCCATCACCACGCAGCTGTTTTCCTCAATCCAGCTGCAGCAGTCGCCGTTGCGTTCGCCACGGTCTTTTTTACGTCCTTTCTCCGCTTTGGAGGCGATGTCAAAGTTTTTCATTGTCTGAGTTTTTATTTTTGTGCAAATATAAAATTACGAATCCAATATCTCCATCGCCATATCCACAACAAGCAAATCGTCCACAAATCCGAATGCGGGCACAAAGTCCCCAATCATATCCTTGACCCGGAAGAAGTAGTGCAGGGCGTGGTTCGCGACCCGAGCCAGATCTTTCCGTCCTGCGGCCGTATGCTCCTTATAGAGTGCGTACAACCGGTTTATCTTGTCAATGAATCCAAAATAGGTGGGCCATCCGGGGTCATCTTCCTGATACCAGCGTATTTGGCGGTCTATAGATTCCTCCTTCAGGGGGCTGCCGGCCAGCACCCGCATCGCCTTGTTGAAGTCCGCCACCGTCCTTTGCGGAGTGTTGACAAGCTTGGCGAACAGGGCGATTCTGTCATCCTGACGATACCCCTGCACATCTCCGCACAGTGTCAGCAATTGCGTCACCGAGACCATGGGCTTCCCTTCGCGGTCAAGTATCAGCCCTTCCAGATACATTGGCAGATTCACCGACAGACAGGCATTTAACACCATCCCTATCTCTTTCTTGCTCAGTTTGAACTCTTTTTCCGGGAAAAGAGAGGGCTCGCCAGCCTGCTCCAATCTGCGTCTTCCTTTCGTGTGAATGTACGTGCAGATCCGCTGCACGTCTGTCTCGCTTATGAGTTTGAGATTCCGCAGCACCCGTAGCATGACGGAGCACCCGTAGCGGTAGCCTCCGTTCCGCATTTCCTCAAAAAGACCCTTGGGCAGATCCTCTCCGATGTCAATAACCCTCTCCATCAGTTGCGAGAGTCCTTCAGCGTCGGCATCCATGTTGAACTGGGCATCTTTTTGCGCACGGTATCTTACCTCTTTGAAATCCATCCTGCTGTTTAGAGGCAAAACATCCTCGGGTCCCAACAGGCGGTTGCCTAACTCTGCAATGCCCTCCGCCCGGCAATGGTCAAGCATCCACAGAACCCACTTCAGCCGCTTGTAAGGGAGATTTCCCGAATAAACCTTAATCACACTCCTGTAGAAATGGTTCTTCAGGAGAATGTTCAGGTCAGCCTCATGCATTAATTCATGGAGGAGAACGTCCCGAAACAAGTTCTCATGCTCCTGTTTTTTCCATATTAGGTTGTGATTCAATTTGATGTAAAATTCCTCCTTGTTCGACTTTTGCAAGATGATTCTGCCACCGAACGAATTGTCGTCAGGCTCGCCCGCCACAATACGGATTGTTTTAGGGTTCTTCCGTTTCAGCACCTTTCGGAACAGGAGGTCAACCGTCTCCTGCACACAACCGGCCCATTCTTCGTTGTCAATGTAGATTTTCATAAGTATTTATGTTTTTTCACCTTTCCTCAACTAGTTTCTGCGCCTTTTCTGTGAGATAAGGCTTCAGCGGTGCCAGATCATACTTGGAGTCATCAAAGATGCCAGGAGCCCATATAAACTGGAATGCTATTGAGTCGTTCAGCAGCCCTGCATTAACGTTTCGGGAAAAATCACCATTTTCCATGCACGTCACAATATCGCCCAACACGCCATTATCCCTGCGGTCCGGATGCTCCCGGAGGAAGCGAACCAGATTGTCATCGGTGATAATCTCCCTCAGTCTGTGACCGTCAGATTTGGCAAAAGTGACCCAGGTGCGGGCTTCTTCAAGACCTTCGCCAAAAAAGACATCAACGACCTCGTATGTCACGTATGTAGCCGTTTGCGCCACCATGTTCAGCTCAAGACAGTGGGTCGCAAACTCGCACATATCCGGATTTTTCACATCGAAATACGGACGGTAAACTTTGCGGTAGTGTTTCAGCAATTGCGGAATGTCGGAGGAAAAGACCTTTTCGTATGGTAGAAGGTGTTTGTTCTCTGTGCTGGGGTCGAAGTATCCGTACAGCTCCTCGTTGAGGAACACGGTGATGGAGTCAACCAACGATTTGCTACCCTTCACCGGAAGGTCGGCAATGACTGCCAGGCCACAGTCTTTTTCTTGAATATGGGAATAGTTCTTCAGAAAACACATCTGCCGCTTGACAGCCAATGTGTCGTTATCCTCCCTTGTGTTGGCAGCATGTCCCGCTGTCAGAAAAGCGAGTGTCATTATCACAATGATTATTGTTGTGATTGCCTTGTGGTTGTTTTTCATAAAATGTTATTTATACTTGTTATTGTTTTGATAGAACTTTGAAAATCAAAAAGATAATGTGTTTTAGAAATACCTGTTTTTACGAGGCAAAAATACACATTATGACGTGATATACGTAGATTCGATGAGCCTAATCCCGTCTTTTCATACAATAACTCGACCATTTCATACAATTTTTCCCAACGCTTGCCCATAGACCCTCAACCCTGAAAAAAAATCCTATCTTTGCCGCCTCTAAATCTCCTGAAATGAAAAAGATTCTAACCCCCATAATACTTCTCGCCATGATGACCGCAACCGCGCAACGCGATTATATCCAGTATGTTAACCCGATGATCGGGACCAACGGTATGGGGCACACCTTCCCCGGCGCGTGCTACCCCTTCGGGGGCGTGCAGGTGAGTCCCGATACGGACACCATTCCCCACAACATCAACGGTCGCTATCAGCCGGGCGTCTATGACTACTGCGCCGGCTACCAGTACCGCGACAAGACCATCGTGGGCTTCAGTCACACCCACTTCAGCGGCACCGGCCACTCCGACATGGGCGACATCCTGCTGATGCCCTTCACC